>JAHAYH010000088.1 GCA_018384745.1 Caryophanon sp. | reverse complement strand
TTTTAATGTGCTCGGTAAGGTGTTTGATTTCCCAAGTAAGAACAGCTACTTGAACTTCAACTTAACGTGTGTCAGATTCGTGACGTGCGTAGTGAGCGATGATTTCATTTTGTTTCTCTTTTGTGATTGCCATATTTTTTCTGCTTTTTCGATCACTTTGCTTCGAGCAGGCAATTCTTTCGGTCATGGCTTGAGCCTGTAGTCTCAAGCTCATGCTCCTGCGGTTACTCGTCGCAAAAAAACCTTTGCTATTCCCCTAGAAGTCCGCTCTTCGCGTCGTGATTATCCATCAAATTTTTAGCATATAACTAAATTGCATTTCATTGAAATTATACTTATGTCCCAGCTGCTTTGTTTCATTTCAGACACAGCTTCATCTCATGTTTTGTCGATACTATACGTATATGCAAGCTCGTTTTACGACTTACGTTTAAACGGATACCACCAGTTCCATTCACCAAAAAGCTTCATTAAACTTGGCACGAGCATTAAGCGAATAATTGTCGCATCAATCGCAATCGCAATCGCAATGCCAACACCAATTTGCTTCATCGGCATAACGTCTGTGAACGCAAATGCGCCCGTAATGACAATCATAATAAGTGCCGCCGATGTAATAATTTTTGACGTTGAAACGAGTCCTGACACCGTCGCTTTTGTGTTCGTTTGTCCTTTGTTGTACTCCTCTTGAATGCGGGAAATTAAAAACACTTCATAGTCCATACTTAAACCAAATACTAAGCAAAAGACGAGTACAGGAATGATGAGCGCGATCGTCGTCTCAGGTAACCCGAAGTGACCGTACTGGAATATATACACTAAAATACCGAACGTCGCACATAGCCCGACGACATTCATTAAAATTGCCTTCAACGGAATGAGTACCGATTTGAACGCGAGCATTAAAATGATAAACGTCGAAATGATAATGATGGCTAATGCGTAGCCGATCTTTTGGAACATTTCATCAAAAATTTCTTGGTTATATTTCGCAAGACCGGCAAGTTTAAAGTCAACACCAAGATCTGTTGTCGATAAATCACGCACGAAGTCTTGTGCCGTTGTCGACGCACCATCCACATCAATTGTGAGTGGCATAAACAGTTCATCGCCTTGAATGAATGAATCGATCACCGGTTGTAATTGCGCTTTACCTTGCTCGGTTTGCATCGCTTCATAAAACGTTGTGACGTCCATGCCACTTGCAGAAAACGGCGTTGTAACATCTAGTACAAGCACGTCTTTCGCAATCGTTTTTGCGACGTCATCAATTTGTAAAAGTGCTTCCTCGCTCGTCCAGCCACCGTCGCGCTCTGCTAGCATGTACACAGACGATTGTGTCGCTAAGCCGAACGTGTCATCAAGCAGCTCATATGATGCGCGTGAGTCGTATGACAGCGGCAACGAATCAACCGATGGAATCGTTAGCTTTAAATCTTTTAACGGAATCATCGCCATGCCCATTAATAATACAGAGACGAAAATGATCATAATTGGTCGCTTCATGACGAATGCGGCGAAATGTTGCCAACGTGAAGAGGAATCTTTTACACGCAGCAATCGCCATTTATTGAGGCGATGACCAAGAAGTTGAATCGCAGCCGGCAGAAGCGTTAAGCTAGCAATGACGGCAAGAAATACGACGATTGTCCCGCCAAGAGCGATGTTTTGGAACAGCTCAATGTCGATCACGACCATCGCACCAAGTCCGATGATGACACAAATCGCAGAGAAAATAATCGAGCGTCCAGCGGTTTGAATGGCGATTTGTAGCGATTCGACAACCGACTTCGTTGCCTGCTCCTCGCGGTAGCGATTAATAAATAGCAAGGCGAAGTCAATGCTAAGGGCAAGGCCGAGCATCGGTACAATATTTAACACGAAAATCGACAAGTTCACCGAGCCGCTAACAAGCACTAAAATACCAAATGCGATTATAACGGTTACAGCACCGATGACGATTGGTAAAATCGATGCGACAAGTGTTCCAAACGCAAGCAGTAACACGATCAGCGCAATCGGTAAGCCAATTGCTTCTGCTTTAATTAAATCGGTTTGGCTCGCGCTGTTTAAATCTTCGTTAATGACGGGTCCACCGGTAATATGAACGGCTGGGTATGGTTCAAGCGTTTCGCGCAATTCGCGCACAATCGGTGAAAGATTGGATACCGTTTCATCGAAATGCAGCATACCATACGCCACACCATCTTTCATATACGAGTCTCGATCATCGAGTGGCGAAACAATCGTTTGCACGTCATCAAGCGCTGCAACATCTGTTAACGCTTGTTCAATCGTCGCATCCGATTCGTTCTCAAAGACGATAAAAATCGTTTGTTTTGGCACATCAAACGTTTTCGCAAGTTCATTACTTACAAACGCGTGATCGCCATCGACGGAGAAACCGTCACCTTCAAGCTTTGACGGTAACTGGAGCGCAAGGACTGCTGCAACGATAAAGATTATTGACCAAATACATACAATGATTTTCGGTGAAGACGTCATCCACCTTGCGAATGTTTTCATACATAACCACCTTTACATAAAATGATGATTTGTTCTTATAGAATGCGATAAACGAAAGAACAAATGTTAACTTTAGTATACGCACGTTGTGGACAAAAATACAAAAAGCAGTTATCCACATGTGGATAACTGCTCACAAATTAAAACATTAAGTTTAAAATGACGAAGAAAATGCTCGCCATTAATGCTGAAATTGGCATTGTAATGAACCAAGTAATGACGATTTTACGCGCGATTGCCCAGTTAACGCCTTTTACACGTTGTGCAGCACCAACACCCATAATCGCAGAAGAGATTACGTGCGTTGTTGATACTGGTAAGTGAATTAATGTCGCACCGAAAATGATTGACGCAGAAGAAAGATCAGCTGCAACACCATTGACTGGACGGATTTTCATAATTTTACCACCAACTGTTTTGATGATTTTGTAACCACCAATAGCTGTACCAAGACCCATTGCTAATGCACAGGCAACTCGTACCCAATCTTGTACTTCGTCACCAGACTGCATGTTTGCAGCAATTAACGCCATCGTAATAATACCCATTGCTTTTTGTGCATCATTCGTACCGTGTGTAAACGATTGAATTGCTGCTGTCGCAATTTGTACTAAGCGGAAGCCTTTGTTTGTTGAATAAAGGCTGAAGTTTTTGAATAAAAATTTGAATAGTTTCATCATCATGAAACCGATACATAACGCGATAATTGGTGATAAGATTAACGCTTGAAGAATTTTTGTAAATCCTTCGTAGTTTAAAATACCAAATCCTGCAGACGCGATCGCTGCACCGGCAATCGAACCAATTAACGTATGCGATGAACTTGATGGGATTCCGAAATACCACGTTAATAAGTTCCACGTAATCGCAGAACATAACGCTGCTAAAATAACAACTGAACCAGTTGTATCACCTTCAAAAGCATTTAAAGAGAATGGGTCAACGATATCGCTCGCAATTGCTTTTGCAACGCCTACGAATGTAATTGCCCCGACAAAGTTCATGACTGCTGCCATCATTACTGCTACGCGTGGTTTTAACGCACGTGTTGAAACAGATGTTGCAATGGCATTCGCTGTATCATGGAAACCATTAATGAAGTCGAACGCTAAAGCAAAAATTACGACTAATATGGTAATAACCAATAGCATATCCATAGTTTAATTCCTCGTCCTTTGTAAATTACGCGTTACGCATAATAATAGTTTCAATTGTATTAGCAACGTTTTGACAGAAATCAGCGATCTCTTCAAACTGCTCGTAAATATCTTTGAAAATAATTAAGCGAATCGGATCTTTTTCATTTAAGAATAAGTTCTTAATTGAAGAACGGAAGATTTCATCACACTCACGCTCGTAATCTTTAATTAAGATGGCGTGTTGGCGCATACCAACTAAGTCTTTACGGTTTAATGATTCCATTGCTTTAACCGCTTCGTCTGTTGATAATGTGATGTATTTTAAGAACTCACGCATTTTGTCATTTACTTCTGTAAATGAATACATTTCAAAATGGGCAATTGTATTTTCCATACCATCTAAAATGTCATCTAACTTAATCGCTAATGCTAAAATGTCTTCACGTTCGATTGGTGTTAAGAACGCTTTGTTTAATTCAACGATTAATTCGTGAATTAGTTTGTCACCAGCAGTTTCGAATGATTTCATTTTAATGCTAATTTCTTTTAATGACGCAGGGCTGTCGATTTTGCAGTCGTTAGCAAAGTGCATTGACTCTTGCACGTTTTGTGCAATTTTTAAAAGTGATGCGAAAAATGGATCTGGTTTTTTTGAACTAAACATTGTGGTCTAGTGCCTCCTAGAGTATATAAAATAAATTGTTTATGAAATGACTATTTCATGGTGAAACCTTACTTATCATAGCAAACGTTTGTGCAAAACTACATAAAAATTAACTTGGAAAAAGCAAAATTTACATTGCTGTAACATAGCGTTGTTCACAAAAAAGTACATTTTTTACACCGCTTTGATGCGGATATTTCGATGTTTATGCGCTCGTGCATAAAAAATACGCGGTTTATATACGTTTTTTGATGTAAACGAGTGAATTAAAGAAAAGTTTGAAAGTTACGTCAATGAATAAGTGCGAAATAAGGAAGAACAAATTGTTAACGCTTTGTAAATGTAAAAAACCACTTTCAGTCGGTTCATCCGACTGAAAGTGGCATCTGTGCCGATTAAAAGCGCAACGATAAACAAGTGAGTGCGCCGTCTTGCTTTTGAAACTCTGACATATGTAACGTAGCGTACGTAAAGCCTGCTTTCTCTAACAGTGCAGCCGTTTGTGGATAGCCGCTTGGAATAAATAAATGCTCATTTATTTTTAGCGCGTTTGTCGCATACGCTTCCTCTTGTGGCACGACAATTTGATCGTACGTCGCAAACAGTGGATGGTCGACAAATTCACCGCACACTAAAATGGTATTTTTGCCGATATATGTGACGCTTTGCTTTAAAAATGCCGCATGCTCGACTTCAACGATTTCACATTCGTAGCCGTTATGCTCCACAACGTGTTTAAACTGCGCGGCTCCTTCTGCATTCGTGCGCTCTGTTAGCCCGACAAAAAAGCGATTTTCAATTTTTAAAATGTCGCCGCCTTCTAATTTTCCTGGCTCGAAAATGCGATAAATTTTATCGAAATGCTCGCGAATGACCGGTTCGATCAGCTTTGCTTCATGGCTACGAATGGTCGGTGCAGGATTGGCAAGCACCGCAAAGCGACTAGTCGTAATCGCGACATCTTCGACAAACGTAGAATCTGGATACAATTCGTTCGCATGTAGCTCAATTACTTGTAAACCACAGTCACGAATCGCTTGTACGTACTGTTCATGTTGTGCAAGTGCGGTTATGTAATCGGGTGCATCAAGCCCCGATGTTGTTAAGCCTTCTGAAAAGCTCTCGCCTGGTTTTCGAACAATGACCTTTTGGATCACGAATGACTCACCTCATCTAAATAACCTGCAAGCTCATTGTGTAAAAATGGCTTCGCGGCTAAAAATTGAATAAACGCATCATATTCGCTACGCGTTGCTGCAGAAGGCTGTTTTCCTGTGAAGTATGCGCGAATTAAAATGTTTTTCGGTGTATTTTCCATATCGATAAATTCAAGCAACTGTGCTTCGTACCCAACGAGCGACAAAATTTGTGCGCGGATCGAGTCTGTCGCAAGCGCCGCAAAACGCTCGCGAATTAAACCGTGCTGAAGCATGACGTTTAGCGCAGGTGCGTTTAGTTGACGATTTAGCTCGTGTTGGCAGCACGGCACGCTTAAAATCACTTTTGCGCCCCATTTCACAGCGCGTGCTAATGCCATATCTGTTGCGACGTCACATGCGTGAAGCGTCACGACCATATCGACTGCTTCTTCATCGTTGTAATCGTTAATATCGCCGACTAAAAATTCAAGTTGATCGTAGCCTAAATCTTGTGCGATCGCGTTACATTCCTCGATGACTTCCTTCTTTAAATCAAGCCCCGTTACGCGTAAGTCTAAACCTTTTTCAACCTTTAAATAATGATAGAGTGCAAACGTTAAATACGATTTCCCAGAGCCGAAATCTAAGATGCGAATCGTGCGGTCTTTAGGTAAGTGCTCAAGCGCATCGTCAATAAATTCCACGAAACGATTAATTTGTTTGAACTTATCGTACTTTTGCTTTTTCACTTTGCCGTCTTCTGTTTGAACGCCTAATCGAATTAAAAACGGATACGGTGTAGCATCATCTAATAAGTAATTTTTTTTGCGGTTATGCGATAAGTTCACTTGTTTTTGTTGCTGCTGCTTTGTCGTTTTAAACAGCACTTTATTTTTTTTCGAAAGCTGCACATGAATTTGTTCATCGACAAAGTCCCCTTGAAATTGGCGAAAATCATCAAATAGCGTGTCGAGCTTTGCGGCAATGTCTGCTAGCAACACATTTTCATGCTTTAAAACGCGCTCGTATTGATATTCTAGTTGAATGTGATATGCGCCTTTTAACTCAAGTGGCTTTAATTTCACGCGCTTCATATCGTTTGATTTTTGACGCGGTTGGCTAATTGTTGCTTGTACAAGCGTTTTGTTGTCGAGGCGCTCGAGTAATGCCTCTTTCATTTGTGTAAATTCCATAATGTTGTCGTCCTTTATATGTGAAGTTTTGCATACGAATTAATATGTTCAAGTGTACCATAAATGCGACGCTGTTTCGATTTCGCCGATTGTGGAATAAGGTAGGAAGCGCTGCGCTATGGTATAATTTAACGAATCAAGACGGACGGATTTTTGGAGGTAAGTATGCAAAGTTTAAAAGAAATTGAAAAGCGTATAGAACGTGCCGTATTAGTAGGGGTTAACTTACGAAATGCAGAGCACTTTGATTATTCAATGGAGGAGCTCGCGGATTTAGCAGGTGCTATTGAAGTGGAAGTAGTCGGTGTTGTGACACAAAATTTAGAGCGTGTGACACCATCTCATTACATTGGTACAGGAAAGATTGATGAAGTAAAAGCGATGTACGATGAAACTGGTGCAAATTTAGTCATCTTTAACGATGAGTTATCGCCATCACAAATTCGTAACTTAGAACGCGATTTAGATTGCAAAGTGATTGACCGTACGATGCTTATTTTAGATATTTTCGGTCGCCGTGCGAAAACGAAAGAAGCGCAAATGCAAGTAGAGCTTGCGCAGCTGCAATACATGCTGCCACGTTTAGTCGGATTACACGCATCGCTTTCACGTCAAGGTGGTAGTGCAGGCGGTAGCTTCAGTAACCGTGGTGCCGGTGAGACGAAGCTAGAGTTAGATCGTCGTAAAATCGAGGACCAAATTGCGAAGCTGCGTCGCGATTTAGAAGAGGTAAAAGCACAGCGTGAAACGCAGCGAAAGCAGCGCAAAAAAAATGCCATTCCTGTCGTGTCGATCGTTGGGTATACGAACGCAGGGAAGTCGACAATTATGAACGAAACACTGCGTAAAATCGGACAGCACGACGATAAGCAAGTGTTTGAAAAAGATATGCTATTTGCGACGCTAGAGACGAGCGTACGTCAAATTGATTTAGAAGATAATAAACGCTTCTTATTAACAGATACGGTCGGCTTCGTCAGTAAATTACCGCATCATTTAGTAAAAGCATTCCGCTCAACGTTAGAGGAAGCACGCGATGCAGACTTATTGTTACACGTAGTGGACGTATCAAATGCGGAATATCGCTTTATGATGCAGGTAACAGAAGAAACGTTAAAGGCAATTGGTGTCGAGGATGTGCCGACGATTTACGTCTACAATAAATCGGATAAAGCAAACTTACAATATCCAGTCATTAGTGGTGATAACATTTGGATTTCGGCAAAAAATGATGAAGGTTTAGACGAGCTGATCGACATGGTTCGTAAAGAAATTTTCTCGAATTACGTGACGTGTAACATGCTCATTCCTTACGACCGTGGGGATGTTGTCTCCTATTTAAATATGCATGCATCGATTGCATCGACATCATATGAAGAAGACGGCACGCTACTTGAAGTGGAAGTAACAGAAGCAGACTACAATAAATATAAGCAATTTGTGCAGCAAGATTAAGGATTCGTTACTCAAAGCCCCGTTCGAAACGTACATGTTTCGAACGGGGCTTTTTACATCATACTACTACATAATTATTTTTTTAAAATAGTTCATTTAACGTACTAATTATCAGTTTATAATGAAGATACCGAATATTTTTGGTAGTTAAACTTTTTGAAAATGTATTGCAAAATAATTTAATTTCCTTTAGTGTAGTGAAATGTGAAAGAAACAGTTTGTTATACTAACGTAATAAATTGTTTGAATATTAAAAGTAAAGGGTGAAAGCTATGTTGAGCAAAGACGAGATTGTTAAATCAATCCCTCAAAAAGGCTTCTTCGGTCATCCTAAAGGGTTATTCACTTTATTCTTCACTGAATTTTGGGAGCGTTTCTCGTATTACGGAATGCGCGCAATCCTTCTATACTACATGTACTATGAATTAAATCATGGTGGATTAGGATTAGATCGTACGACAGCTAACACAATTATGGCGATTTACGGATCGCTTGTTTATATGTCAGGTATTATTGGCGGTTATTTAGCCGACCGAGTATTTGGTACACGTAAAGCCGTATTTTACGGTGGTATTTTAATTATGATTGGTCACATATTGCTATCGTTACCAGGTACGGCAACGATGCTATTTGCGTCTATGTTCTTCATCATTATTGGTACCGGATTATTAAAATCAAACGTCTCAACAATTGTTGGGGATATGTATACAGAAGACGATGCACGTCGTGACGCCGGCTTCTCAATCTTCTACATGGGGATTAACATGGGGGCATTTTTATCACCGTTAATCATTGACCGTGTATACCAAGCAGCAGGCTTCCATGCCGGTTTCTCAGTAGCGGCATTCGGTATGGCATTAGGGTTAATCGTATATGTGATCACATCTAAGAAAAACTTAGGTTTAGCAGGTACACAAGCGCCAAACCCAATGACACCAGCTGAAAAGAAAAAGATGTCAATCATCGCAGTGATTGCAATTGCAGTAATTGTCGCATTAGTATTAATCGCAAAATCAACAGGCAACTTATCGGTTGCAAACTTCTCATTAGTGATTACAACGTTAGGGATTGTTATTCCAACTGTTTTATTCACTTATATGTACCGTAGTCCAAAAACGACAGCGGAAGAAAAATCACGCGTATTAGCGTACATCCCATTATTCATTGCAGCCGTAATGTTCTGGGCAATCGCTGACCAAAGCGCAACGATTTTAGCAACATACGCAGATACACGCGTTAACTTAATGATTGGCAGCTTCGAGATTTCTCCAGTATGGTTCCAATCATTAAACCCAATGTTCATCATCTTCCTTGCACCATTATTTGCAGGTTTATGGATGAAGCTTGGCTCAAAAAACCCATCAACACCACGTAAATTCTCGTACGCGTTATTCTTTGCAGGGGCGTCATTCTTCTTAATGGTCATCCCAGCAATTATGTCTAACAACGGCGAAACATTAGTAAGCCCATGGTGGTTAGTTGGTTCGTTCTTCTTAGCGGTAATTGGTGAGTTAATGTTGTCACCAGTTGGTTTATCAGCAACAACGAAACTTGCACCAGCAGCATTCGCTGGGCAAACAATGGCGATTTGGTTCTTAGCATCAGCAGCCGCTTCTGCGATCAACGCACAGTTAGTTCGTATTTATGCAGTTGTATCAGAAGTAACATACTTCGGTGTATTAGGTGGCTTTGCCGTTGGTATTGGTATTATTATTTTAATCATCTCACCAATTATTTCTCGTGCGATGAAAGGTGTTAAATAATTTAGAACAGCCTTAGTGAACATTCACTGAGGCTGTTTTTTTCGTCGTGTCCTCACGATGATGTCGACTTGTGGCAACAGGCGAAAAAATAAGCAAAAATGTGAAATTCTATTATAATAGTAGAAACTCGAAAAAGAGGTGTTGTAAATGTGGATTGAACAAGTCGTCGTACGCACCGTAGCGATGAAATTAAATACACCGTTTAAAAGCGGCGTCGATACGATCTCAACGAAAGTGTTTCTCGTCGTCGAAGTGCATCATGAAGACGGGACAATTGGCTATGGAGAAGGGCTCGCATTTGAAAAGCCGTACTACACGGAGGAAACGGTTGAAACGATGAAGCATATGTTAGAAACGGTGCTCATTCCGCTTATTGTAAAGCGTCCGCTTAACCATCCGAGCGACGTACATGCGTTGTTTGCACCAATTCGCCGCAACATGATGGCGAAAGCAGCAATCGAGACAGCAGTGTGGGATTTGTATGCGCAGCTTCAAAAGAAGCCGCTTGCTATGTTACTCGGTGGGACGCAGCAGCAAATCGAAGTTGGTGTTGCGATTGGGCTCCAGCCGACAGAGCAGCAGCTTGTCGCGCGCATTCAACAAGCACTCGATGAAGGATATAAACGCATTAAAGTAAAAATTACACCACAACAAGACGTAGCGTTGCTGCAAACGATTCGTAAACATTTCCCGGATATTGCGCTCATGGCAGATGCAAACAGTGCGTATACACTTGATGATATACCGAAGCTACAAGCGCTCGATGCATTTCAGTTATTGATGATTGAGCAACCGCTTGCGCATGATGACCTCGTCGATCATGCGACGTTGCAGCAGCACATTCAAACGCCCATTTGTTTAGATGAAAGCATTTGTTCACTTGACGACGTGAAGCGTGCCGTGAAGCTTGGTAGCTGTAAAATTGTCAACATTAAGCTTGCGCGTGTTGGCGGGTTTACTGAAGCGATGCGCATACACGATTATTGCCACGAGCACGGTCTTGGTGTATGGTGTGGAGGGATGCTTGAAGGTGGCATTGCGCGCAGCCATGCACTGGCGCTTGCAAGCTTACCGAATTTCATATATGCAGCCGACATTGCCGGTGCTGACCGCTACTGGCAGCGCGACATCGTGACGCCGATGATGATGTCACACGATGCTCATATTGCCGTTCCGCAGCAAAATGGGCGAGGATATACGGTCGATGTGGCGTATTTAGAACACGTAACAATTGGCAAAAAGACATACTAAAAACACAAAGTGTACGAATGAGAATGGTTCGTACACTATTTATAATTGTTTTTTATGACAAAAGTGTCTAATTAAAATGATTATTAAATATTTAGAAAAAGAAATTTTTTTATACAATATTTCACTATTTTTAAATCTGTAATGTGTTGAGTTTATTATGTTTTAAGCGCCATATTAGTTCAAAATAGCATATGGATGGTATTCTCAATTAGTTGAAGCGGTTGAAGTGCAATGAATGGACGGTATATAATGAAATTTAATTGCAATGATAATCATTTTCATTGCCTAGATCAACAAAAAATAGAATAAATGAGGTTTACGAAATGAGACTATGGATGCTAATTGTAGCAGCTGTTATTTTATCGTTCATTTCTCTGTTCGTAGGGGCAATTGATATTAAGCCGAGCGATTTATTGGACTTCGACTCTGATAAAATGCAAATCTTTTTAGCAAGCCGTGTACCGCGCTTAATGGCGATTATTTTAGCCGGTGCAGGTATGAGTATTGCCGGTTTAATTATGCAGTCATTAAGCCGCAATAAATTCGTATCACCTACAACAGCGGGAACGTTAGATGCAGCGAAGTTAGGGATTGTAATTTCAATGGTGTTCTTCACGCAAGTGACATACATGCAGCAAATCTTATTTGGCTTTGCATTCGCATTAGCAGGAACATTTATCTTCATGCAATTGCTTGACCGCATTAAGTTCAAAGATGTTATTTTCATCCCGTTAATCGGGATCATGTTCGGGAACATTATTTCAGCGGTAACAACATTCTTTGCATATGAATCAGAAATTATGCAAAACGTAAGTGCGTTCTTTATGGGAAGCTTTACGCTTGTTGTTTCAGGGCGTTACGAGTTATTATACGTAGCTGTTCCAGCAATTATTCTTGCATATATTTTTGCGAATAAATTTACCGTTGCAGGTATGGGTGAGGACTTTGCGAAAAACTTAGGATTAAGCTATAAAACGGTGTTAAACATCGGGTTAGTGATCGTCGCGCTTATTTCGACGACAGTTGTCCTAACAGTCGGTGTTATTCCGTTCTTAGGGTTAATCGTTCCAAATATCGTATCGCTTTATTTAGGGGATAATTTACGCAAAACAATTCCACACACAATTGCACTTGGGGTCGTTTTCTTACTTGCATGTGATATTTTCAGCCGCCTCGTTGTACACCCGTATGAAATTCCAGTAAATACGACGGTTGCAGTGATTGGTAGTGCCATCTTCTTAGTGATGTTATTTAGGGGGAAAGCATATGCAAAGTAGTGTGAAAAGAACGAACCTCATTAAAATTGGTATATTAGTAGTGCTAGCTGTGTTATCAATTGCAGGCTTCTTGTTTTACAACATTCAAGGTGGCTTTAGCTATGCATTCCCAAAACGTGTTGTACGTGTCCTTGCAATGATCATTACCGGTGTCGCTATTGCGTACGCAACGGTCATGTTCCAAACGGTAACACGCAACCGTATTTTAACGCCATCTGTCATCGGGGTTGACTCGATGTATGAGGTTGTCCAAACCGTTATTTATTTCTTCTTAGGCTCAGCGTCGATTTTCGTTGTTAGCCGTTACTTAAACTTCGGGGTATCAATCATTGCGATGGTATTGTTCGCATTGCTGTTATACCGCTTCTTATTCCGCGCAGATAAGTATCCGATTTACTTATTATTATTAGCCGGAATGGTCATCGGAACATTGCTTGGTAGCTTCGTGACATTTTTACAAGTAATCATTGATCCGGTCGAATATTTAAGCTTACAAAACCGTTTATTTGCAAGCTTTACAAACGTTAAAACAGAGCTGCTACTCATTGCAGCAGCGATTTTACTCGTTGCCTTCATTTGGGGCGCACTGATGATGAAAGATTTAGACGTTATGAGCTTAGGTCGTGAAACAGCGATTAACTTAGGCGTAAACTATGACAAACGCGTGCTACATGTGTTAATTTTATCATCGATTTTAATCGCAACATCAACAGCGCTTGTTGGACCAATTACGTTTTTAGGTTTAATTGTCGCGAACTTGTCATACCAGTATTTAGTGACGTATAAGCATTCAACGCTCATTATTGGCGCAAGCTTAATTAGTATTATTGCCCTTGTCGGTGGACAGTTCCTTGTATTACACGTATTTGATTTAAATACAACGATCAGTGTAATCATTAACTTTATCGGTGGACTGTACTTCATTTACTTATTATTAAAAGAAAGTAGGTCAGCAGGATGATCGAAATTAAAGGTCTTTCAAAGTTTTTTGCAAAAAAACCTGTTGTAGAAGATGTGTCAGTGACAATTCAACCACGTACAATTACGTCGTTTATCGGGCCAAATGGTGCGGGGAAATCAACGCTATTATCAATGGTCAGCCGTCTGTTAGACTCAGATACGGGTGAAGTATTATTAGATAGCGCGAACGTAAAAGGGATTAAATCACAAGAGTTTGCGAAGCGCGTCGCTATTTTAAAGCAAGCGAACCATATTAACGTACGCTTAACGATTCGCGAGCTTGTCGCATTTGGGCGCTACCCGTATTCAAAAGGTCGCTTAACAGCAGAAGATGAGCAAAAGATTGATGAAGCGATTGAGTATATGAACTTAGTCGATATGCAAGATAAATATTTAGATGAATTATCGGGTGGTCAAAAGCAGCGTGCGTTCATCTCAATGGTAATCGCGCAAGATACGGAGTACATTTTACTCGATGAGCCGCTGAACAACTTAGACATGAAGCACTCTGTACAAATTATGAAAATTTTACGCAAGCTTGTCGATGAGCTTGGGAAAACGGTTATTATTGTACTTCATGATATTAACTTCGCCTCGGTATATTCAGATCGCATTGTCGCGTTAAAAGATGGACGCCTTGTGAAAGACGGCCCAACGAATGAAATTATTAACTCAGAGGCGTTACAGGAAGTATATGACATGCACATCCCTGTACAAGAGCAGGACGGTTGTCGCATTTGTGTGTACTTTAACTCACACTCGTAGTCAGTCTTATATTTGGAAAAAACTTTTTTACGAAAGTTCATTGACAAATGGACGTGGCTTATATAGAATTACGAGTAGTTAATTGAAAACGATAATCACTATCATTTGAAGAGTGAAACGATTTTAGGAGGAGAAATTACAATGAAAAAATGGCGTTTTTTAACTGCAACTGCTGCATTAACAGTAATGCTTGCTGCGTGTGGTGCTGAAGAAGAAGAAAAAACAACTGCAGAGGAATCAGCAACTGAAGAAACTTCAACAGAAGAAGCAACTTCTACTGAATCAGCTGCATTCCCAATGACAGTAAAATCTTTAACAGCAGGCAGTGAAACAGAAGATGGTACTTCACTTACATTTGAAGATGTAACATTAGAAGAAGAGCCAAAACGCATTATCTCATTTGACTATGGCTTCTTAGATACACTTGATGCATTAGGTGTTGAAGGAATCGTAGGTGTTGCAGCAAACGGTGGTCAAGGGAACATCCCAGCACACTTAAAAGATAAGTATGCACCATCTGATGATATTGCAGACGTTGGTTCTTTAAAAGAAATCAACCTTGAAGCAGTAGCAGCAGCTGAGCCAGATGTCATTTTCATCTCTGGTCGTCAAAGCTCATTCTATGAAGAGTTAAAAGAAATTACACCAAACGTAGTATTCATCGGCTCTGACAGCGCAAACTACATTGACGGTGTAAAAGAAACAGTAGACTTAGCAGCTGAGATCTTCGGCAAGCAAGACAAAGCGGAAGAATTAAAAGCTACATTAGATGAAAAAGTAGCAGCTGTAAAAGAAAAAGCAGCAGGTTATGAAAATGCTTTAGTAGCGATGTACAACGATAAGAAAATCGCTGGTTTCGATAACGGTGAAAACTCTCGTTTCGCATACGTTTACAATGACTTCGGCTTCACGCCAGTAACAGAAGACATTGAAGCATCTTCTCACGGTTCTGACTTCTCTTATGAGTCAATCCTTTCTGCTGATCCAGAAGTATTACTAGTAATTGACCGTACAGTTTCAGATGTAGAAGCAATCCAAGCTGACATCGAAAACGACATCATTAAACAAACACGTGCTTACAAAGAAGGTAAAATCGTATACCTTGATGGTGTAAACTGGTACTTCTCTTCAAACGGTATTACAACTGAAACAGAAAAATTAGATGAAATTTTAGACGAATTAAAATAATTCATCGAAAAAAGCCACCGTTCATAAAAGAACGGTGGTTTTTTATGTGCAACGTTTGGTACACTACAAACAGAATTTGTTACTTTATGGTTCATCACCGAAAGCTGGGGTTGACACCTGAACCTACATGTTGCTTGGAACAAGAGGCGGACTCCAGCGGGAAAAGCGTGAGCTTGAGACTACA
>JAHAYH010000099.1 GCA_018384745.1 Caryophanon sp. | reverse complement strand
GCTTGATATTATATGAATATGTAATATTAGTTCGCTAAAACGATTACAGTATTGTTATTCATTTCTAATGTTCCTCCTTTGATATCAAATAATAAAGTTTTTGCTTGAGATGGAGAAGTGTACACTTTTCCTGAATTATTATCGAAATCTTTGAAAGTAGATTCGTGAACAGCAATTTTAATTGTTCCTTCACCTAAAGTTGCTACAATAGGGGCGTGGTTATTTAAGATTTGGAATTCACCATCTTTACCAGGTAAAGTGATTGCATCAATCTCACCGTCAAAAATTACTTGTTCTGGAGTGATAATTTGTAATTGCATATCCGATCTATTTTAAAAAAGTTTTTCAACTCGTTTTCAAGTTATTGTTTTGTTCGCGTCACCTTAGCGACTTCATAAATAATAACATGTCGTTTTCATCTGGTCAATACTTTTTCTAAAATAATTTCATCACATTTGTACATACGTGATTACTTCCTATATATAAATGCACATTCACTTTTATAAAAAAGCTATAACTATGATGGTTTCGGGTATAGAAAAATACTGATATGAACAAGGATGTGTTTTCATCATGTATACATTTGAACAACTACATAAATTAGAAAAACTTTTAGAATGCTGTGTCACAAAGTATATGCAGGCGGTGCTACCTGATGTCGTCATTCATATTACGCTTGGTGAAATGCCTAATCGCTCACAGTTGAAAGTGATTGATGCATTCACGCCACCCTTTCATGTACCACTCATTTACGATACGTACCGGCTACAAGGGGAAACAGCAGTTGTGTACTGTATGAACATTCCAGAAGAAGTAGCGCTCCTTGCACTTGATGATGGTGTGTATTCGTATCCGCGCTTTATTTTACAAAATATTTTCGAGCAGCTAGATCGTGGGCGTTGCCAATCGTTTGAACAATTCGTTGAGCGTATAGAATCGGTAACGAATCGTCCGTTGGCAGTTATGATGCATAGTGCGTCCGTTCAATTCGCAGAGCAGCTATTCGCTACATTACAGCCGCAGCAAGGCACCTCGTTCGATCAAGTGTATTTATTTGATATATTAGATTCCATTTCCACGATGGATTATGAAGGCGTACCAACGTTTTCAAAAATTTTATTCATCCATAAAGACTATATTCATTGCGTGAAATTTCATGTGCGCTTTGAACAAGCTTTTTCGCTATCGTCCTTTCGACAAGTTCGAAAAATTTTAGAGGTCGCAAAAAGTAATTTATTCGTTATTGCCGATCATGAAACAATTTATGGTATTGGCGAATTGCATTCTTCATGTACAGATGCACTCACGCATTGCTTTTTCATTTCGTTCATCGGGCGAAACACTTATAAAGCAACGAAACTTTATAAAAAGAAGCATGACGCTACTATTCAAGAAGTATTGATTTACTTTTCAAGCCATAAAAATATGACGCTACAATCGCTCAATTACGAAAAAGACGAGCTCGACTATGCGATTCATACGACGTTTCATCATTATTTCGCCGAGCAAGGACGCCATTACCAACAAAAAATAGAAGCGCTATCAAAAACGATTGCGCATGCTACGAAGCAAAAGCTCGGTACGATGATTGTCATCGCACCACCGACACTTACAAAGCGTGAAGTAAAACGATTAGCGCGTGCCCAGCAAGCGATTCGCATTGAACCGATTCCACTTGCCAAAAGCGAGCTATCAAACGAACAATTAATTGCGCATTTAACGAGCATTGATGGCGCTATTTATATTGATGCTGAAAACACGTGCCATGCAATAGGTGTCATTTTAGACGGCGTTGTCACAAGTCAAACGGAAGGACGCAGTGATCGCGGCGCGCGTTACAATGCCGCTGTCAAATACTTTTCGCGTAAAGCTATTGCGAAAAACTGTTTAATCGCCATTATTTCGGAAGATGGCATGATTGATTTGTTGTTCCCACAAACAGCCGAAAACGTGCGCACGTACTTTACGAAAATTTATGTTGCCTTTTCACAGCAGCATTACGAGGAAGTTGTTTTTGCTACGTCGCAGCTACTCGAGCATTATGCGCATTACTATCCATTTTATTTATATCGAGGCATCGCGTCTTATTACCTCGGACATTACGATGTTGCCAAAAAAGATTTATTAAAAGCATCGTCGTTTCAACAAAATGAGCCGATGATTTACTACTGGCTCGGCGTTGTGAAGCGCACGCTCGGTGAATACGAATCTGCACTGAAAAAGTTTTCACTTGCGATCGCGCTAAAGGAACAAGAAAGTATTTTTTATTTAGAAAAAGCGTTAACGTACACGTATATGAATAATATGACGTCTGCTACACATCACTTACAAAAGGCGGCGCGCATAAATGATGCAAACCCGCTTCTTTATTACTACAACGGTTATTTATATGAAACACAACATGCGTATGACGAAGCGCTGCAATGTTATATGGAAGCGATTGCCCTTGATGCACTACAGCCGTCGTTTCATTTAGCATGCGCGCGCATTTATATACAAAAGCAGCAGTTTGCCGAGGCGATGGACGAAATTATTCAAGCGCTTCGTCTACAGCCGCTTGATGAAACGCTGTATCGCCGCGTTGAGCGCATGTTAAAAATGCCCGAGTTTGATTCGTATTTTCATGCGCATTTACAAAATTCAAAGCATTATGCGCTCTACATCGTTGCGGGCTTTCGCGATTTAAAACGCGGATTGCCTGAAACTGCACTTGCCTACTTTGAATATGCGCAAAACGTTATTCGCAAAACGAGCTTTGTGTATGAATGGATTGGGGACTGTTGCTGGGAGCTTAACGACTTAAAAAAAGCGTATCACGTTTATAGCACTGCGTTACTCATTCATTCGCATGACGTAAAAGTATTGTTAAAGCGTGCGAATGTCGCCATTGCGCTTGGGGAATATACGCTCGCAAAAAAAGATTTAGAAACGGCGTACGCTTACACGAATGAACCAACGATTCGCGCACAAATTACGCAAAAATTTCATGATGAACCGTTTTTGAAATGATCGCGCCTTATGTAACTTTACGACAACGCTATGCTAGCTTTACACGTCCTTAATATTGACCGCTTACACTGAATACAAATACGTTCATGTAGGAGTGTCAAAAGATGTCCTTTCAACGAATGATCCGCTTCACTACCGTTAGTACCTTTTTATTAAGCATCGCGCTCATTGTCGCGTTTTTATATTTGCATCATACAATTCAACTACAAGAAAAAAGCTATGAACAGCAGCGACAAACGTTAATGCTAAATAGCGAGCTTCAAACGATGACGGCGCATTTGTCATCGCTTGCCCGCGTGTATGTTCAATCTGAAGATCCACAAAATTTGCGCACGTATGAACAACAACATGAACAAGCAATGGCACGCTTTGAACAATTTGAACAGCTATTATCGCAGCAAGAGGCGCAACATGTGCTCACAAACATTATGACGATGTTTACGCGCACAGCTGACTTAAACGACTGGGCATTTAATTTAATTACGATGAATGAGCAAAAAAATGCGTTGTCCGTTCTTTATAGTGATGACTACATTGCGAATGAAGGGCAACTACTTTTAGAGCTTACAAACTTACAGCACATTGTGGATGCGCATTCCGAAACAGCACTTGCACAAATTGAACAAAAGCTTGTCGTGCTGCTAAATATTACCGCTTGCATCGCGATGATTTTCATTGTGCATATCGCTATTTTAATGACGGTACTTGCCCGAAAGCTGCGACCACTTCGAGTGATGAAAGAACGTTTCCATGCACTTAGCAACAATGATTTAACCATTATGCCACTTGAAACAGCTCGCATGCCACATGACGAGGTGCGCGATGTTGCCAATGCCTTTAATACGATGCTATACAATTTCCAGCACATCATCGGTAGCGTTTCACGCGCGAGTACCCACGTATCTGCCGCTTCACAAGAGCTTGTTGCCACGATGAATGAGGCGGAAAGTGGTGTTGCTGCGTCATATGCAGCGGCAACAAATGTGCAACATAGTACAAAACAGCAGCAAGCACTGCTTCATGACAACGTTCAAGCGATTACGAATATGAAGCGACAGCTTGAAACAATTGCGACACATACTTCGAGCATTTTGCAAACAGCTACTCATGCAAACGCCATTGTCGAAGAAGCGGTCGTTCATGTGAAGACGAGCACAACGACCATTCATGACATCGCCGATACCGTTACATATGTCGAAGTGGCAATGGATGAGCTACAAGAAGCTTCACAATCGATTACACAATTTACAAACACCATTGAACAAATCGCTTCACAAACACAGCTATTAGCACTCAATGCCTCGATTGAAGCAACGCGCGCTGGTGAGCACGGAAAAGGCTTCGCCGTTGTCGCTTCCAACATTCAACAGTTAGCACAACAATCAAAAGAAGCATCGCAATGTGTCACAAAGACGATTTCAGCTGTGCAGCATGCGGTGAACACAACGGCAAGTAAGCTTCATTACGCGCAATGTGCTGTTCAATCAGGCGTGCAGCAAATCGACGGCATGAATGGACACTTTGCTCAAATTGCTGAGGCGAATGAACGTGTTACACATAAAACAACCGCATCGCATGCTTTTACATTGAATATGCTACAGGCGATGGATCATATGACCGACAGTTTTGAAACGCTTCAAACACTCGCAACGCAATGTGCAGACGATGCAGCGGAAACAAATAAGCAAATGGCACGTCAAAAGCAACTTGCTACGCAAATTTCTACGGCGACAGAACAGCTAGCGATCGTATCTCGTTCACTCGACGATGAGACGGTGTTATTCCGCTTATCGTAAAAAGCGTGCTATAATAATGGCTACATTACTACAGAATGGGGCGTTTTAAATGTTAAAAGCACAAGTATTCGACCAGTTAAAAACGGCGATGAAAAATAAGGACGTTTTAGCAAAAGGCGTTTTAACACTTGTTAAAGCAGCACTAGATGCGGCGGAAAAAGAAAAAGGTAGCGCATTAACACAAGAGGAAGAAATCGCTGTTATTAACCGCGAAGTAAAACAAACAAACCAAGCGTTAGACGGTGCGAAATCAGCAGGTCGTGACGACTTAATCGAAAAGGAAGAAGCAAAGCTAACATTATTAAAAAGCTTCTTACCAAAACAGCTAACAGAAGAAGAAATCGCAGCAGCTTTAACAGAAGCTGGCGTTGGCGCAGGTATGAACATGGGCGATGCGATGAAAATTGCAAAGCCGTTATTAAACGGTAAAGCAGAAGGCGCTGTTATTTCAAAAGTTGTAAAATCATTAATTTCATAATGTATGCACTTACATGTCAGAGGGATCTCCTTCTGGCATTTTTTTATAGCCTTCATCAAAGCTTATCGATCATTACGCTTCAGCTGCGTGCACGTGTGATAACCTTTCACATCAAAAGTCATTTTTTTATAGCAAAACTAGTTAGATGCTCTCCCACTCATTTAATTCTTTATAACCTTCCTGTTCGACAAATTAAATTACTTTTCATTCATTTGTAGGTTGGCAAAAATGAGGATAAATGGCATAATAAAGACAAATAATGCTAGCTCATACGCTTTTTTCTACGTTGTTATGTAAGCGTTTACGCTATGATATTTGACTTGAAGGGAGTGTTAGACGGATGATTCATAAGTTCCATAGTTCTGTGCAAATGAAAATTATTGTAACGTCTTTATTGTTAATACTTGTCCCTTGCCTTATGATTGGTAGCTTTAACTACTTACAAGCAACGAAAGAACTCGATACACTCGGGGAGGATTTAATTAAAAATAGCGTCATGTCAACAGAAGCATTAGTTGAACAATTGTTACCACAAGTAGAAGCTGGTGAACTAACGCAGGCGCAAGCACAAGAGCTTGTAAAAGCACAAGCTTATGGTCCGCTGCAACCTGATGGTACACGCACGCAAAATCCAAATGTAAAACTTGGAGACTCTGGCTATGTATATATCGTAAACGCTAACGCAGATGTCATTTTACACCCTACTTTAGAAGGCCAAAATACATACGATTACCAAGATGCAGAAGGCCGTTACTTTATGCGTGATACCGTTGACATTGCCAAAAATGGCGGTGGCTTTGTTGAGTATTCATTCGCATTACCAAACGACCCAGAACGCATTGAGTTAAAAACGACATACGCAACATACATTGAAGAATGGGATTGGGTTATTGTTTCTAGCACGTATGCGTTTGAATTTAATAAAGGCGCTGCGCCGCTTATTCGTACGTTACTGTTGTCGCTCGGTCTTGCATTAGCAGTCGGTGCAATCATTACGTATTTATTAGCGCGTAACATTTCATCACCGCTTCGCACATTGTCACAACAAACGGCCCTTGTAGCACATGGCGACTTAAGCATTGCGACAAAGCGCACGAAACGTAGCGATGAAGTGGGACAACTGCAAAATCACTTTGACGATATGATTGTCCATTTAAAAAAGCTCGTACAAAACGTGGAACAATCCATCGAGCAAATTGAAGATACGTCGCAAAACTTATCGGCAGTATCTGAGGAAACGTCCGCTTCTACAAATGAAATTTCAGCAGCGATTGAAAACGTTGCTGAAGGTGCAAATAGTCAAGCGATGGATACAGAAGCAACAGCGCAATCTGCCCAACACTTCGCCCTGCATATTGATGCACTGCAACAGCAAAATACACAAATGATGTCACAATCTCACGCGATGCATGCAGCAAATGAAGTCGGTTCCTCGCAGCTTCATACACTTCGTACACAGTCAGAGGAAACGTCGAGCGTCATTACCGAAATTCAAGCCGTATTTAATGAATTATCGCTCAAAATTCAAAATATCGACTCGGTCATTCAAACGATTACGACGATCTCAGATCAAACGAACTTACTAGCGCTCAACGCCTCCATTGAAGCAGCGCGTGCAGGCGAACATGGAAAAGGCTTTGCGGTTGTCGCAGACGAAGTGCGAAAACTAGCTGAGCAAACGGCGGTGGCGACACAATCGGTGCATTCGACGCTGCACGGCATCGCAAGCGAAACAAACGCCGTGACAAAAGAAATTGAGCGCACATATGCGATTGTGGAGGCCCAGCAAACAGCGGTCGCTGAAACAGAGCATGCCTTTTCAACGATTCATCTTTCTACAAATACCGTCCTTGAAACGATTGAGGCCATGAACAGCCGCTTACAAGAGCTCGTTGCTGCAAAAGATGCGATGACGATGTCAATCTCAAACATTGCCGCTATTAGTACCGAAAATGCTGCCTCTGCAGAACAAGTATCAGCTTCGATTCACGAGCAGCAAAAAGCGATGCACGTTGTGACAAATTCAACCCATACGCTCTCTACTGAAATTGAGCAGCTTCGTCACACAATCGAAAAATTTACGCTATAATTCATCATTTCTTTACGCACCGTGATACATGTATCGCGGTGTTTTTTTGTATACTAAAGCAAAGAAAGGATGATTACGTGATTAAAAGTTTGTACATTTCAGGCTATCGTCCACATGAACTCGGTATTTTTAACAACACACATCCTGGACTTGCCGTCATTAAACGCGCGTTAACGGAACGACTTGAGCAGCTAATTGAGGATGGTCTTGAATGGGTCATCATTAGCGGACAACCTGGTGTTGAAACATGGGCAGCAGAAGTTGTCATTGAATTGAAAAAGACACATGAGGACATAAAGCTTGCGATCATTACGCCATTTTTAAACATGGAAGAAAATTGGAAGGATGATAAAAAGCAAACGTATCATTACATTTGCAATGAAGCTGATTTTGTTTCTGCCGCTTCGAAAAAGCCATACGAAGCACCGTGGCAGTTCGTTGAAAAAGATAAGTTCATTTTAGACAATACAGAAGGATTACTGCTCGTTTATGACGAAGAAAATGAAGCATCCCCTAAGTATTTATTGCGCTTAGCACGGCAATATCAAGAGCATGTAGAAGATTATGAGCTACTTACAATCAACGCCTATGATTTACAAACAATTGCGGAGGAACTTCAGCAACAACAATGGGATGATTTTTATTAATAACATATCGATGTGTTGCAGCACATCATGTAGTCGTTAAAAGGGCAATGAACGTCACTCGATCAATTCAGTAAAAGTTGTAAGCACATAACATCATTTACAAACGAAAGGAATGGTTTTATGCAAGCACCTGCGATTGTGCGCACCCCTCAATACATTTACGTACGTCATGACAAATATCATCGTCTAATTCGTTACACACGTGGTGTTCATTTATCCTATGATTTGTTTCAAGAAATTTTTGAAACGCTTGATGAACAAGCGCGTAGCTACTTTTACTTCCATAACAACCCTGCACATGCGATCACCGTTGGAAGTTATTTAAATGGACATGCAAGCTTTGCGGCTGCTTTATATCATTTCTTTGAACAGCGCGGCATTCTCGTAAACGCTATAAAAGATGGCGAAGATTTTTACATTCATATTACAGCATAAAAAAAGCGCGTCATCGTGTATTGTTACACGTTGATGCGCTTTGTTCTTTATTCATTTGGTCCAAGCTTCCACGTACCATCTACGTTATACATCGTAAATGTGTACACGGTTCCATGCTCGCGCTTGAAATCATACGTAAGCACAACACGATCTCCGTTGTTTGTCACATTACGATAACTTGCCTCTAAGAAAAATTCACCTGCACGGCTTTCATAACGGAACGAATAGCCATGTTGTAGCCATGTTTGTGCTTGCTGACCATCACGAAATGCGATGTCATACAGCAGCGCATCAAACGCTTCTTCCGCTGTCGCTGCGGTAGTCGGTTGCTGCTGTGTCGTAACACCTACAACTTCCCCGTAAATTTTATGCACCGGAATAATGGCAGCTCCTTGCAAAGAACCTTCTGCTGGGAAGCGGTTTAACACCATATATTCGCGTGCGTTTAACACTTGCTCATACCCACCTGCAATCGTAACATTTTGCTCCTTGTACGTTTTTACTAGCGGTGTATGCACACGTTCACCGTTAATGCGCAGTTCGCCATCACGTAAATAAATACGGTCTCCTGGCACCGCGACAATTTCATAATACTCTTCGCGGTACACCGGCAAGTGACTGCCGCTATACGTTTTCGTGCGGACGATTTCCCCTTGTTCATACACCGTTTCGTCGTAAATATGCGCTTTTCGTTCGACAACAGCTGCATACGTTTCGCCGTTATGTGTAAACGGATCCGCATCGATATATTGAAGCGGCAATAACTGTTCGTAACGCGGTAAATCGGCTAATGCGTTTTCATTTAACGACGATAGCTTTTCATCGACTTTTAAGGCGTTAATCGTATACAAATCATCAAGCGGATCGTACGGAACACCGCGACCGTCAGACGATGAGAAAAATGGCGAACCGATCGTCGTCATCATTAAAAATAACGCCACGGCCGTCGCAAGCGATGCGATTGTCGGCACTTGCCAAGCAGCGCGTTTTTTTTGCGGCGCGCTCAAGGCTGCACGTACATTTTGCTGAATGCGTTGCTCTGAAGCGGACGTATCCCCAAACATGTCATCAAGCTTATGTTTAAAATTAGGCATCTTCTGTCGCCTCCTGTTGTTCGAAAAAACCTTTCATTTGCTGCTTTGCTCGTCGCAACCTTGTTTTTACGGTATTTTCATTTAATGATAAGTCACGTGCAATATCTGCGATGGACTGTTCATTATAATAATACAAAATAAGTGGTTCGCGGTATTTTAACGGCAACTCAAACAATAATTTTTCGAGCGTTTTTAATTGCTCGTTTTCCACAACATGTTCTTCAATCCCTCGAACTTGTCCAAACACGTTGTCAAACAGCACTTGCTTTTTATATTTCCACGAGCGTAAATGGTCTTTCGCACGGTTGGCCGTCATTTTTATTAAATACGTCTTTAATGATGCCTCCTGGCGAAATTGCTCTTGTGTTTGAAAAAATTTAATAAATACGTCTTGCACGACATCTTCTGCTGTTGCCCAGTCTTTCACATATAAATAAGCGATGCGTACAAGATGCTTACTATGCTCTTCCATAATGGCATCGAATTGTGTCATTTACGTAATACCCTTCTAAATGTTTTACACATATTTTAACATATATTAGAAGTTGGCTCATAAAGCCTTTTTCCTATCTCACTATTATGCTGCATAATTGATGCAGCGCTCACCGACAATTGTTTCATCTTTTCACGTTCCATTATACGATTTTTTCATGCACCCTTTCTATTACGCATTTGCTGTACAGACGATTGAACGCACAATTAGTTTCACATTCCACGAAAAAAAGTGACAGCGAATATGCACTCGCTGCCACCGTTGTTTTAACGTGTTAATTTTTTTGTAGATAAGCGTGCTGTTGGTACGTACCCTGTTACTGAACCGTTTTTAATGTACGTCCAGCCGTTTGATGATGCATACGCATCCACTTCGACACCGTAATATAAAACGTCTGTTACGGCATTGACAGATTTACTATCCACGCTGCTTACTTGTACGTTTGCTGCATTGATCCAACGCTTCACTGGTTTTACAGCAACCATTGGCTCTGCCGCTACATAACCAACTTTTGTGCGGTGGAAAATTACGCGCCAGCCACCTGGTACTTGTCCATATGACTCAACCGCTGTATGTGGGAATAATGTGTATAAAATTTTTGCGCTCGGTGATGGATTTTCACGGACAACAATTCCTGCTTTTAAGTTCACTTGGCGAATTGTTGGCTCCAATGTTGCAATGCTTGCTGATGGCACATATCCTTTATGGCCGCCTAACGTTTCGATTAATGTTGATGGTGCTGTTTCACCGCGTTGAACGATGATGTCGTTTTTCTTCATCGTTACGTTTAACTTATTTGGCTCTGTTTTAAATGTTGTATCTTTTGCTGCTAAACGCATTTTGCCATACGCTGGCACATCGACTGTGTAACCTGCTTGTTGTCCTAAGTATGCATTGTTTACATAGGCATATGTGTAGGCATCTAATTGCACTTTACGCCATCCGACAATTAATGTGTTCGTCACTTTTAATGCTTCACCTTGCTTCAATGTACGAATTGTTGCGCTGCTTGGACTTGCCGCTGACTTTAACGGTACATTGTCCGCTTTAATTAAACGAATTTCTAACCCTTCTGCTGCGTGTGTTGTGGTCATTTGGCTCACGAAAAACAATGGAATCAGTAATGCTAAAGCAAGTAAAACTTTCTTCATAAAAACTCCTCCTTTTATTTAGTTGCCGTACAGACGGAGAAGTTGCGAAATAGTTTCATCTTTTTTCAAAAAATTTTTTCATAGATCGAAACGTTACAAAATGAATCTTCATTTCTATATTTTTGAACATAAAAAAACACCTACCTTTTCTATTAAATAGTCAAAGTAGGTGATGCTCATTGCATGTCGTACGCAGCGTACAACATAAAACATTTTTCATTTTTTTGTTTGTGCTTACTTCGTTTTCTTTCCAACGATATTAAACACGATGTTTAACACAATCGCCGTTACCGAACCTGTCACAATACCGTTTGAGAATAACGTTTCAAGCATGTCAGGTAGTGATACGAATAAACCTGGTACGACACCAACGCCGACACCTAAACCAACTGCACACGCTACAATTAATGCGTTCTCCATTGATTTATTAATTTCTGGTGCAAGCATTTGCATCCCTTGTGTAATCACTAAACCGAACATCGCGACCATCGCAGCACCAAGCACTGGTGTTGGAATGATTTGTGTTAACGCCGCAAACTTCGGTAAGAAGCCTAAGACGATTAATAATCCACCTGTCATGAAGATGACTTTGCGCTCTGTTACACCCGTCATTTTCACAAGGCCAACGTTTTGCGAATACGTTGTGTATGGGAATGCGTTGAAAATACCACCGATAATCGATGCAAGACCTTCTGCGCGGTAACCGCGAGCTAAATCTTTTTCACCAATTGGCTTTTTCGTAATATCGCTTAGCGCGTAGTATACACCTGTTGATTCAACAAGTGATACGATTGCAATAAGCGTCATTGTCACGATTGCTTCTAAATGAAACTCCGGCATACCGAAGTAAAATGGTTGAATCATATGGAAGTTATCGGCATCGCGTACAGGTTGGAAATCAACTACCCCCATAAACAATGCGACAACTGTACCTGCTACCATCCCTGCTAAAATAGCAATCGCACGCATGAAGCCTGTTGTGAAACGATACACAACGATAATAACAGCAAGCGTGACGAACGCTAAGATTAAGTTTGTGCCGGATGCGAAGCCTTCTGCTGACGCATCACCACCACCGATATTCGTAACAGCTGTTGATAATAAGCTAATCCCGATAATCATTACGACAGAACCTGTCACAACTGGAGGGAAAAATTTAACGATTTTACCGAAAAACCCTGAAATAATAATAACGATTGCACCTGATGCAATAATGGCACCGTAAATGGCACCAATGCCTGCGCCGTTACCGATCGAAATAATTGCGGGTACTGCTGTAAATGTACAACCGAGTACAACAGGTAAACCAATGCCGATCACTTTGCCGCGCCACACTTGGAAAATCGTTGCGACACCACACATAAATAAATCAATTGCTACTAAATACGTAATTTGTTCTGGCGTCATGCCAATGCCGTACCCGATAATTAACGGTACTAAAATCGCACCTGTATACATTGCTAATAAATGTTGGAAGCCAAATGTCAGTGCCTTCACGTTATTCATTAAAACTCACCGTCTTCGAAAAATTCGACCTTTCCGTCTTTCAGTGATTTAATGCGCGCTAACGATTCAATGCGTAATCCTTGCTCACGTAACAGCTTACCACCTTGTTGGAAGCCTTTTTCAATGACAATACCAACGCCAACTAAATGTGCGCCTGATTGCTTGACGATATCAACTAATCCTTTCACTGCTTCACCGTTTGCTAAAAAGTCATCGATAATAATGACGTTATCATCTGCTGATAAAAAATCGCGTGATACAGAAATGTCGTTCGTTTCTTGCTTTGTAAATGAATACACTTGCGATGTGTATGTATTATTTGTTAATGTTAATGATTTTTTCTTACGCGCAAATACGACCGGTGCGCCAATTGTTAACCCTAAAAATGTTGCGGGTGCAATACCTGATGATTCGATTGTTAACACTTTTGTAATCACTTCATCCGCGTAGCGATTGGCAAACTCTTCGCCGACTTCCTTCATTAATTGAGGATCAATTTGATGATTTAAAAATGAATCTACCTTTAATACATCTTCTGATAATACGCGTCCTACCTCATGAATCTTGTCTTTTAATGCGTCCATTGGAATAAATCCTCCTAAAATTTCATGAAAAACTAAAAAACTCGAAAAGTATAACCTCACTTTATGAGTGGGTCATACTTTTCGAGTGAATGTCCCGAAAAAGTTTAGGAAAATTCCTAAGTTATGAACCCTCATAGTCAGTTCGTTTACGGTGAACCGGTAGAAACTTGCGAACCATATTATCGCGATTATATGAGTGAGTAATACTTCGTTTAGAATGAACTTATTAAAACATGAATTTTCACCATTGACAATACGTTTTTAAAAGTTAAAAAGTTCTGATTATTCGTGAATAATAGAAATACATGTATTTTATCCATATGAACGTTCGGTTTTAAGCGAAAAACGACATGAATTTTTTTCGCAATATTGGCTTTTTTACAAGCGATTTATCAGAATAATCCCATTAAGTTGGCTCTTCACCATAACATGGGGTTGCTTTTCACGTCGAGGCAGGCTTTCCGCGGGCGTGGAGGCGAACATGATGTTCGTCATAAGGGCGGTGCCATAGG
>JAHAYH010000080.1 GCA_018384745.1 Caryophanon sp. | reverse complement strand
AAATGTAAAGACGACAATTAATAAGACGAAATACGGTGTTTTTGTCGAGCGTGTTAGCTGCTCCCATAAGTTCTCACGTACCGCCTGTGGATTCACTTGCGGCTTAATGTTTGGTAGTGCAAATAGCGCTAATACCGCGGTAATGATGGCAAGTGAGCCTGATAGTAAAAATGGGAAATGGATGTTGACGTTTGATAAGAAGCCGCCAAAGCCAGGTCCAATCATAAAGCCAAGTGACATCGATGCACCGATTAAGCCCATCCCTTTTCCGCGCTCTTGTGGCAATGTAATATCAGCTACATAGGCCATGACCGGTGCTGCGATAAACGCCGCGCCGACACCACTTAAAAAGCGTGACGCAAAGAGCATCCAAATTTCTGTCGCGTAGCCAAAAATATATTGAGCAACGCCGTATACGACAAGACCGAAGACGATAAAAATTTTACGTCCATGTCGATCGGATAAATCACCCGCAATGGGTGAGAATAAAAATTGTGCAAAGGCGAAGCTCGCGATTAAAAAGCCAAGTACCGTACCGCCAACACCGAATATGTCTAAATATGTCGGCATGACTGGCACCATAATACCAACGCCCGCCATTGTAATAAACATGGCAAACATTAAAATGGCAAATACGAATTTATGCTGTCCCATGAAAGACCTTCTTTCTTTTGTGTATGTATATGTCCGTACATGTAAGTGTAACATAGCCGGTGAAAAAGAAGCGATTTTGCCAAACTTGTTCGCGGCATTTTCAGACTTTTGACGGAATGAAAAAATACGCTAACGAAGGCAATGTGACCTTTGTTAGCGTATTGTTTATTGAAGTGACATTTTAAATTCTAAGAAATATTCGTTGTACACACCGAGCATTTCAAGACCTAAGTTTTCGTACACTTCTAAGTTTGTCCGCATTTCCTCCGATGGGTAGAAACGCTCGTCTGTCACAACTTCCTCATCTAAAATCGCCATCGCGGCTTTGTTTGGCGTTGCATAACCAACGTAATCCGCATTTTGTGCGCTCACTTCAGGATCTAACATAAAGTTAATGAACTTATGTGCGCCTTCAACGTTTTGCGCAGTTTTTGGAATGACCATATTATCAAACCATAAGTTGGAACCTTCTTGTGGTACAGCGAAGTCTAAGTCTTCATTTTCCCACATCATATCGGCTGCTTGACCAGAGAATGTTACGGCAACAGTCGCTTCATTATTGATCATAAGCGGTGTTACTTCATCACCGATAATCGCCTTGACGTTCCCATCTAACGCTTTTAAATGTTCCGTTGCTTCACGTAGCTGTTGATCGTCACGTGAGTTTAACGAATAACCTAAGCTGTTTAAGCCCATGCCAATGACTTCACGAGAGCCATCGACTAAAAATACTTTATCTTTTAACGCTGGGTCCCATAAATGTTCCCACGTATCAAACGTTAAATGATCCGGTAGTTGCGCGCGGTTAAATACGACGCCAACCGTTCCCCAGAAGTACGGAATTGAATATTTGTTAGCCGGGTCAAACGGTAAATCTAAATAATACGGGTCGATGTTTTGTAAGTTTGGTACTTTTGCATGGTCGATTTCAATGAGTAAATCTTCATCGACCATCGTTTCAATTGTATATTCAGATGGCACAGCGATATCGTACGCAGAACCACCTTGACGGATTTTAGTTAACATCGCTTCATTGGAATCGAATGTTTCATAAATTACCGTAATGCCTGTTTCTTCCTCAAATTGCTTAATTAAATCAGGGTCAATATATTCGCCCCAGTTGTAAATTGTGAGCACACCGTCGCCGCCTGCAGCGTTTGACGTATCAAGCTTTGCTGCAACGAATGCAAGAAGACCGCAAACAAGAAGGATCGATAGTGTTACGTTAATTAAAGATTTCATTGCTTACGCTCCCTTCGTTTTTTTCGAGCGACTCATGAAGTAGTAGTAGCCGATGACAATCGCAATCGTCACGATAAATACTAAGCCTGAAATCGCATTGACTGTTAATGAAATACCTGCACGTGCCATCGAATAAATTTCAACTGATAACGTACTGAAACCGTTTCCTGTTACGAAAAATGTTACAGCGAAATCATCGAGTGAGTACGTTAATGCCATGAAGAAGCCGGCAAAAATGCCTGGTTTAATGTACGGTAAAATGACGCGTGTTAAGACGTCACGACGCGTTGCCCCAAGGTCCAGTGCTGCATCGATTAAGTTTGTGTTCATCTCTAGCATTTTCGGTAATACCATTAATACAACGATCGGAATACTAAAGGCGATGTGTGAAATAAGCACCGAAGCAAAGCCAAGCTTCACACCAACCATGGTGAATAAAATTAAAAAGCTTGCCCCGATGACAACGTCTGGGCTCACGATTAAAATATTGTTCAGTGATAACAATGTGTTGCGCATTTTTTTACTGCGTAACGATACGATGCCGACTGCACCAAGCGTACCGATTATTGTTGAAAATAACGCAGATAACAAGGCGACAATGACCGTATTGATTAAAATGATCAGCAGGCGGTTATCATCAAATACCGCTGCGTAATGCTCTAATGTAAAGCCTTCAAACGAGTTCATCGTGCCGCCACTATTGAATGAGAAGAAAATTAAATAGAAGATCGGCGCATATAAAACGATGAATACAAGTGCTAAATAAATTTTAGCAGCAGGTGATAACGTAGTACGCATTTACGCTCGACCTCCTTTTTTCTTCGTGCGTGTAAATAGCATGCTCGCAAACATAATTAAAATTAAAAATACCGCAATGGTCGAACCCATTCCCCAGTTTTGTGCAACGAGGAACTGCTGTTCAATCGCTGTACCAAGCGTAATTACTTTATTCCCAGCAATTAAGCGCGTAATCATGAACAGCGATAGGGCGGGGATGAACGTTACTTGAATCCCTGATTTTACCCCTTCGATTGTTAATGGGAAAATGACGCGGCGGAACGTTGTAAATGCTGAAGCACCAAGGTCGCGCGCTGCGTAAATAAGCGACGGGTTCATCTCATCGAGCGCGTTGAAAATCGGAATGATCATAAACGGAATGAAAATGTACACCGCGACAAAAATAAAGCTGAAATCTGTGAATAAAATTTGCGTCGGGTCAAAGCCGAACACTTCAATCATCGCGTTCACCGGACCGTGCAAGCCGAAAATCCCAATGAAAGCATATGTTTTTAATAATAAGTTAATCCATGATGGAATAATGATCAGCATGAGCCAAAGCTGCTTATGCTTCGTTTTCGTTAAAAAATACGCTGTTGGATATGAAATTAATAACGTGAAGAACGTAATTAAAAACGCATACCAAAAGCTCGTTAACGTCATTGTTAAGTACGCTGACGTAAAGAAGTTTTTATAGTTGGCGAGCGTGAAATCTCCGTTTAAATCAAGCAGCGAGTAGTACGCAATAAGCCCGATTGGTGCGATAACGAAAATTGCAATCCATAAAATATATGGAATAAGCGCCGTTTTCGACTTAAACTTCATCTGTGTATGCCTCAATACGTGCGTCAAATTCTGCTTCTGTTTCGTTTAAACGCATAATATGAATCGCTTCTGGTTCGAAATCTAGGCCTACTTGTGCACCAACTTCAGCCTGCTTTAACGAATGGACTAACCACTCGTTGCCATCTTGATCGTACGTCGATAATTCGTAATGTACCCCGCGGAATAGCTGCGTATCGATACGCACTGAAATTTTCCCAGCCTCCACTGACGTTACGTGCAAGTCTTCTGGGCGAATTACGACATCGATTTTTTCGTTCTTTTTTATCCCGCCGTCCACACAATCAAACACTTTGCCTGCAAACTGCACTTTGTAATCGTCGATCATCGTGCCTTCGACGATGTTTGATTCACCGATAAAGTCCGCTACGAAGCGGTTAATTGGCTCGTCATAAATATCAACAGGCGTACCAGATTGCTGAATGTTTCCTTCGTTTAAAACGAAAATTTCGTCACTCATCGCCAGTGCTTCCTCTTGGTCATGCGTAACGAAAATAAACGTTTTGCCAAGGCGTTGCTGCAATTCACGTAACTCATATTGCATTTCTGTACGCAACTTTAAATCAAGTGCTGATAATGGTTCATCTAATAAAATTACTTCTGGGTCGTTAACAATGGCACGTGCAATCGCGACACGCTGACGTTGACCACCTGACATTTCGGTAATTTCACGTGATTCATAACCTGCTAAGTTGACGAATTTTAGCGCTTCTGCCACGCGCTCTTTAATTTCTGCTTCCTTTACTTTCTTGATGCGTAAACCGAATGCAACGTTTTCAAATACATTTAAATGCGGGAATAACGCATAGTCTTGGAATACCGTATTGACTTGACGTTCGTTTGCGGGCACATCATTGACGCGCTTGCCGTTGAAGAACACATCGCCAGTTGATGGTGATTCAAAGCCTGCAATAATGCGTAAAATCGTTGTTTTGCCGCAGCCAGAGGGTCCAAGTAATGTGTAAAACTTGCCGCGCTCAAGCTCGAAGCTTACGCCTTTTAATACCGTCGTGTTGCTGTTGTATGATTTTGTGACGTTTTCAAAACGGATAATTGTATCGTTCGCCATAAAAAGCCTCCTATAAGTAAGAATGAGTTGTAACTAATAAAATTTTCGTTTGTTCGTTTGCTGCGTTTGTAATTTGGTGCGCTGTTTTACAGTCGAAGTATACTGCGTTGCCTTCGTTGGCAATAAATTGCTCATTGCCAAGCGTTAAGCGGATTTTACCTTTCAATACGTGCACGAATGTTTCAGCAAGTGATGGCGGGAATGTTTTAAATTCACCTTGTTTGTCAAACGTAATAATGACAGGTTCCATTTCTTTTTCATTGGATGTCGGAATAAGCCAGCGAATGTGATATTTTTTTTCTTCATCAATAAAACTCGTTTGGTCTTCTTCTGTATAGACAATTTTTTGCTCTTTTACATCGTCATCAAAAAAGTCGCGCGGTGTTGAACCGAGTACTTCTAAGATGGAAAATAACGTTTCAATAGAAGGGGAGTTTAAATCACGCTCTAGCTGTGAAATATAGCCTTTACTTAAATCTGTTCGTTCGCCAAGCTCCTCTTGAGTAAGTCCTTTTTGTAAGCGTAACGATTTAATTTTGCTACCGATTTGCAAAATGTACGCCTCCTTATTTTAAGTTTAGTAAAAATAAACAGTCAGTGAATGGAGTTTACTTTAACAAAACATATAGTTTACAAATGCACGTTTCATTATACACATCTGACAACCGTTTTCAACTCATATAAGGCGAAAAAAGCGTAATGTGTGATAAATGGGTTAAAGTAATTATGTTTGATAGAAGATTTATGAAAAAGTAATTAAAAATACTTGTGCGAATGTTATAAAAATTTGCGGTGAATTGAGCGGAAAACGGAGTAAATCGCAATTGCATGCTACAATATATGGAGAGAATAAAAAGAAGGTGACAGGGTGAAAAAGGAATTTGCAGTAATCGGATTAGGGCGTTTTGGCAGCAGTATTGTACGTGAATTAATTGACCAAGGCGCAAACGTCATGGCGATCGACTCGAATGCAGAGCGCGTTGATGAATTTATGAACATTGCGACGCATGCGGTGATGGCAGATACGACGGATGAGCATGTGTTAAAATCAATCGGCATTCACGAGTTTGAACATGTCATTGTCGCAATTGGTGAAGATATTCAAGCGAGCATTTTAACGACGCTCATGTTGAAGGAAATCGGTGTCGCTAAAATTACAGTAAAAGCACAAAACGAATACCATGAGAAAGTGTTGCGTAAAATTGGAGCAGATATCGTTGTGCATCCAGAGCGCGATATGGGCATACGCATCGCCAATAATTTAATGTCAAATACGGTGCTCGATTATTTAGAGCTGTCGGATGAGCATTCCATTATGGAGCTGCGCGCAAACGATGCCATTGCAGGCTACTCGTTGATCGACCTTGATATTCGTGCGCAATATGGCATTAACATTATTGGAATTAAGCGTGAAGCACAAATTTTAATCTCACCAAACCCAGCGGATAAAATTTTACGCGATGATATTTTGCTCGTGATCGGCGCAGATGCGGACATTAACCGCTTCGTTCAGCGCGCGATGCACTAGTCATGACAAAAAAGCGCAGTTGTGTGAGCACAGCTGCGCTTTTTCGTTTATGTAGATGACGAATCTTTTTTCAGTGAGGTAGGGCGTTCACGCGGCGTCATATTAATAATGAAATAACCGATAATGAGCACTAAAATGACAAGCGCAAACAACAATGTATGCTGCGGGTCGTCATGCTCGACAATAATGAGGCGAATCATCGCGGTAATGCCGATATAAATGAAATAGCGAAGCGGGAAGTGATAGTCCTCTTTAAAATACTTCACAATCATCGTAATAAACTCAAAGTATAAGAAGAACACTAAAATATCAGCGAGCACTTCCTTGTAGTCATGGCTTTTTGCTTCAAATAACACAGTGATAAAGCCAACGAGCTCACGCAGCATTAAAAATGATAGGACGAGCGCTAATACGACGAGTGAGACGTTCAAAATCGCTTGCAAAGCTTGTGGGATTAATTTTTTCATCGGATATGGTGTTTTCATCGCAACGACCTCCTTCTTATGTATATATACGGCGATGATGCGGCATATTAAACGTGGCCGCATGGCAAATAAGGGACGTAAGCGCTTCCACCTACAACAAAGTGCGGAAAGTCGCACATGTTTCGTCACAAAAGAAAAACCGTTCCTGAAAAGATCGATCTTTTCAGGAACGGTTTTAGTATTACACTTCCATAATGATTGGTAAAATCATTGGACGACGTTTTGTTTTCTCAAATAAATAAGGTCCTAATACGTCTGTAATATCATTTTTCAGTTCAGTCCACTGCACATCTTTTGCTTGCACAGTTGCTTGTAAATGTTGGTTTAACATTTTTTGGGCTTCGTTGATCATCGTGCCTGATTCGCGCATGTACACGAAACCGCGAGAGATGATGTCTGGACCTGCAACCACTTTATGTTTTTTCATATCAACGCTTACGACAACAATGACTAAGCCTTCTTCTGAAAGAATGCGGCGGTCGCGTAAGACGATATTACCGATATCACCAATACCGCTGCCATCAATGTATACATCGCCTGAAGGAATGCGACCTGCAACGTGTGCTTCTTTTGCACTTAACGCTAACACATCACCGTTTTCCATCACGAATGTATTTTCTTCTAATACATCACAGTCAACCGCAAGCTTCGTGTGCATTTTCAGCATGCGATACTCACCGTGAATTGGCATGAAGAATTTTGGTTTCATTAAACGAAGCATTAACTTTTGTTCTTCTTGAGAACCGTGCCCAGATGTATGGATGTTATTTAATTTCCCGTGAATAACGTCAGCACCTGCGCGGTATAGTAAGTTAATAATTTTGTTTACGCTACCTGTGTTACCTGGAATTGGTGAAGACGAGAACACAACTGTATCACCAGGTTGGATTTGAATTTGACGGTGTGTGCCGTTCGCGATACGTGAAAGTGCCGCCATCGGTTCACCTTGAGAACCTGTACATAAAATCATCACTTCGTTTGCTGGTAAGCGATTTAAGCTTTGCGCATCGATGAATGTCTCTTTCGGTGCAGTAATGTAGCCTAATTCGCGACCGATTGTGATGGCGTTGTCCATTGAACGACCGAACACCGCAATTTTACGACCATGTTTAACCGCTGCATCCGTTACTTGTTGCAGACGATCGATGTTTGAAGCAAATGATGCGAAAATAATACGACCTTCCACTGTGCGGAAAATATCGTTAATGCTTTCGCCAACTTTGCGCTCTGACATCGTAAAGTTTGGCACCTCTGCATTTGTACTATCAGATAGTAAGCAAAGTACGCCGTCACGTCCGATTTCAGCCATTTTTGTTAAGTTTGCTGGCTGACCAACCGGTGTGAAATCGAACTTGAAGTCACCTGTGTGTACGATGTTACCAGGTGGTGTTTTTACAACAATCCCGAATGCATCTGGAATACTGTGTGTCGTGCGGAAAAAGCTAACAGATGTTTTGCGGAATTTAATGATGTCTTCTTCTTGAATTTCGATTAATTTCGTTGTGCGTAATAAATTATGTTCATCTAACTTGTTACGTAATAAACCTAAAGCTAATTTACCACCATAAACCGGTACGTTAATTTGACGTAATAAGTAAGGAATACCACCGATGTGGTCCTCATGTCCGTGTGTAATAAATAATCCTTTAATTTTGTCTACATTGCGCTGTAAGTACGTGTAGTCTGGAATCACGTAGTCAATTCCGAGAAGGTCATCTTCTGGGAATTTAATACCGGCATCAATTAAAACGATTTCGTCTTGGAATTGAACACCGTACGTATTTTTACCGATTTCGCCTAGTCCGCCGAGTGCGAAAACAGCAGCCTGATCATTTTTTACAAATTTCATCAGGATTAAATGTTCTCCAATTTGAAGTTAGGACTTGCTTGCTCGTAAGCTAAGTAGTTGCCTTCAAGCAGTTGAATGAACTCGATGTTATAGTTGCGGTCTTTTAATTTGTTACGAACATCGCGCTCGTTTTCTGCCTCTAAATATAGGCTTTTTGTGTTTTCGCGAACTGGTACTTCTTGCGCATCTTCTTGGTAATAAACTTTGTAAATCATGTTTTGCTCTCCTTTAAAACGTTCAGTAGTATTGCATTATGGCACAATATCGCCTAAAAACTAATGCATTTCCTTTATATTATCACGCGGCTACTCTAAAATAAAGAAAGGAGTTGCTTTTTTCGCAAGCAACTCCTTGAAAGGTACCAATAGACACAATAATTTTCGCATTATGTTATGACATTTTATGCGATTGTTTTTTTATTAAGGATGCCATTTAGCCGTTTCAAAATTTTGCGTTTTAATCGTTTTAACATGGCACATCACTCCTTACTTATGAATAGTATAATGTGAATTTTCTGAAAAGTAAAGAGCTTAATAGTTGACAAATAAACACATATCGATTAGGAGAATCAAGAACATGAACCGGAAATTATTATTTTTTGATGTGGACGGTACGCTATACAATAGTAAAAAGCAGTTACCGCAAACGACAAAACATGCCATTGAACAGGCAAAAAACAACGGACATCTCGTGGCGATTGCAACAGGACGCGGGCCGTTTATGATCGAAGCGCTGCGTCGGGAGCTTGCCATTGATACGTTCATTACGTATAACGGCCAGTATGTTGTACATGAAGGCGACGTTATTTTCACCGACGAATTAACGAAGCAACAGTTGCAAGATATCATTACATTTGCACAAGCGCGTGATGAACCAGTTGTTTTTATGACTGAAACAGAAATGATTGCCTCTGTGCCGGATCATGCGGGCATTGAACAATCGCTTGGCACGCTACAATATCCATACCCGCGCGTTGATGCGCATTATTTTAAAGAAAATCCAGTGTACCAGCTATTGCTGTACACGACAGCAGATGATGAACCCATTTATGCACAAGCCTTTCATGATGTGCAGCTCGTGCGCTGGCATGCGGCTTCTTGCGATGTGTTACCAAAGCAAGGTTCAAAAGCGCGCGGCATTCAAAAACTTGCGGAGCGTCTTGGCGTATCGATGGCGGATACGATTGCGTTTGGGGACGGTTTAAACGATGTCCAAATGCTACAAGCAGCAGGTATTGGTGTTTGTTTAGGAAATGGGCATGAACAAGCAAAAGCAGTTGCCGATTACGTTGTCGAGCACGTTGATGACGACGGCTTAGCAAAAGCAATGCGCATGTTGCAACTCATTTAACGAAAAAAGTATGTGCGTTGGCGCATACTTTTTTTCGTTATGTTTATGACAACTACATACGTGGAATGTGAAAGTTATCACAAAAAAGCTCCACACAACATATGTGCGAAGCTTTTTGTATACGGATGTTATTCGCGTTCAAATGGCGTGCCGTTTTCAACAGGGCCAAACGGGTCTTTTTCATTGATGCGGTCATAAAACATCACGCCGTTTAAGTGGTCTAATTCGTGTTGGAACGCAATGGCAGGTAACCCTTTTAAGCGGATTTTTTGCTCATTGCCGTCCACGTCTTTAAATTTTACCGTAATGCGCGCGTAACGTGGTACATAGCCAGGCACGTGACGGTCTACCGACAAGCAGCCTTCACCTGACGTAATATATGTTTGCTCCACAGAGTGGCTCACAATTTTTGGGTTGATGGCAACGAAGCTTACTTGCTCGTCATTGTCATCTGTTAAATGAAGGGCAAACATGCGCTTTGCAACATTTACTTGGTTTGCTGCTAAGCCGATGCCTCCACGTAAATTATATTTTTCAGCCATGATTGGATCTTGGCTATTGATTAAAAACTCCATCATATCAGCTGCTAATTGGCGCTCTTCAGCTGTTAGTGGAAACGTTAGCTCGACTGCTTTTGTACGCAGTGTTTCGTGACCTTCGCGGATAATGTCATCCATTGTAATCATGTTTCATACTTCCTTTCATTACTTGTCCATTTAGTATACAACACGAATGGTGGAATGTAGCGACAAAACGGATGATTTTTTCGTTGTAAATTATTGTTATAATACAGATTTTTCTAAAAAATAGTACAGAGTAATACAGTTTGAATAAGTGTTTGAAGTAATAAAAAACGTGCTTTACGTTGATAATTCTTGATTGACCGATGAAGTTTTATCGCGTATACTTCAATTTATAACATAGTTGTACTAATTCATATTCAAAAAATTCTAATACAGATAAACGAACAGGAGATGGAAAACGATGGCGGAAAACAACAAGTTTGATCCAAAAGCTTTAGTCGAAGAAATCGAAAGTAAATTTGAATTGTTTCAAATTTTAAATGAAGAAGGCGAAATCGTAAACGAGGCAGAAGTGCCAGAGCTTTCTGATGAGCAGTTAGTGGAGTTAATGACACGCATGGTGTATACGCGCGTATTAGACCAACGCTCAATCTCATTAAATCGTCAAGGGCGTTTAGGCTTCTATGCACCAACGGCAGGGCAAGAAGCATCACAAATCGCGTCACACTTTGCGCTTGAAAAACAAGACTGGATTTTACCAGGTTACCGCGATGTACCACAAATTTTCTGGCACGGTTTACCGCTAGCAAAAGCGTTCTTATTCTCGCGCGGGCACTTCGCGGGGAACCAAGCTCCTGAAGGCGTGAACGTATTATCACCACAAATCATCATCGGTGCACAATACATTCAAACAGCAGGTGTTGCACTTGGTCTGAAAAAACGTAAAGTGGATGCAGTTGCTGTAACATACACAGGTGATGGCGGTTCATCACAAGGGGACTTCTATGAAGGCATCACATTTGCAGGTGCACAACAATCACCAGCAATCTTCTTCATTCAAAACAACCAATTTGCGATCTCTACACCACGTAAAGTGCAATCAGTTGGTAAAACACTTGCACAAAAAGGGATTGCAGCAGGCATTCCATCGGTATACGTAGATGGCATGGACCCATTAGCGGTATATAAAGTAACGAAGGACGCGCGCGATCGTGCTGTTGCAGGCGGCGGCCCAACATTAATTGAAACAGTTTGTTACCGTTATGGCCCACATACAATGGCTGGCGATGACCCAACACGTTACCGTACAACAGATACAGATAACGAATGGGTGGCAAAAGACCCGCTTGTACGCTTCCGTAAATACTTAGAAGCAAAAGGTTTATGGGACGAAGCGAAAGAAGAAGCAGTTATTGAGCGTGCAAAAGAAGAAATTAAAGAAGCGATTAAAGAAGCAGACAAAGCGCCGAAGCAAAAAGTTTCTGAGTTAATTCAAAACATGCACCGCGGCGAATTACCATATAACTTAAAAGAGCAATTAGACATTTACTTAGCAAAGGAGTCGAAATAAGCGATGGCACAAATGACGATGATTCAAGCAATTACAGACGCATTACGCTGCGAACTACGAGACGATGAAAACGTGCTTGTATTCGGGGAAGACGTAGGTGTAAACGGCGGTGTATTCCGTGCGACAGACGGGCTACAAAAAGAATTCGGTGAAGAGCGTGTATTCGATACGCCACTTGCTGAATCAGGCATCGGCGGTTTAGCAATCGGTTTATCATTAACAGGTTTCCGCCCAGTACCAGAAATTCAATTTTTCGGCTTCGTGTATGAAGTAATGGATTCAATTAGTGGGCAATTAGCGCGTATGAGCTACCGTTCAGGCGGCGTATACAACGCACCGGTAACGATTCGTTCACCATTTGGTGGCGGTGTACACACGCCGGAAATGCACTCGGATTCATTAGAAGGGTTAATGGCGCAGCAACCAGGTTTAAAAGTAGTCATTCCATCGACGCCATATGATGCAAAAGGGTTATTAATTTCATCGATTCGCGATAACGACCCTGTTATTTTCTTAGAGCACTTAAAATTATACCGTTCATTCCGTGAAGAAGTACCGGAAGAGTCATACACAATTCCATTAGGGAAAGCGGATGTAAAGCGTGAAGGGACAGACTTAACGATCATCGCATACGGCTTAATGGTACATGAGTCATTAAAAGCGGCAGAGGAATTAGAAAAGGAAGGTCATTCAGTGGAAGTGATCGACTTACGCACAATTCAGCCGTTAGATATCGAAACAATCATTGCATCTGTTGAAAAAACAAACCGTGCAATCGTTGTGCAAGAAGCGCAAAAACAAGCAGGGATTGCGGCAAACGTTGTAGCAGAAATTACAGAGCGTGCGATTCTATCGTTAGAGGCACCTGTACTGCGCGTCGCAGCACCAGATACAGTATACCCATTCCCACAAGCAGAGGGCGTATGGTTACCAACGCACAAAGACGTATACGAAACAGCGAAAAAAGTTTTAACATTCTAATTGGACGAGGTGAAGAACTGTGGCATTTGAATTCCGACTACCGGATATCGGCGAGGGTATCCATGAAGGTGAAATCGTAAAGTGGTTCGTCAAAGCTGGCGATACAGTAAAAGAGGACGACATTTTATGTGAAGTACAAAACGACAAAGCAGTTGTGGAAATTCCATCTCCTGTGGAAGGTACAGTAGAGGAAGTGCTCGTAGCAGAAGGAACGGTTGCCGTTGTCGGTGACGTGTTAATTCGCTTAGACGCACCTGGTTATGAAGATTTAAAGCTTAAAGGTGACGATCACGCAGCAGATCATGGGACAGCAACGACAGAAGCGCAAGTACAAGGTACAGCAGAAGCGGGGCAACCTGTTGCAAAAGAAGAAACACCGAAAGAAGAAAAAACAGCAAATGCACCAGTAACGACAGAAGCGGTGGAAGTGGATGCAACAAAACGCGTCATCGCTATGCCATCTGTGCGCAAGTTTGCACGTGAGCAAGGTGTCAACATTCAACACGTAACAGGCACGGGTAAAAATGGCCGTATCGTCAAAGAAGACATCGAAGCATTTGTAAACGGTGACGTAGCACCAGCAGCAGAAGCACCACAAGTGGACGAAGCAGCTGCGGTAACGGAAGAAACAGTGGCACCACAAACAGCACCAGTTGCACTTGAAGGAGAGTTCCCAGAAACGCGTGAGAAGATGTCTGGTATTCGTAAAGCGATCGCAAAAGCGATGGTTCACTCGAAACAAACAGCACCACACGTAACGTTAATGGATGAAGTGGATGTAACAGAGCTTGTGGCACACCGCAAAAAATTCAAAGAGCTTGCAGCGGAGCAAGGCGTGAAATTAACGTATTTACCGTATGTTGTCAAAGCGTTAGTCGCAACGTTACGCAAGTTCCCAGAATTTAATCGCTCATTAGATGACGCAACACAAGAAATTATTCAAAAACACTATTATAATGTAGGTATTGCGGCAGATACAGATAAAGGGTTATTAGTACCAGTCATCAAACATGCTGACCGCAAATCAGTATTTACATTATCAAATGACATTAACGACCTTGCGACAAAAGCGCGTGACGGCAAATTAGCGCCACACGAAATGAAAGGCGCGTCGATGTCAATTACGAACATTGGCTCAGCAGGCGGACAATGGTTTACACCGGTAATTAACCATCCAGAGGTTGCCATTTTAGGAATCGGACGAATTTCTGATAAACCTGTAATAAAAAATGGTGAAATTGTAGGTGCACCTGTGTTAGCATTATCATTGAGCTTTGACCATCGTATAATCGATGGTGCCACTGCGCAACATGCTTTAAATTATTTAAAGCGTTTGTTAAGTGAGCCAGAACTTTTATTAATGGAGGCATAATACATTATGGTAGTAGGAGATTTCCCAATCGAGTTAGATACTCTTGTAGTTGGATCAGGTCCTGGAGGATACGTTGCAGCAATCCGTGCAGCACAAACAGGTCAAAAAGTAACAGTTGTTGAACGTGGCGCAATCGGCGGCGTTTGCTTAAACGTTGGATGTATCCCATCTAAAGCGTTAATTTCAGTAGGTCACCGCTATGAGCATGCAAAACATTCAGATGATATGGGTGTTATTGCAGACGTGAAGCTTGACTGGTCAAAAGCACAAGCTTTCAAAGACGGCGTAGTTAAAAAATTAACTGGCGGCGTAAGCTCTTTATTAAAAGGCAACAAAATCGATGTAGTTGAAGGTGAAGCTTACTTCGTAGACGCTAACACTGTACGTGTGATCAACGGCGACAACGCACAAACTTACACATTCAAAAACGCTATTTTAGCAACTGGAAGCCGTCCAATCGAGATTCCAACATTCAAATTCACTGACCGTGTTGTTTCTTCTACAGGTGCTTTATCATTCCCAGAAGTACCAGAGAAATTAGTAGTAATCGGTGGTGGTTACATCGGTACAGAGCTTGGTTCAGCTTACGCGAACTTAGGTTCTCAAGTAACAATTATCGAAGGCGGCAAAGACATCTTAGCTGGTTTCGAAAAACAAATGACAGCTGTTGTTAAAAAAGGTTTAAAAGCTAAAGGTGTTGACGTAATCGTTGGCGCATCTGCTAAAGGCGTTGAAGAAACAGAAAACGGCGTAATCGTGAAATACGAAGCTGGCGGCGAAGAAAAAACAGTGGAAGCGAACTACGTTTTAGTAACGGTAGGTCGTCGTCCAAACACAGATGAAATGGGTCTTGAGGAAGTTGGCATTAAGTTCGCAGAGCGCGGCTTATTAGAAGTTGACAAACAATGCCGTACATCTGTACCAAACATCTACGCAATCGGTGATATCGTTGCAGGTCCTCAACTTGCACACAAAGCATCTTACGAAGGTAAAGTTGCTGCAGAAGCAATTGCTGGTGAACCATCAGTAGTTGACTACTTAGCAATTCCAGCAGTATGCTTCACAGATCCAGAAATGGCTACTGTAGGTTACAACGAAGAGCAAGCAAAAGCTGAAGGCTTCGAAGTAACAGCTGCGAAATTCCCATTCGCTGCAAACGGTCGTGCATTAGCGTTAAACCAAACAGAAGGTTTCGTGAAATTAGTAGCGCGTAAAGAAGACGGCTTATTAATCGGTGCTCAAATCGTAGGTGCTGGTGCATCTGATATGATCGCTGAAATGGGCTTAGCAATCGAAGCGGGCATGACTGCTGAAGATATCGCGTTAACAATCCACGCGCACCCAACGTTAGGTGAAATTACAATGGAAACTGCTGAAGTATTACTTGGCAACCCAATCCACATCATCTCTAAATAATAGAGAATAATGGAGCTAGCAAGCATTGCGCTTGCTAGCTTCTTTTTTTAGTTTGTAATAATTGCAATGAAATTGTTACGCTAGTCGAGCCTTTTGACGGACGAGAAAAATTCGTCATATCGCCTTTTGAAAAAAGTTCGCAACTATTACAAAATATAATAAAGGTGTCACATTTATTTGTTTTTTAGATGATACATAAGCAAATCGTTCGAAATTTATAGCACACAATGGCATAGTAGTTATAGGATGTTAGACTTTTCGAGCGAAGGGAACAAAATGATAGAAAGGGGACGAAACCGCAATGATTGATCGTTACAAAACATTTATGATTTTGGCTGAATGTAAATCGTTCACAGAAACAGCAAAGCGCTTGTTTTGTTCACAGCCAACGGTATCGCAACATATACAGCAATTAGAAAACGAATATAACTGCAAGCTCATTAAGCGCCATAAACGAGCAATTGAACTGACGGATAAAGGGCAGTTACTACTTCAATATGTCGAGTGCATGCAGCATTTACAAGATGAATTGCGTCATAAAATGGACTCGCTCATTGCGACGCAACTGCAAGTAAGTTTATATATGAGTCATTACGTAGCGAGTCATTATTTTGATGACCTGTTTACAGAATCGCAACAGCTGACGACAACGTATCCATGTGAAATGCATAGCTTAGGGTATGAGGAGCTGAAAAAGAGCTTGCTTGATAAGCGAGCGAAGTATACGGTCATGCCGATTTATGATGGCGATCCTATTATGGAAGAGCGCTTTCATATTGAACCATTATTCGAGGAAGAATTTTCACTTGTTATGGCTGTAGATCATCCGCTGTCGACGCGTAAAGTACTATATGCAAAAGATTTAGAAGGACTTGCGGTGTTACTGCCACAAAGCATTCACTTAGCAGAAACGATCAAGCAGGCACTACAGGCGAAGGAAGTATCGGCCTATTACATGAAAATGACGAACTTTGATCTCATTTTAAAAGCGGTACAGCAAGGGTTAGGCATTGCATTTTTACCGACGAAAATGCTCGCGCACAATGATGCCGTAGCGAAAAAGCAAATTAAAGGGTTAACGATTAAACGACAAACCGCACTTGTCCGCGATCCAGAGCAGCCGCTTACAGAAGGTGAAGCGTCGTATTACGCGCATATCAAAAACCGCTTACAAACAATGACACTTGTATAAAAAGGAAAACTTCGAGACAATGGTTTCGAAGTTTTTTGCATTTTTAAAATGGGAATGGAACGAGAAAGGGAGTGGAAAGATGGATTATATACTGGCAATTTTAATTGGCGTTGGCTTAAGCATTTCAGCGGGCTTTCGCGTTTTTACACCGATGCTGTTAGCGAGCATTGCTGCTAAAGTAGGCTGGTTACCGCTTGCAGCTGGTTTTGAATGGCTTGGCAGTAACGTTGCATTAACAGCACTTGCACTTGCGACATTGCTCGAGGTGATCAGCTATTATGTGCCGGTGTTTGATAACTTTATGCGCGGCTTAGCGACACCGCTTGCAGCTGTTGCCGGGACACTTATGACGGTAGCGGTGATTGGCACGGAAAACGCTGAATTTTTATCATGGGGCTTAGCGTTTGTGACAGGCGGAGGTGCTGCAACGCTTACGAGTTTAACGAACACGGCGATTCGCGGTACATCAACGGTCACGACAGCCGGTGTTGGCAATCCGGCCGTGTCGATTGTCGAGGATCTTTCAGCGATCGTGCTGCCGATCATTTCGATTGCCGTACCGGTAATGGTCGTTGTATTACTTGTCATCATCATTTGGCTATTTGTGAAATTTTTCAATCGTGTTAAGCGATGACAAGCCCGTGCTTAACACATAAAAACAGTAAGGAGCACATCGATGTTCCTTGCTGTTTTTTATAGAATATGTAATTTTTCATGATGACGTATAAGGAAATGAACGAAATTTCATACATAAAGTACAAACATTTGATATATTGATTATAGAGAGAGAATGATAGGTGGGGATTAGGTGAAGTGGTTAAAGATCATGATACAGCTCGCTGTGCTATTTGTATTTAATGAAATTGGAAAATGGCTTGTTGACGTGCTAAACGTTGTGCTGCCAGGTAGCATTATGGGACTCATTTTATTATGGATTTGCTTATATACAGGCATCATAAAAGTGCAATGGATTGAAGCGGGCGCAGGCTTTTTATTAATGTATTTAACGCTATTTTTCATTCCGACGACGATTGGGGTCATCAATTACCCGGAACTTTTATCAGGCGCGGGAATTTATTTAATGGTTGCGGTTGTTATTAGTACCGTTATTGCTATTGCGGTTGCAGGTGTCAGCACAAAGCAACTAGAGAAGAAGGAGCAGGCGATGAAGGAGGTTGAGCAGTGATGATTGCCATTAGTAGTTTTATTGGGACGATTGTGTTGTTTTTACTCATGATGAAGCTGCACCGAAAATATCCAACGCCGCTGTTGTTACCGGTATTGACGACAACGACCGTTATTGCCGTAACGCTTGTGCTATTTCATGTACCATATGATGCATATATGAAAGGTGGCGACTGGATTTCGACATTTTTAGGGCCAGCGATTGTTGGACTAGCGTATCCTCTTTATAATCAGCGCGCGCTTGTTTTTCAATATAAATTAACGATTTTATGTGGCCTTGTCATTGCGATGATTGCGGGCTTAATAAGTATCTTTACGCTACTGAAGCTTGGAAACGCGACGGAAACATACATATTAACAGCCGTGCCAAAATCGATTACGACACCTGTTGCGATGGAAATAAGCAGTTCGCTTGGCGGCATTAGTGCATTAACGGTCGTCCTTGTGATGATTGCTGGATTTACCGGTGCGTTTTTAGGGCCGCTGATCTTTAAGCTATGTCGCATTGACACGGCGATTAGTCGCGGGTTATCGATTGGAGCGGCAAGCCACGGTGTTGGCATTTCAAAGCTTATAGAATACGGGGAGGAAGAAGTGTCTATTGGTTCGTTATCGATGGGGCTTAGTGCGGTAATTGGTGCATTTCTTTGTCCGTTATTTGTGCATCTATTCATGTGAAAAAAGGTAGCGACAATCGCTACCTTTTCTTGTAATTTCTTTTCTACATCTAGCGGTAAAATCAGTTGATTATGTTATAATTTTTATACATAAAGAAGCTCCTTTTGATGATTTTGTTGTGGTGACTTAATTTTATCAAAGGTGCTTCTTTTTTTCATGCACATTTTTGAACACGAGTTGGACGACGGTGGGCGCGACTTCTGCGGGAACAGCTCGTGCGGAATATCCATTTTTTCCGCAATACGCGCCGATTTTGTTTGGTAGCCGTAAGTATGTTCCGCCTCCAGCATGTCTGTCAAGCGCCAACGAACAGATGACATGAAAGTAGCGCCTTTTAACGGTTTCATTGTCGGTCGCCATGTCAATAAAAAACCTTTGTGATTTTTGGGTGTATGGCATTTCGTACAAAGTGTAATTAAGTTGTTCGGTGTATCCGTTCCACCATTTTTTCGATACACAATGTGATGCAATGCTAAAATCGGCTGCTTGTCTTTATTTGAACAAGTTGGATTTTGGCAGCGGTGATGATCACGATGCAAAATATATTCACGTAAATTGTAAAAGTCTTTTTGACAGCCTTCTTGATAGCCTACCCCTTCAATGGCTGGATTTAAAATTTTCTGTGTATCAAAGCTCGCCACTTCAATGATCGTTTTTGAAATCGGGAGCGCTCACGCCACGGCAGGTGAACGAACCCGACCCCCTTCGGAAAGTCGCTCGCGTAAGGCCGAAGGTTCCTCGCAAGCCTCCAGTTCAGCCAATAATTCTTTTCCAGCGTTCCCCACGGG
>JAHAYH010000059.1 GCA_018384745.1 Caryophanon sp. | reverse complement strand
TATGGCACCGCCCTTATGACGAACATCATGTTCGCCTCCACGCCCGCGGAAAGCCTGCCTCGACGTGAAAAGCAACCCCATGTTATGGTGAAGAGCCATTTTTCTGAAAATTAAGAACTCATATGTATACAAAAAAAGCTACTCGTCCCTACTCGAGTAGCCTTTCGATTGTGCTGCTTCCCTACAAACAACACGGATTATAAAAACTAAATGACGCGCATACACACGCATCGTTTCGAAAAAGGAAGCGCGGCATCACTTATTTAGCTGTGGTGTACAATCATGTCATCTTCTTATCGCTTTGCCGTACCATACATTTTTGTTCCTCTCCATACAAAAAACGTATATATATTATTATTTTTATGAAGATCCTCTGCTTCTAAAACTAATAATTGTATATAAAAACTCCCCCAAGTTTTTATGATATGCGCGGTATAAGTTACTATTCAGCATTGCACACGTATTTGTTCACGTGTTCATCATCGCCTATTTTATAAGGAATTGCAATGACTTCAATTTCAAAAATTATAAGTTTTATTATTCTAAAAACTCGTTTTCGCTTTTGTATAACAGTTAAAAAGCGCTATAACGCGAAAATCGTTTTTGTTATATAATACTTTGTTCAATGTGGACGTTTTAACATCGATCCGCTTTCGCGCATATAAAAACACCATTCGAAACATATTTTGAATGGTGTCACCAATTGATGAATGTGTTGCACGATATCATTCTTTTGTAATGTCTTTTCTACGTCTAGCGATCCTATTAGTTCATCCATGTTATATTTTTTATACATAAAGAAGCTTCTTTTTTTCATGCATCTTTGAATACGAGTTGGACGACGGAGGGCGCGACTTCTGCGGGAACAGCGCGAGCGGAATATCCATTTTTTCGCGCAGTGGAAAAATTAGATGGAGCCGCGCCCGCGAAAAGCGTCGCCCGAAACGGAACCAACTCGTCAATACATGTGTACATAAAACAAAGCATCGGCGAATGTACCATTTGCCGATGCTTTGTTCAATTTAGAAGGAGTTTTATGCTACACTCCTCCATATGCAAGCTCATCATGTGCTTACAATTATTTTTCTTCTTCAGTGCCTTCTTCTTCAGTTGCTGCTGCATCGTCTGCTTTGTCAGCATCTTCTGTTTCAGCTTCTGCATCTGTATCAGCATCTTTGTCGTCCGCTTTGTCATCTGACTCTTTTGCTAATTTATTTTCAACTTTATACTCTTCTTTTTTCTCTTCCATCCATGTTGCATATTGCTCAGATACTTTCGCGTATACGTAGTCGTCTTTTACTTTATCTTTTACGTCTTCAAATACTGCTGGTGTTGCTTCTTTTTTATCATATACGTTGATGATATGGAAGCCGTAATCTGTTTGTACTGGCTCAGAAATTGTGCCAACTTCTTGTGCAAATGCTGCTGTTTGGAATGCTTCAACCATTACGCCTTCACCGAAGAAGCCTAGGTCGCCGCCTTTATCTTTGTTTGATGTATCCGTAGACATTTCAGCTGCTAACTTATCCCACTCTTCGCCAGCATTTAAGCGCTCTTGCACTTTTTTCGCATCTTCTTCTGTCTCTACTAAAATATGTTTTGCTGCCACTTCAGCAGATGTTTCGTAGTTTGCTGCGTTTTCGTCAAAGTATTTCTTTAACTCATCGTCTTTTACTTCAATTGTCGAAGCGATTACTTTTTCTGTTAATAACGAGTTTTCGATGTCTTTACGTACGTCATCTGCTGACATTCCGTACATTTGAAGCATTGAGTTGAAGCTTTCTTCGCCACCGTAGTAGTTAATGTAGTTTTCATACTCAGCGTCGATATCTTCGTCAGATACTTTTACTTTTGCTTTATCTGCTTCTTGTTTAACGATTTCATTTGTAATCATCGTTTCTAATGTATCTTTACCTTGCAATTCGATTAATTGATCCGCTAAATCTGTGTAGAAGATTTCAGTATCACCAACAGTTGCTAGCACTTCGTTTTCTACTTTGTCTCCAGAACATCCTGCAAGCATTGCTGCTAATGCTGTTGGTAATGCTACATAACGAAAAATCTTTTTAAACTTCATAGTGAAATATTCCTCCAAAGGTTCTAATTAATATAAGTATAGTTTTACAATACGTCACGCATGCGTCAAGCTCTTTTTCAGCAAAACGGTCGTCATTAACGTATCGCAGTTGTATAAAGAATTATGGTCATGCTACTGCACATGATGTGCACCATTTATCGTCGGTAGCATATCATAAATTGGCGCTGTTTGCCATGTTTCGCGCATGTGTTTTTATGGCGGCGTTTTGTGAATCGTTAACCTTTTTATACAGACGCACATTGCTGCATGAAAGTTTCCGTTCATTTTGGCAAAAGTAAGCTGTATTGATCAGTATGTACGACACACTATATTTCATTATATAAATAAATGTTACTTTTGCCTATGCTATGTCTGTAAATATAAGTAAGTATTTATGACGCATTACGCACTTTTTCATCGTTACGCCCATGAAAAAAAGCATTGGCACAATGTTTGTACCGAATGCTTCGATCGATGTTTTATTTTTTCCACACATCTGCATATTGTTCTTTTTGCTCAAACTCTTTTTTCGCAAACGGGCAAAGTGGAATGATCTTTTTATTGTGTGCACGCGCTTTATGTGCCACCGCTTCTACAAGCTTACCTGCCAACCCTTCACCACGATGAGAATCTGCCACATATGTGTGATCAACAATCATGACGTTATCTCCTGCATTTGACCACGTAATTTCTGCGTACGTTTCACCATGATCCTCTAAATATAATCGGCGATCTTCTTCTAAAAATGACATTTAGACGTCCCCTTTTCGAATATACTGTAATGCACCTGATGGACATGTTTCGATTACTCGTGCTACTTCATCTGCCTCGGCAGCATCTGCTAAAATCCACGGCTTTCGCTTCGTGTCAAAAACATTTGGATTTCCTTTTACACAGTTTGCCGCATGCTGACATACATCGGTTGAAAAAAACACATCGATCTGCTCTCCCTCATATCGACGGTACCCTTGATCGATCCATTGCTCTCCAGTTGTCATGTTCATCGCCCCCCAGCTCTTTTTTACACGCTTATCATTTATAGTACCCGATGGAAATTAATCAAAAACAACACTTTTCATCTGATTATGCTATTTTTCAGAATGTTCTTCTTTTTCAAGCGAGAAAAAACATGTATAATCGATACGAATACATACACATCTTTTCACGAAAAATATGAACATTTAAAACATTTTAATGTTATAATATTCGTAATTTAATCGTTTTAAGCAATTTCATCTGTCGGAAAACATCCTATTGTTTGGAATATGAATAAAGCGATGCAATTTTTCATGTAAAGTGAACAACTAATGAGGAGTGTTTCAATTGAGTACAACAACTAAACGCGCATACAATTTCAACGCAGGTCCATCAGCATTACCGTTAGAAGTATTACAAAAAGCACAAGCAGAATTAGTAGACTTCCAAGGTACTGGTATGTCAGTTATGGAGCTTAGCCACCGTAGCGCAACGTTCGAAGCAGTACATAACGAAGCCATTGCAAACTTACGTAAATTATTCGCAATTCCTGATCACTATGAAGTGCTATTTTTACAAGGTGGCGCAAGCTTACAGTTCACGATGATTCCAATGAACTTCTTAACAGAAGGCAAACGTGCGAACTACGTATTAACAGGCTCATGGTCTGAAAAGGCATTGAAAGAAGCGAAATTCGTCGGCGAAGCAGTAGCACCTGTTTCAACGAAGGAAAACAAATATAAAAACATCCCAACTGCAATCGAAGTCGATGCAAACGATGCGTTCGTACACATCACGTCAAACAACACAATTTACGGTACACAATGGACAAACTTCCCTGAAACAGGCGATGTGCCATTAATCGCTGATATGTCTTCTGATATTATGTCAAAGCCAGTGGATATTTCTAAATTCGGCATGATTTATGCTGGTGCACAAAAGAACTTAGGTCCTTCAGGTGTAACAGTTGCCATCATCCGTAAAGACTTATTAGAAAAAGCAAACACAAACTTACCAACCATGTTAAAATACGATACATTCGTTGCAAACAACTCTTTATACAACACACCACCAACATTCGGTATTTACATGTTAGGTGAAGTGTTAAAATGGATCGAAGCACAAGGCGGCTTAGAGCAAGTTGCGAAAAACAACGAAGCAAAAGCAGCGCTTATTTACGATACAATCGACAACTCTAACGGCTTCTACTACGGACATGCAGAAAAAGAGTCTCGTTCATTAATGAACATTACATTCCGCGTAGCAGACGAGGAGCTTGAAAAACAATTCCTTGCTGAAGCAAAAGAAGCTGGCTTTGTTGGCTTAAACGGTCACCGTTCAGTAGGCGGCTGCCGTGCATCTACGTACAATGCTGTACCAGTGGAAGCTTGCCAAGCGTTAGCTGACTTCATGAAAGCTTTCCAAGCAAAACACCAATAATGTACAAAACCGCTCGACGACATGTCGGGCGGTTTTTTGCACGCAAAAACGCATGAGCGAAGTCGTTTCGCTCATGCGTTTTATTAAATATGCTTCCCTGTAAAATCAATGCGATGGGCTACATGAATGTGACGAAGCTTCTCCTCTAATTGCTCAAAGCGGATCGGCTTGCTAATAAAGTAGCCTTGAATGTAATGGCAGCCGCGCTTCGTCACGTATTGCAACTGCTCATTTGTTTCGATGCCTTCTGCGACAATTTTTAGCTGTAGCTTTTGCGCTAACGTAATAACCGTCTCTAAAATGGCCTCGCCGCGGCGCCCTCGCCCAACAAGTTCCACAAAGCTGCGGTCTACTTTTAGCGTGTCGGCTGGGAAGTCTTTTAAATACGATAACGAAGAATAACCGGTACCAAAATCATCAATCGCAATTTGCACACCAAGCGCTTTTAGCTGCTGTAAAATCGTCAGCATCATATCGCTGTTCATCGTCATGCTCTCCGTAATTTCAAGCTCTAGTAAATGCGGCGCTAAGCCACTTTCTTTTAGTGCATTCGCAACATCCTCAACGATGCTGCGCTGCATAAGCTGACTGACTGATAAGTTCACCGCTACTTGTACAGCCGTGCCATACGTGCGCTCATATGTAACCGCATCACAGCATGCTTGCTTTAAAATCCAACGGCCGACTTTTACCATCATGCCTGTACGCTCTAAAATCGGAATAAACTGCATCGGTGAAATGAAGCTGCCCGACGGTTGACGCCAACGAAGTAACGCTTCCATTGAGTCCACTTTTCCCGTTTCCATATTGAGCTTTGGTTGATATTCTAAATACATTTCGTTATTGGCGATGGCCGATGGAAGATCATGCTCAAGCTGTAAGTTTTGCTGCGTTTGTGCGGCAAGTTTACCATCATAAAACTCAAGCACCTTTTGTTGAACAATCGCATCTTCCATCGCGATTTGTGCCATTTTAATTAACTGCTCCGCATTTGTGCTATCTTTCGCAAACAGCGATACACCCATAATTGGATTTGGCTGCAACGAATACTCACACATTTTAACCGGTTCGTTTAACACCGTTAAAAAGCGCTCACATAGTGCTTGTTCATGTACCGCTTGACGCTCACATGCGAGCAATAAATGATTGTCATCTAGTCGCCCGAGCACGCTATTAGGTGGTACAACTTGTTGCAGGCGTTCGACAAATAAACAAATAAATTGGTTCGCATTGTCTTCACCTAAAATGGCTCGAATGTAAGGCAGCCGCTCAATTTTAATCGCCACATACATCGTGTAATCACCGCGCACTAACAGCGTCGGTAAGTAGCGCTTATTCGGCAGCTTCGTTACTTCATCGTAATACGCCATCTCCCACATGTGTTGCTGATTTTTCTCAAGACGTAAGTATGGCTGTTCTACTGACACAAAATACATCATGCGAAACAATAATAAAATAGCCATCATTTTCGCAAGCTGCATCGTTAAATAGCTAATATCAAACACATCGGTATAAAAAAGACATGTTATTAAATATAAGCAAATCACACTATTTGTCGCATATGTCATGCTCCGTAATTGCTGCTTAGACGCTGCCATGCGCTTGCGATCTATATAAAATGTCGCAAAGCTAATACACACCCCAGCAATGACAACTACATGGCGTACATGCTGCACAAGTTCAAATGGGAAAGTATGTGCAACGATGCGGAAATAAATATAACTAGACCAAATAATGATGCTCATCATGATGAACATACATGTATAGACGTTTGTACGGTAGCGCAATGTCACTTCGCGTGGCTGCTTCAACACTTGTACAAAAAACACAGAGGGCAATAATAAAATAACGAGTAAGTCAAACCACTCCGATACGTTGCCATTGAAAATACCATTTGAAAACAACATATATTTGGATAATGCTAAGCTGGCGATTTCGACAAATGTAATCGCACCAATGATCGCGCCTTGATAGACGACAATATTCGATAAATTAAAACGCGTCGCTACCCATAACTGGATCGCGATGCTCGCAATTAAAATCACTTGAAATAAATGAATGATGAATAAAATATATGGCTTATATAGCGGCGCAAAATGTGAAAAAACATACGCTGCGACAATAAAAGTAAAAACTAAACAAATGACTATGTAAAAATACTTACTAAAGCGACTCGATTCTTCATAAAACCCTTTATTTTCTTTTTCTATATCCACCTTACGTACCTATACCTCTTTATAATCTCATTTATTATATATACCCTTTTTTATTCTACATACTTTTGAACTAAAAAAATAGCGCAAATGTACAAATACAGTAAATTTGTTCTACTTTCTTTTAAGTAGTATCTTTTTACTAGTATAAAAAAATGAATATATATGCGCCTATTATTGTACTACTCACTTTATTGAAAAAAGCGTCCGTTTTCCAAAAGAAATGAAAATATGTCGTAAAACAACAAATTTCTTCATCGTAAATAACGAAAAGTATTATTAATGATTATTATGCCGTACATGTCACAGCTACTGAAGGTATTGCATCTTTCGCCTTTACTTCGCTGCGAACCGATTATAACGACACGTAAAAAGACCATTTCCTAAGAAGTGATGTTAGGAAATGGTCATTATTTTACGAATAAAGTATGAACGACACTACTTCAAAAAGTGTTCATTCGTCATTTATTTTCATTAATTAAATGGCTAAAAATGTTGACGTTCGATGTGTATGACATGTTTGCTACAACTAGCTTACATCATACCGCCCATGCCGCCCATACCAGACATGTCTGGCATTGCTGGTGCTGCTTCTGGAATGTCTGCAACAACCGCTTCCGTCGTTAAGAATAATGCTGCTACAGATGTTGCGTTTTGTAATGCTGAACGCGTTACTTTCGCTGGGTCTACAACGCCTGCTTCGATCATGTTTACCCACTCGCCTGTTGCTGCGTTGAAGCCGATTCCTGCTTCTTCTGTGCGTAAACGGTGAACGATTACTGAACCTTCAAGTCCTGCGTTTTCAGCAATTTGACGTACTGGCTCCTCTAATGCGCGTAATACGATTTTCACACCCGTTGCAACGTCGCCTTCTACTGAATCAAGCACCGCGCTTACAGCACCGTATACGTTTAATAACGCTGTACCACCACCTGCAACAATCCCTTCTTCCACTGCTGCACGTGTAGAGTTTAATGCGTCTTCGATACGTAATTTACGCTCTTTTAATTCTGTTTCTGTCGCCGCACCAACTTTGATGACTGCAACACCGCCAGCTAATTTCGCTAGGCGCTCTTGTAATTTTTCTTTATCGAACTCAGACGTTGCTTCTGCCGCTTGAGAACGAATTTGTGCGATGCGTCCTTCGATTGTACCTTGGTCGCCAGCACCCTCAACGATTGTTGTGTTGTCTTTTGTCACAACAACTTTCGCTGCGCGTCCTAATGATGTTAAATCAGCTGACTTTAAGTCTAAACCTAAATCTTGTGTGATTACTTGACCACCTGTTAAAATCGCGATGTCTTCAAGCATTGCTTTACGACGGTCACCGAAGCCTGGTGCTTTTACCGCTACTGCATTAAATGTGCCGCGTAATTTGTTCACAACTAATGTCGCTAACGCTTCACCTTCAACGTCTTCAGCAATAATTAATAGCGGACGACCTTGTTGTACAACTTGCTCTAACACAGGCAGTACTTCTTGAATGTTGGCGATTTTTTTGTCCGTAATTAAAATGTATGGGTTATCAAGTACCGCTTCCATTTTATCTGTATCTGTTACCATGTAGTGCGATGCATAACCGCGGTCAAATTGCATCCCTTCTACAACGTCTAATTCTGTTGTGAAGCCTTTTGACTCTTCAATTGTAATAACGCCGTCGTTACCTACGCGTTCCATTGCTTCAGCGATTAATTGACCGACTTCCTCGTCAGCTGCTGAAATAGCTGCAACTTGTGCGATTGAGTCTTTGTTTTCGACTGGACGTGAAATTGCTTGTAGCTCTGTTAAAGCAGCGGCTACCGCTTTGTCCATCCCTTTACGAATACCAACAGGGTTTGCACCAGCTGTTACGTTTTTTAAACCTTCACGAATCATCGCTTGTGCTAAAACCGTAGCTGTTGTCGTACCGTCACCTGCAATTTCGTTCGTTTTAGAAGCAACTTCTGCCACTAATTTTGCGCCCATGTTTTCGTACGGGTTTTCAAGCTCGATCTCTTTTGCGATTGATACGCCGTCGTTTGTAATTAATGGAGAACCGAACTTTTTCTCTAACACGACGTTACGCCCTTTAGGACCTAATGTTACTTTTACTGCGTTTGCTAATTTATCTACACCTTGTAGCATTAATGCGCGTGCTTCTTCTGAGAATTTAATATCTTTTGCCATAATGAATGAATCCTCCTAATAATTTGTTTGTATGATGTGCGCTCGTTTGCGCGTATATGTTATGAAAGTGTATGGATGCAAGCTGCACCCATACGAAACGATTATTCTACGATCGCTAAAATATTTTTTACGTCTAAAATTAAGTATTCTTTTCCATCATACTTCACTTCTGTACCTGCGTACTGTTCGAAAATGATGCGGTCGTTAACTTTTACATCAAGTTCTACACGTGTACCGTTATCAAGTACGCGACCTGCTCCAACTGCAACGACTACACCTTCTTGCGGCTTCTCCTTCGCTGAGTCAGGTACAATAATACCGAATGATGTCGTTTGTTCTACCTCTTGTAGCTCGATAATGATGCGATCACCTAATGGTCTTAACAAGTGAAACAACCTCCTAAAAGTAAATTCTATTCGTTTATTAGCACTCTAATTAGTTGAGTGCTAATACAGTTATTATGATAAATAATTTTTGTTTTTTTTGCAACCGTTAACACTAAGTTTTTTTGAGAATGTTGCAAAAATAGCGTCGATCAAACGTCTTTCATTTCCTTTCCGCTTCGTTTCCTCTACAATAAAGACACGTATAAATAGAAAGGGCGTCGTTATGGAACTTCAACAAAAGCAACAACCTAAACTTACAGCCATTTACGTCATCGTCATTTATGTCGCGATGCAGCTATCTGGCTTCTTTTTACAATTTCCAGCAGTGTTTACGCCGCTTGCCAACATGAGTGGCTTGAGTGGAGATGCCGCGTCCAATTGGGTTGTCGGCATGTGGTCTGCTGTTACATTTGCAGTTGCCTGTGTGCTAACATTAGCCATTACAACTGTCGACAAATCGTTTTGGCAAAACTTCCGCGATGATGAAAAAGCACCGCTTGGGCAAACGATTGGCTGGGGCATCGCTGGGTTTTTCCTCGTTATGATCGCCCAGTACATCGCCATTTATATTGAAACGTTACTTGGGATTGACCCAGGCTCTGACAATACCGGACGCATTATTGAAATTTCAAAAGTAGCACCGTTTATGATTGTCGCAACGGTATTATTCGGGCCGATTTTAGAGGAGATTTTATTCCGCCGCGTCATTTTCGGTTCGTTTTTACCGTCGATGAAATTTTTCGGCGCTGCGCTTATTAGCAGCATCGTCTTTGCAGCGATTCATATGGACTTTACGCATATGCTCATTTACATCGCATGCGGCTTTACGTTTGCTTTTATTTACTACAAAACAAAGCGCATACTCGCTTCGATCATTACGCATGTGTTAATGAACGGCTTTGTGACGCTCGCTGCATTAACGATTGATCCGACAACCGCCATCATCGTACCATTTATGTAATAAAAACAGGACTAGCACATACTAGTCCTGTTTTTCATTCGCTAATTCAATTTGACGTCGTTGCTCCGCAAGCAGTGCTGCGACTGTATCGCGCTGCTCCATTTGTCGTAGCTCCGCATCGCGCGCCGCTTGTTCACGCTGACGCTGCTGTTCTGCCTGTAAGTATTTTTTATAGCCGAAGCGTGAAATAATAATGCTCACTTCATATAAAATAAATAACGGTACAGACACGATTAAATGCGACATAAGCTCGGGTGGTGCGATAATGGCCGCTGCCACAAACAAGCCAAAGTACGCATATTTACGGATTTTCACCATATAATCTGGACTTAAAATACCAAGTCTCGCTAAAAAAAGCAGCACGACTGGCAGCTGAAATAAAAAGCCAAATGGCAATGTCAATTGAAATAAAAATGTAAAATATTCGTTAATGCCAATCGTTTGTTCAATCTCAAGTCGATTCGAGAGTTCAAACGTAAAGCGCATGACGAATGGAAACAGTACATAATACGAAAAGGCAAGTCCACCGACAAACAGCACAAAAATAAACGGAATGTACGCAAGCGTCACTCTGCGCTCTGCTGCATGTAAGCCTGGACTAATGAATGCCCACAGTTGATAAAACAATAGCGGCGATGATAACACGAGTGCGACAATGAAAATTACTTGAAAATAAATCGCCAGCGGATCTAGCGGGCTAAACGCATTGAGCGTTAATTGCTGTGCCTCGTCGCTATATTGAATGTATTCAATAATGGGCTCCGCAACAAAAAAGCCCGCGCCTACCGCTGCGATAAAAAACAGTGCCACAGTGAAGAGCCGCTTTCGTAGCTCTTCAATGTGCTCAATAAATGTTATGTGTTTACCATCCATATGTAACACACCTAACTACAGCTTCTTCTTCTCTTTGTCGTGCTCGTCATCATCCGCCAATCCTCTTGTTGCATTTTTAAATTCACGAAGCGTCGAACCCATCGCTTTCCCGAGTTCAGGTAATTTTTTTGGACCAAAAATTAAAAGCGCAACAATACCAATGATAATGAGACTCATCGGACCAATACCACCCATTGCACCCACCTCCTCTGTATTCTCTTCTATCATACTCCTTTCTTGTCGTTTACGCACATTTTTACTCAAAATATTTTAATTTTTTTGATATAATAATTTTATCGATGATCTGTAGCGCGCAATGTTCACGTATTCGTGCGCATTGTCGCAAAGAAAATATAAACGAGACCATTTCAATTACAACAAGATGTGTTACAATTTTTAGTATTGTTTAATCATATAAAATGGATAATGTTTTAGGAGGCATCACGTGAAACAAGAAGCAAAAATTCCGCAAGCGACGATTAAACGTTTGCCGTTGTATTATCGTTTTCTACAAAATTTTGCAGCTGAAGGACAAGAGCGTGTATCGTCACAGCAGCTCAGCGAGGCGATGAAAATTGATTCGGCTACAATTCGACGCGACTTCTCGTATTTCGGTGCATTAGGCAAAAAAGGATACGGCTACGATGTACAGCACTTAATTGCGTTTTTCCGTGAAACATTAAGTCAAAATGAAGTGACCAATGTCGCATTAATCGGTGTCGGAAATTTAGGAAACGCACTATTAAAATATAATTTCTCCAAAAATCAAAATACGCGCATTATCGTCGCTTTTGACTCGAAGGCTCCACTTGAAGGTACATACGTTAGTGATATTCCGGTGTTCCCTCCAGAACGACTAGAAGAGAAAATTAAAGAGTTTGGTGTCGAACTTGCGATCTTAACGGTCACGCCGCGCTCGGCACAAGCGATGGCAACGCGTCTTGTCCAAACGCCGATCAAAGGCATCATGAACTTTACGCCCAATCGGTTAGACGTGCCAAAATCGATGCACGTGATGAATATCGATCTATCGCTTGAACTGCAGGCATTAACGTATTTAGCACGCAGTAAGCAACAGCCAAATGACGATCCTTTCAAACAGACGGAGCAGTAGTCTCTGTCTGTTTTTCATATGCGTTGCCAACGGTGCATTTCCTTTATAAACTAGAAACAGAACTGAGGTGTAAAACATGATTGTATTACAAGTTAATCAATTATATAAATCTTTTATTGCAGATGAAATTTTAAGCGGCGTTAAGCTCGAAGTGCAACACCGTGACCGCGTCGCATTAGTTGGACGTAACGGGGCTGGGAAATCGACGCTCCTAAAGATAATCGCGGGGCAAATGTCGTACGACTCAGGGGATATCATCATTCCAAAAGACGTGCGCATCGGCTATTTGGAACAGCACGCAGGCATTGATTCTTCGCTCTCTATTTGGGATGAAATGATGACGATTTTCGAACCTGTGCGTCAAATGGAAAAGCGCCTTCGTCATCTCGAACAGCAAATGGCTGAGCGCTATGACGATGCGAAGCTTCTTGCAGACTACGATCAATTACAACACGACTTTAAGGACGCTGGTGGCTACCAATACGAAGCCGATACGCGCTCTGTGCTACACGGTATGCAGTTTTTCCAAGACGACTACGACAAGCCGATTACGTCGCTCTCTGGTGGGCAGCGCACGCGTTTAGCACTTGCGAAGCTGTTGTTATCAAAGCCTGATTTACTTATTCTCGACGAGCCGACGAACCATTTAGACATCGAGACGCTTAGCTGGCTTGAAAACTATTTAAAAGGCTATGACGGCGCCATTTTAATCGTTTCACATGACCGTTACTTCCTCGACCAAGTCGTATCGATCGTCTATGAAGTATCGCGCCATAAAGTGAACAAATATACCGGCAACTACAGCGCATATTTAGAGGAAAAGGCGAAAAATTACGAGCGCGATTTAAAAACGTTCGAACGTCAAATGGATGAAAAAGCAAAGCTTGAAGCGTTCATTCAAAAAAATATTGCGCGTGCATCGACGACGAAGATGGCACAATCTCGTCGCAAGCAGCTTGAGCGTACAGAGTGGATGGACTCTCCAGATGGCGATGAAAAATCCGCAAGCTTCGGCTTCACGATTGACCGCCAAACAGGCAACGACGTCTTAACGATTGACGACTTAGCGATCGGCTACCCGAATAAGGAAATTTCACGCGACATTACGATGCGCGTGTACCGCGAAGACCGCATTGCACTCGTTGGTCCAAACGGTGTTGGGAAATCGACATTGCTCAAAACAATCGTCAAAGACTTAACGCAGTTTAACGGTACGATTCAATACGGCTCGAATGTGCAAATCGGCTACTACGATCAAGAACAAGCAAAGCTCAACAGCAACAAGTCCGTGTTACAAGAACTTTGGGATGAATGGCCATTACTGAATGAAAAAGATATTCGCTCAACGCTTGGGCAGTTTTTATTTAGCGGCGACGATGTGACAAAATCGGTGAACTCGCTTTCAGGTGGTGAGAAAGCACGCCTTGCGCTCGCGAAGCTCATGATGCAAAAGGCAAACGTGTTAATTCTCGATGAGCCGACGAACCATTTAGACTTAGATAGTAAAGAGGTGCTTGAAAACGCCCTCATTGACTACCCAGGCACGCTGCTATTCGTATCGCATGACCGTTACTTCATTAACCGCATTGCAAGCAAAGTCGTGGAGTTATCCAATAACGGCGCCTTCGAATATTTAGGTGACTACGACTATTACATCGAGAAAAAACTTGAGCTTGAAGAAATTGAAGCTGCAAAACGCGCTGCCGCTGAAGCAAATCAACCAGTGACGCCAACTCAAGTAAAAACAACAACGTCGACAATTGATAAAGATGCGAAAAAACGCGAACGTCAAATTCGCCGTTCAATCGAAGACATCGAGCAAAAAATGGCTTCACTTGACGACACCATTGCCGCACTAGAGGAGCAGTTGTGTGATCCAGATGTGTTCTCCAACCATGAGAAGGCATTCGCCGTTCAAACGGATCTTGATGCGCAAAAAGAAGCACATGAAGCACTTGAAATGCAGTGGCTCGAACTAAACGAAGAATTAGAAACGCTTTAACCAAAAGACACGCGGAGATCTTCCGCGTGTCTTTTTTAGTGTTTTATCTGCACAAGTTGAGATTGCTTCTTACGGAAATAGTATACGTACGCCACCATTTATGTTTATGCAAAAAAGCAAAAAATTATTATTGAGCAAACATATTTGATCGCGATATCTATATATGGGCATGGATGCAAAATGAAGGGTTTTTTGAGCATTTGAACGCGCTTTTAAAAAAACTTGTCATATCAACGATTTTACGCAGTTTTCCACAGCTATCGCACAAAATCAAACGTACGTGCGCGAAAACGCCTATACTATATATAGAATTTTCGAAAGTTATCCACAAGTTATCCACAATTTGTGTATAAGTACAGATGTTCGTTTATGATTCGCGACATCGCTGTGGATAATTTTTCAGAAAAATCATGCCTTTTATAAATAACTTCCCGTTGTAGTAATTTGTTCTTTTTACAAAGCAATATGCTTCATTTTTACTTTCTCACAAAAATAAAATAGTAATTTTCTATAGCTGCATATAAAAAAAGCTGCATGCATATTTTTGCATACAGCTTTTTGTTACACCCACGTTTTTAATTCCATACCTGGGCGACCGTTCATCGCCATGTTGCCGCGTACGCCGGCTACGAACATATAATGTGCTGCAGCGCCAATCATCGCTGCGTTATCTGTACATAAATGTAACGGTGGTACGTAAAACGGAATGCCTTCTTGTGCAAATGTTTCCTCAAGGGATGTGCGAAGTCCTTTATTTGCCGATACGCCGCCTGCAGCAATAACTTGCTTCACGCCAAATTCGCGCGCTGCACGTAATGTCTTCGCTGTTAACACTTCGACAACGCTATCTTGGAAACCTTTAGCAACATGTGCAGGAATAATTTCCTCCCCACGCTGATCCATATTGTGCTTATAGTTAATGACTGCTGATTTTAAGCCACTGAAGCTAAAATCATATGAGCCTTCCTCTAGCCAAATGCGTGGGAATTTCACAGCCTCATCTGCTTCATGTGCTAATCGATCGATGTGCGGGCCACCTGGATACGGCAAGTTTAACACGCGCGCTACTTTATCGTACGCCTCTCCAGCTGCATCGTCACGCGTTTCACCAATCAGTTCAAAATGGCCGTGCTCTTTCATCAGAACGATTTCTGTATGACCACCCGATACGACTAATGCAAGCAATGGAAACTCCATCGGCTGTACTAAGTTGTTCGCATAAATATGACCAGCAATATGATGTGTGCCAACGATTGGTAAGCCGTGTGCAAAGGCAAATGCTTTTGCGGCGTTAATGCCAATTAATAATGCACCTACAAGCCCCGGTCCTTCCGTTACAGCAACTGCTGTTAAGTCATTCGGTGTCATGTTTGCTTTTGCTAACGCTTCTTCGATGACGATTGTAATTTGCTCGACGTGGTGACGTGATGCAATTTCGGGCACGACTCCACCAAAGCGCTTATGACTATCAATTTGTGATGATACGACGTTTGAAATAATGTCTGTGCCGTTTTTAATAACTGCAGCAGCCGTTTCATCACAGCTCGTTTCAATTGCTAAAATGTATGTTTCCATTATAAGTTCACCCACATAACAAGCGCGTCTTCACCATTATCTGCGTAATAGTTTTTACGAAGTCCGCCGTCTTGAAATCCTAACTTTCGATATAAATTTTGTGCAACGGTATTTGTGACGCGTACCTCTAAGCTCATGACGTCCATGCCTGCTTCTTTTGAAAGGCGCATCGCTTCACGCATCAATGCCTCCCCGACACCGCGCCCACGCATCGCTTCAATGACAGCTACGTTTGTAATTTGCGCTGCGTCAATGACGTTCCATAAGCCGCAAAAGCCGACAAGTTGCCCGTCTTCTTCCGCCACTAAATAATGCGCATATTGATTTTCATTCATCTCATAATAAAATGAGTCAAGCGTCCACGGTGTTGGAAATGTCGCAACTTCAATGTCATGCACAGCTGGTACGTCTGCTAACGTCATTTTACGATACGTAATCATTTCTTCTGCTCCTTTAACCAGTTCGCTTCTGCTTCAGCAATGCGTTTATATTGTGGAACGAAATGATGTGTTGCTTCAACCGTTGATAGTGGCTGTGCCATCGCGATGTGCACAACTTGTGAAGCGCGTGGTAAATCGATGGCACGTGGTGCACGAATCGCCAAATGTCCAAGCTGAGCTTCGATCGTTTCCCAATATTTATCCACATCCGTTCCGACGAACATAACGGGACGCGCAAATGCTTTTAGCTTAATGCATAAGTCGTCGATCGACTCATGTGTATCTACCATAATCTCCTCTAACGTCAGCCCCTCATATAACGCTGTGTAGACGTGCTGACGGCGCGCATCGACAAGCGGACAAATAAGGCCACTGTAAAGGCTAGCGTTCGCTGCAAGCGCTTGTAAGCTCGATACACCGATTAATGGCTTTTGTAGCGTCCATGCCAGTGTTTTTGCAATCGTTACCCCGATGCGCACACCTGTATACGACCCAGGTCCTTGCGATACTGCGATTGCATCAATTTGCGCCGCTGTTATTTTCGCCTTTTGTAGCACTTCTTCAACAGCTGGCATCGCACCGTTTGAATGTGTTACTTTATTATTTTGTACGATTTCTGCAATGACATTGCCATCTTCAACAACCGCGACAGATAGCGGTGCATTCGCCGTCTCAATTCCTAAATAAATCATTTCATTAGCTCCTCACATAAACGCTCGTAGCGCTGTCCTACTGGCTTTAGTTCAATACGGCGGTCCGTATCGCCCTCTCGGTAAATTTCAATTGCTAAACGGTCGTTCGGTAAGTCTTCTTCAATATATTGCGCCCACTCGACAACACTTACAGCTTCTCCGTAAAATAGTTCATCCCAGCCTAAATCTTCATCGCTTTCACCTAAACGATACACATCTAAATGGTTCAGCGGTAAGCGACCTTCATACTGCTTTAAAATAGTAAATGTCGGACTGCTCACTGTACGCGTAATACCAAGCCCTTTTGCAAGCGACTTCGTAAATGTCGTTTTCCCTGCGCCTAAATCACCTTCTAGCGTAATGACATCTGACGCTTCTAGCAATGCCGCAAGTGCTTGTGCAAATTGTTCCGTTTCTGCAAGCGACGTAACATGTTTAATGTAATTCATAACGATTCCTCTCTACGAAAAAAATTCAATACTCCTAGTTTACCTAAATATATGCCAATGTTCAAAATGTATCGCTTCGAAAAGCACTTTTTTATCTGGTATACTACTTTATGAACTATTATACATCGAGGTGAAATTATGAACGTACAATTATTGCGTGATGGTGAACAAGTTGCAACAATCGAAGGTGCAACGGTGACGTGCGAAGATAAGAAGTTACATGAATGTTTAGTCGCAATCGTGAACAACTACGAAACAAGCACATTCCCTGCTCACTTAAACAAAGACGATTTATTATTTGATTCGATCAAAGGCTTTTGCTCGATGAACGGCATCACTGTCGAACGTGCATAACAAAAAACGCGCCCACTATGGACGCGTTTTTTTATTCTGGCTTCGCAGGCTCTTTTTCGTCTTTTAAATCACGTGTTGAATGCCCTTGAATCGTTACTTGTTCTTTTTTTGTTAGCTTATCATCTTTAAATGTAATCTCGTATGCAATCGTCATAATTTGCTCATCATGCCATATGTACTTACCATCTTTTTCTTTTTCGCCGCCACCACGTGCAATTTCAACAACTTCCATATATGTCATACCTTCTTTTAGTTGCTCAAATTCCTCTGTGTTCATATGACGTTGCCACATGTATTCATTCGTATCCTCTATATCTTTCACGCTGTCACTACAAGCTGCTAATAATACAACACTAAACATCATTGCAATAAGCTTATGTATTTTTGCCATGGCGAATATCTCCTCACATAAACAGTTTCTAGACCATTTATATACCCACTTTTAAAATACTATAAACAAGTATAATAAATATGTTCGCTTTACTCCAAACATTTATACTGACAAAAGATACGATCGCTTCATGCTTTGTATGAACATGTTCTAGCACTTTATAATAGATGATTAATGACGTAAACTGCTATTTTAAAAAGGAGATTATTATGTATATAGTTTTCGTCAACTCAATAAGTGTCAGACGCACTTTGTCTGCCCTTTTGTCAAAAAAGGCAAAAAAAATCCTTTATGCACTTAGCATAAAAGAATGTACGGTTACATATAAATGGCGGTCCCGACCGGGATCGAACCGGCGATCTCCTGCGTGACAGGCAGGCATGTTAACCGCTACACCACGGCTTATATAAAAATAATAGCATGTTTTTTAATGTATTTCAATCATTTTTATTATATTTTTATAATGTTTTTTCTATGAAGCTGTTATAAATAGCGTATTTATTAAC
>JAHAYH010000053.1 GCA_018384745.1 Caryophanon sp. | reverse complement strand
CAAGAGGCGGACTCCAGCGGGAAAAGCGTGAGCTTGAGACTACAGGCTCAAGCCACGCCCGCGGAAAGCCTGCCTCGACGTGAAAAGCAACCCCATGTTATTGTGAAGAGCCAAATAAAAAAAGCTAAGACATTCATGAGATGCCTTAGCGTGTGTGCTATTCTTCTTCTTTATTAAACCAAAGTGGATCGTCATTATCGACTTCACCATTATAGTTAATTAATACTTCTTCACCTGCTGCAATATCTGTGTACGCAAAGAAGTCGAATGTGTGATTATCAAAGTTAATATCATACGTAGCATTTGGCGTGTATGAGTGGTTAAACAGCATGCCATAGCCTAGTAAAATCGCTGAATGATGAATGCCATATTCAAACGCATAATCTGCTAATAATGTTTTTTCGATATGTTCGTGTTGGTCATTTGGATACGCAATAACGGGCGCTTGGTGTAACATTTCACCTTTTTTAATGTCGCGTGAAGCGAATACGCCACGGTTAAATTCGCCGTCGCTTAGTTTCGAACTTTTAATTTCAATCATAGTATTTACTCTCTTTTCCTTTTTTTTAACTGTATCATAAATTCGCCCATTATACGCTTACGAACACTTTTTACGTGAAATTTAATGCATCTATTTGAAAAGGACTAGCATTGAGCAAAACTTCTATGTTATGAAGAACATACAACATAAAGGGGGAGTGTTTAAGATGAACATAATTGTTTACGGCGCTGGTGCAATCGGTGCTTATTTTGGTGGGAGACTTGTAGAAGCAGGTCAAAATGTTACATTTTTCGTGCGACAAAAACGTGCGGAGCAGTTAGCGAAAGGGCTTGTACTAGAAAGCCCAGAAGGACGTTTTGAAGCATCGGTACAACTAGCAACAGACGTCGAACAGCTATCGACAGCAGACGTCGTGATCATTGCAGTAAAAGGCTATCACTTTCAAGAGGCGTTGCCACAAATTGTCGACATTGCGACGCGAACAGGGGCATATGTATTGCCGCTTCTAAATGGCATCGAGCATGTGACGCTTTTACAGCAGCAGCTCGGTGAACAAAAAGTCATCGGTGGCTTCGCATCGATCATCGCTACGTTAAACGAACAAGGGCATGTCGTGCATTCAAGTAAAGGCAGCAATATTCAGTTTGGTGCGCTCCATGACAGTCAGCAAAACATCGTTGCTGAACTAGCCGCATTAGATGGAGCGTTACGCACTAGCTTTGTTGTAAGCAACGATATTTTAAAAGGCATGTGGAAAAAATATATGCTCATTACGGCATTTTCAGGTATTACAGCAAGTACGCAGCAGCCAGCGAGTGCATTGCAGCATGCGCCAACGTTACATGTCGCACAGGCGATGATTCGAGAGATGGCACAGCTTGCGCAGCTAGAAGGAGTGGCGCTTACGATTGACGAGGTGGAAAAGGAAGTAGCGCGCATTGCCAAATTCGGGGGTGCCCAAACGTCGTCGATGCACCAAGATTTACGAAAAGGATTGCCGCTTGAGGTGGAGCATTTGCATGGCGCGGCATTGCGTCTTGCACAAAAACATGGCGTAATGATTCCAACAGTGTCGACGATTTATGGCATTTTACAACCGTATGCAGCAGGGCAACAATAAAGCTGAAACATTGTAGCGTAGACAAAGGATTTTCTTCTTAAAAAACAATAAATACACATTTTTTAAGGGAATTGTGAATTTATTTGCTGAATGGGAACGAAATTTTCTTTGTAAACTCGAAAATTCAGTCATTTCTCAACAGTGTATTGAAATGGTTGTGAAAAAAATTTAGAATTGAAAGGATTATAGGACGATAAGCAAAATGTGTCCTTTTCTTAGTTTTACATGGCAAGTACGTGTTGCTTGCGCGAGCATGAATGGAATAATTAGAGCATTTTTTTGACGTAATCGACAGTGAAATTCATCAATTTCAAGCGCTTTCAAAAGACGTTTAACTATTATATAATATGCAACAGAGCAATTTATAATTGTAATTGAGTCATTTCGTCATTACGCTTATAGAAGAAATACAAAATAAAATGGTTGCTGAGGGAGTGCCGTTTTATTTTGACTAAATAATATTATGAGGATGGTCAGAACATGAGCAATCAAAAGCAAACTGATGTGATCTTAATTGGCGCAGGTATTATGAGTGCGACATTAGGGACAATGTTAAAGGAATTAGCACCTGAGTGGAACATTAAAGTATTCGAAAAGCTAGACAAAGCTGGTGAAGAAAGTTCAAACGAGTGGAACAATGCTGGTACTGGTCACGCGGCTTTATGTGAATTAAACTACACACCTGAAAAAGACGGGAAAGTAGACGTTTCAAAAGCAATCAACATTAATGAGCAATTCCAATTATCATTACAATTCTGGTCTTACTTAACGAAAAAAGGCTTAATTACAAAGCCAGGAGATTTCATTCAATCTTTACCACACATGAGTATGGTACGTGGTGCAGACAACATTGAATTCTTAAAGAAACGTTTCGCGGCATTATCTGAAAACCCATTATTCGAAGGTATGGAGTTCTCAGAAGATCATGACGTATTAAAAGAGTGGATCCCATTAATGATGGAGAACCGCCCAGCAAACGACGCGATCGCAGCGACAAAAATCGACAGCGGTACAGACGTGAACTTTGGTGAATTAACACGTGTATTAACAGACAACCTACAAAAATCAGGCGTTTCTGTAAACTACAAGCACTCTGTAGAAAACATTAAACGCACAAGCGATGGCCGTTGGGAATTAAAAGTGAAAAACGAAGCAGAAGGTAAAATTGAGTACCACAATGCGAAATTCGTATTCATCGGTGCTGGTGGTAAGAGCTTACACCTTTTACAACAAACAGCGATTCCTGAATCAAAACAAGTTGGTGGATTCCCTGTATCAGGTATTTTCTTAGTATGTAAAAACGAAGAAATCGTTGATAAGCACTTTGCAAAAGTATACGGTAAAGCGGCAGTTGGAGCACCTCCAATGTCAGTACCTCACTTAGACACTCGTTTCATCGACGGTAAACGTTCATTATTATTCGGACCATTCGCAGGCTTCTCTCCGAAGTTCTTAAAAACTGGTTCAAACATGGACTTAGTAACATCTGTAAAACCAAACAACTTATTCACAATGTTAGCTTGTGGTGCAAAAGAAATGGGCTTAACAAAATACTTAATTCAACAGTTAATGTTAAACAAAGATCAACGTATTGAAGAATTACGTGATTTCATTCCAACTGCACAAGCGAAAGACTGGGATATCGTAGTTGCTGGTCAACGTGTACAAGTAATTAAAGATACACCAGCTGGTAAAGGTACATTACAATTCGGTACAGAAGTAATTACATCTCAAGATGGTTCTGTAGCGGCATTATTAGGTGCTTCTCCAGGTGCATCTACTGCTGTTAAAGTAATGTTAGACATTATCGGCAAATGTTTCCCAGAGCAATTACCTGCTTGGGAAGATAAAATTAAAGAAATGGTACCATCATACGGTATTTCTTTAGTGGAAAACCCAGAGTTATTAGCAGCTGTAAAATCAGACGCGCAACAATCATTAAACCTTAAATAATGAATGAGAGCCTCTCCTTATGTAGGAGGGGCTTTTTTTGTTAGCGGTTTTGTCGAAAAATATTGTAAAATGACAGTAATGAGGAGGGGAGCTACTTATGACGTACAACGCATCATTTTCATCACCTGTTGGCATCGTTGAAGTAACTGCAACGAATACGCATATTACATCGGTATTATTTGTTGAAGAGCCGCGTCCAGAAACGGAGCGTTCAGCTGTATTAACGCAAGCGATTGAACAGTTGCAGCAATATTTTCGCGGGGAGCGCACAACGTTTACAGTGCCGTATGAGCAGCAAGGAACAGCATTTCAGCAGCGCGTTTGGCAAGCGTTAACGACCGTCCCATATGGTGAAACGGCATCGTATAAACAAATTGCAACGCTGATTGACAACGAAAAAGCGGTGCGTGCAGTTGGCATGACGAACAGCAAAAATCAACTGACAATCCTTGTGCCGTGTCATCGCGTTATTGGCAGCAGTGGCAAATTAACAGGTTATGCAGGTGGTGTGTGGCGGAAACAGTGGCTTCTTGAACATGAACGAGGAGGAACATCATGACAACAACATACGCAATCATCGGCACAGGTGTCGTAGGTGAACGCATTATTAACGACGTATTAAAGCATGACGAAAGTGCACTAACAGCTATTTTTGATGAAAACAACGAGCGCCTTACGCATATTGCCAACAAATATAATGTGCGTGCAGTATCATCGCTAGAAGAGCTGCTCGCGACGAATCCAGATTGGGTATATATCGGTACGCCACCGGTTAGTCATGCGCCGCTAACGAAAGAAATCGCAGCAAAAGGGTTTAACATTTTATGTGAAAAACCGCTTGCCCACGATACGGCAGATGGAGAAGCAATGGTTGAAGCAGCAAAACATGTGACAACTGCGATGCACTTCCCAATGATGTATAGCCCTGCAGTTGCTCGCTTAAAGGAAGCGATTGAGACGCAAGAGCTTGGCGACATTGTACGCATTGAATTACATACACATTTTCCTGTATGGCCACGTCCATGGCAGCAAAATCCGTGGATTGCTTCGCGTGAGCAAGGTGGCTTCATTCGTGAAATTTTCCCGCACTATTTACAGCTAACACACCATGTATTTGGTGATGTAACGATCGAAGCGCATCAAACAAACTATCCAGCGGACGAGACGCTTTGTGAAACGTCTGTCAGCGCGCTCTTAAAAACGGTAAGTGGTATCCCGATGCTCATTAACGCAGCAGCAGGTATCGCTCAACAAGAACGCATCGATTATAAAGTGTACGGCACGAAAAAATCGATGATCATTCGCAACTGGTCGCAGTTACTAGAAGCGACAGCGACGACAGAAGAAGTGGCCGTGACGGTGGAGCCATCTTCATTCACATTGCTTGATGCGTGCGCGCAAAAGACGGCAATTGTACAGTTTGATGAAGGCTTAAAAGTACAACGCTGGATCGATGCGTTATTAAAATAAAATGTTTAAAGGATGCTACTCGTTTTCGGTAGCAATCAGCAAACGTGGCAATACATTTTGCCAGCATTGCAACAGCAGTATCGTATTTTGCTATTTGACTATGTTGGTTCGGGACAGTCAGATTATGAAGCCTATTCCACAGCTCGGTACGGCACGCTAGACGGTTATGTACAAGATGTACTCGACGTCATTGATGCGTATACATTAAAAGATGTCACATTCATTGGGCATTCGATTAGCGGTGTCATCGGTATGCTAGCATCTTTACAGCGTCCTGATGCGTTTAAAAAGCTCATTATGATCGGTTCATCTGCCTGCTATTTAAATGACATTGATTATGTAGGGGGCTTTCATGAAGAAGAATTGGGCGTACTGTTTCAAATGATGGAAATGAACTTTAACGGTTGGGCAAGCCATTTAGCACCAATCGTGTCCGCTGATCAAAAAAGTTCTAAAGAAGTTGAACGCACGTTTAAACAAAATGATGCAGCGATTGCAAGGGAGTTTGCCGAAGTGACATTTCGTGCGGATGTGCGTGCATTTTTACCACAAGTGACAATCCCAACCGTGTTGCTACAAAGCAATGATGATTTTATCGTGCCGTTAGAAGCGTCGCAATATTTACATGCGCATTTAACAAATAGTGAGCTTATTTTTTTAGATGTTAGAGGTCATTATCCGCATATTAGTCATCCGGATTTAATGAAGAAGCATTTACTCGCAACCATTTAACAAAGTAGCTCGGGAGGAGGAATAGCTATGACAATGTTAACGTATGAGCAACTGCCGTGTGGTGTTGTCATGTTAAATCATGAAGGGGTTATTACGTATGCCAATACGTTTATGAGTACGTTATTACAGCGCCAACAAGAAAGCTTAATTGGTCAGCATATCGAAGCGTTTTTATCGCGTGCCAATAAGTTTGTGTTTCATTCCTATTTTTACCCGCAGCTACATACAGAAGGGTCTGTACAAGAGTTTATGCTGCATATGGAACGTGCAGATGGCGTCCAAATGCCCGTGATGATCAATGCGCAGCGAACGTTAGAAAACGATGCCGAAGAACGCATTGAGTGTATTTTATTGCCGATGACCAAGCGCATTGAATACGAGCAAGAGCTGCGACAAATGACGAAAAAGCTAGAGCGTGTCAATGAACAGCAAAAGGAGGCACTTGCTCAGCTGACGAAGTTAAATGAAGAAATCGAACGGAAACAACAAGAGCTCATTCTGTTAACGAATACCGATCTTCTAACGAACATATTTAACCGTCGTTATATGGAAGAGCGCTTAGCGGAGCATATCGTGAAAGCGCGAACGATGGAGCACGCTTTTTCCGTTTGTATTTTAGATATCGATTACTTTAAAAAAGTAAATGATACGTATGGACATCAAATTGGTGATTACGTATTAATTGAAGTTGCACCGTTGTTAAAAACAAGTGTTGGTGAAGACGGCATTGTGGCGCGCTTTGGTGGTGAGGAATTTGTGGCGCTGTTGCCAAACACGACCGAAGAACAATCTACACAAATGGCGATGCGCATGAATGAAGCCATTCGAAATTGCTTGTTTGAATACGTCCAACGCGTAACGATTAGTATCGGCGTGTCGACGTATAAAGATGGCGACTGCGAAACGAACTTGCTTAATCGTGCAGATCGCGCGTTGTATTACTCAAAGGAACATGGCCGTGACCGCACGACACACTTTCGAGATATTGAGCACGTATTGCATCCATAAAACCCGCGTACCAATGTTGGCACGCGGGTTTTTTATTGCCGATAAATATAGCTTAAATGACGACCTGCTTGACGGTCTTGACGATAGGAGAAGCCTTCCGCACTGTTAAACGTGCATGTATCATCAATCGTAATATTTTCGGCAGGAATACCAGCGATGATGCATTGTTGTTTCACCGTACGCTGATTGTCGATATGATATTTGTTTGTGCTTTCATTGAAATACATGAAATCATCAGCGTAGCCGAGTGCAGCGAATTTGTCGTACACATCGCGATCGACTTCAAAGCGCTGTTGACTTAGTGCCATACCAATATGAATGTGGACATTTTGAGCGTTTAGCTTTTCATGGTGCAGAAGATGCTCGACCATTTTTTTCGTAATTTCTTTCACCGTACCTTGCCAACCAGAGTGAATAGCCCCGACCATGCCGCGCGTTTCATCGTATAAAAATACCGGTACGCAATCCGCTGAAAAGCTACAAAGCACAACGTCTTTTTCAAACGTATACAAGCCGTCTGTATCTACAATGGCATCGTCCATCGTCATTGCACCAGCACCTACATCTTTTCGCTCAACTTTATAAAAGTTCGAGCTATGTGTTTGTTGTGCGCAAACGAACTGTGCTAGGCTACTAGTAAGTGAAGCCGCAAGCTGTTGTCGATTATGGAGGATTGCCGCTTCATCTTCACATACATGCAGTGCCATGTTGTTCGCTTCGCGCTGCGCCGCATCTTTTAATGTAATGCCAGCAACGACCGAAGCGGTATGAATGTATTGCTTAATGTTCATGAAAAATCACCTCAGTACGTATCATAGCATTTTGACGCATTGCCAGCTATTTGAAATGATTGATGTCACATAACGAAATTTATATAGTTGACGCCTTTATTGAAATTGATTATCATTATCGTTGTAAGGGATACAACCACATTTTAGTTCCAACTAAATCCGAACAAAAAGGGCAAATCAGTGCAGAATTTTTCTTGCCTGCGTTGTCCTTTTTCATTACACATCGTTCAAAAGGAGAGGTTCACATGGAATTCCGTATTGAAAAAGACACAATGGGTGAAATTGAAGTGCAAGCAGACAAGCTCTGGAAAGCGCAAACACAGCGATCATTACAAAACTTCAAAATTGGTACAGAAAAAATGCCAATTGAGATTGTGTATGCGTTTGCGATTTTAAAGCGTTCTGCAGCGATTGCGAACAACAAGCTAGGAAAGTTATCAGATGCGAAAAAAGACGCGATTGTCGCAGCTGCTGATGAGGTGCTTGCAGGCAAGTGGGATGAGCAGTTCCCATTAGTCGTATGGCAAACAGGCTCAGGTACTCAATCAAACATGAACGTCAATGAAGTATTATCATTCCGTGCCAATCAAATTTTAAGCGAACAAGGCTCTGACGAACAAGTGCATCCAAATGATGATGTAAACATGTCGCAAAGCTCAAACGATACATTCCCAACAGCGTTACACGTAGCGGCTGTTTTAGCTGTAGAAGAGCAAGTCGTGCCGAAATTAAATGTTTTAAAAGCAACGTTTGCTGAAAAAGAGGAAGCGTTTAAAGACATTATTAAAATCGGTCGTACGCATTTACAAGATGCAACGCCACTCACATTAGGGCAAGAGATTTCAGGGTGGAAGCATATGCTCGTGAAATGTGAAAAGATGATTCATGTGACAAATGATTTCATGAAAGAGTTAGCAATCGGCGGTACAGCAGTAGGAACAGGTATTAATGCACATCCAAAATTCGGCGAGCTTGTGGCGGAAGAAATTTCAGCCTATACAGGGAAGGCATTTACATCTGCTGAAAATAAGTTCCACGCCTTAACATCACACGATGAAATTACAACAGCACACGGCGCGTTAAAAGCGCTAGCTGCAGACTTAATGAAAATTGCCAACGACGTGCGCTGGTTAGCTTCTGGTCCACGTTCAGGCATCGGTGAAATTACGATTCCAGAAAACGAGCCAGGCTCATCGATCATGCCAGGGAAAGTAAACCCAACACAATCAGAGGCATTAACGATGGTGGCATGCCAAGTGTTTGGCAACGATGCTGCAATTGGTTTTGCTGCGTCACAAGGGAACTTTGAATTAAACGTTTTCAAGCCGGTGATCATTTATAACTTCTTACAATCTGCGCGCTTACTTGCAGATGCGATGCAAAGCTTTAACGATAACTGTGCAGTTGGCATCGAGCCAAATAAAGAAGTGTTAGAAGCGAACTTGAAAAATTCATTAATGCTTGTAACGGCGTTAAACCCATATATCGGCTACGAAAAAGCGGCAGAGATTGCGAAAAAAGCGCATAAAGAGGGCACAACGTTAAAAGAAGCAGCACTGGCAACAGGCTACTTAACAGAACAGCAATACGATGAATATGTAGATCCAGCGACGATGATTTATCCAAACGCTGAATAACGCAAAAAGCCGACGAGTGATTTCCTCGTCGGCTTTTTCTTATGCTTTCATAGCAACAGGCAATGCCTTTTTAATTTCAATGTAGTGCAGTTGATGCCCATCTTTTTCATAAACGGTAAAGTCATAGCTTTCAAAGTTGACGAGTAAGTTAGCATCTAAGTCGGTATTTTGTGTTAAATACCAACCAGCAATCGTGTCGACATCTTCGGCTTGTAGTTCAACGCCGAGCAATGTGCTCACGTCATCAATTAATAGCTTTGCATCAACAATGTAGTGGTTGTCGCGCACTTTGCGGATTTCTGGCACTTCATCTTCGTCAAACTCATCGCGAATTTCACCGACAAGTTCCTCTAAAATATCCTCAACTGTTACCATGCCGCTTGTGCCGCCATATTCATCCAATAAGATCGCAATATGTGTGCGCTCGCGCTGCATTTTTGCGAGTAAATCGTGAATCGGTGTCGACTCAATCGTATTAATAACTGGATTGATAAAGTTATCAAGTGCGAAGTTTTCCGACGTTACGCGATTTGTCATACCTTGCGTTAAAAACTCTTTAATATTTAAAAAGCCTAAAATGCGATCACGGTCACCGTCGTAAATTGGGTAGCGTGTATATTGCTCCTCTGAAATTGTTGCAATTACTTCATCGAGCGTTGTATTGCGTTCAAACGCAATAATTTCTGTACGCGGCACCATAATTTCACGGGCAATTTTATCATCAAATTCAAAGACGTTGTTTACGTATTTTAATTCGTTTTTATTAATCTCCCCAGATTTGAAGCTTTCCGTTAACAATGAACGTAATTCTTCCTCTGTATGCGAAAGCTCATGTTCAGAGGCAGGCTTCATGCCAACAACTTTTAACAACAAGCGTGCAGAGCCATTTAATGCCCAAATGAATGGGTATAAAATGCGGTAAAAAATTTGAATCGGTTTTGCAAACAGCAATGTGACACGCTCGGCTTTTTGAATAGCAATTGTTTTGGGCGCTAATTCACCAACAACTACGTGTAAAAACGTTGCGATAATAAACGCGGCACCAATTGTGAAGAAGTGAATGTACTCTTCACCAATACCGATGCTTGTAAAGAACGGATGTAATATAAACTCAAATGTTGATTCACCAACCATACCAATTCCTAATGCGGTTACGGTAATCCCTAATTGACACGCTGATAAATATTCATCTAAATGTGTTGTAACTTGTTTCGCTGCAAGTGAACCAGCTTTTCCTTCTGCAACAAGTTGATCGATGCGTGATTGGCGCACCTTCACGATTGCGAACTCGGTTGCGACGAAGAACGCGGTTAATGCAATTAAAAGTATAAAAATGGACAAGTTAACTATGGTCACTCAAAGGTCTTACGTAAATACGTAAGACATTCACCTCCTGGGTTAATGTAAAAGTAATGCGAGAGATTTAATAAGCGCTAAACTCTCTTGTGTAATGTTTTTTGTAATCGACTGCTTCGACTGCTCATCCTCATCAAGTGTTGCAATTAACTTTGAAACATCTTGTTCAAGGTCGCGCATTTTTAAACGAAGCTCTTGCACATCTAACGCTTCAGCATTACGTTCAATTAACTCCTTACGAATTTCCTCTAAGCTTAGTCCTTCGTCTTTTCGTTTCTCGATGTAGTCCAATTGTTGAATGGCGTCTACATGGTAGTAACGATAATTCGATGAAGAGCGCTCCGCCTTTAATAAGCCCAGCGTCGTATAGTAATCAATCGTACGTTTTGTAATCCCCGTTTTTGATGCAAGTTCACCAATTTTTAGTTTGTCTGTCCCAATGTAGTCACCTCCAATTTGACTTCACCGTGCATACGGTCATTGAAAGTATACAGCATTTGTCAGTCTTTTTTCAAATTTTCGCGATGGTGATCTGGAAGAACGCACGCGCTTTGTGACAGCGATGAAACGAAAATGTCTATGCGCAGCAAGTCCATAAAAAAATCCTACTCGACATGTACGTATGTCGAGTAGGATGCGGAATTGAAAAAATTAGTATTGTAAAGAAGCAGCTACTTCAGCAATGATTAACTTGCTGCCGATAATTGGGCTATCGCCTTCACCGTGTGGGTGACCGCCTTCTTGTTTCTCGCCACCATCGCGTTTGTGAGCCGCTTTAAAAGCGTCAGAGTTACGCCAAACTTGGAAGTCCTCCATTGTTTCCCAGAACATGTTTACGTTCATTTCATCTGAGTTTTCATTTTCTGATACTAACACTTCAACTTTTACGAAGCCTTTGAATTGGTCTAAGCCTGAAGGACGTGTGAATGCTGGTGCCATTTGTTTGCCGAAGCCTTTTTTTACTTCGATGCGGTTTGTTACAACGATCATGTGAATGAACTCCTTTAAAGTGAATTTATATAATGTGTACCCTCTTACTATAAAAGTATTCCAGCTATTTCGTCAACTAAAAACGACAGTTGTGTCGAAAAAATATTGAAAATACGAAAAGTTCATTGACAATGATTCTCATTATCGATAGTATTGAAATTATATGGGTAAATATTACACCATACATTCTAGAAACGAAAAGGTGTACGAGACAATGAATACGACAGTACCGTCTGAAAAACAACAAACGGTAAAGCATCCGCTGCAAAAAAAGCGTCGACGTGTATTAATTGCGTTGCCGATTTTAATGATTGTAATGGGGCTTGGCAGTTTAATGATTGGGCAAGTTTCTTTTTCCGTTAGTGAAGTATTAAGTGGCATTATGAATAATGAAGATACATTACAACGACGCATCATTTGGGAGCTAAGATTTCCGCGCGTCATCATTGGCATGATCGTCGGCATGTGCTTAGGCATTGCCGGTGCCATTTTACAAGGGGTCATGAAAAATCCGCTCGCAGACCCTGGCATTATCGGTGTAACATCAGGAGCGGGCGTTATGGCGATCATCGTCATGGTTATTTTCCCCGCGATGCTTGCACTATTACCGATTGCGGCGTTTTTCGGTGCCTTTTTCACAGCGCTTATTGTGTATGCGTTATCGTGGAAAAAAGGTGGGGCGTCGCCAATGCGCATTGTGTTAGTCGGTGTAGCGATTAACGCTTTAATGGGCGCTGTGACAAATGCGCTTATGATTATTTATTCAGACCGTGTGCAATCGGTATTGCCGTGGTTATCAGGCGGTATTGCCGGTGTTGGTTGGGCACAGGTGAAAATGGTTGTTGGGTACGCCGTCGTTGCGCTCGTATTATCATTATTTGCGATTAAGCATATACGCGTGTTAACGCTTGGTGATGAAATGGCAAAGCTGCTCGGACATCGCGTTGAGCGCAGCCGCTTTTATTTAATTTTATTAAGCGCACTTCTTGCTGGTATTGCGGTGAGTGTTGCAGGATTAGTTGGGTTTGTCGGACTTGTGGTGCCACATATTTTACGCTTAATGATCGGTGGCGATTATCGCTATTTATTACCTGCCTCTGCGTTCGGTGGCGGATTGCTCGTTGTGTTTGCGGATACGATTGCGCGTAGCTTATTTAATCCAACAGAGCTACCAGTCGGCATTTTACTGGCATTCATCGGCGGTCCATATTTCTTATACTTAATTTACAGAAAGAGTGGTTCATTTGCTACAAACTAGTCAATTATCGTTTGAACGAAGCACAGCGTTTAAGTTAAACAACATCGACATTAACATTCAGCCAGGTGAAATTGTTAGTTTAATTGGTCCGAACGGTTCGGGAAAGTCGACGCTTTTACGTGTCATTTCCCGCCTCATTACACCAGATGAAGGCTCTGTTTTATTAGATGGTGAAGAAATTATGCGCATGAAAACAGAGGACGTGGCAAAGAAGCTTGCGATGTTGCCGCAAATGAACGACCATCAGCTAGATTTGACGGTACGAGAGCTTGTGGAGTTCGGCCGCTATCCGCATAAAAAACGTTCAGGTCGCTTGTCAGCAGAAGATGAGGAAATTATTGATTGGGCACTTGAAGTAACAGGTTTAACGCATATGGCAGGGCGCGTGTTACCTGCGATGTCGGGGGGAGAACGTCAACGCGCATGGATCGCGATGGCAATTGCCCAGCGTCCAAAAGTGTTATTGTTAGATGAACCAACGACGTATTTAGATATTTCACATCAGCTTGAAGTGATGGAACTTGTACACGAGCTTAATGAAAAGTTTGGGATGACGGTCATTATGGTGCTGCATGATATTAACCAAGCGGCGCAATATAGCGATCGTCTCATCGTTTTAAAGCGTGGGCAAATTCATTATGACGGCATTCCACAATGCGTCATGTGTAAAGAAATGTTTGAGTCAATTTTTGAAATTGATGCGGATATTTATCGTCAAAATGGCAAGTTTTTCTTTACGCCAAACCGTTTGAAAAAAGCGTAAGCATACGAGTAGCTATGAATGTAGCTGCTCGTTTTTTGTATGTTTGCATGATATAGTGCAAAAAAAGGAGTGAACAATATGTCAGATGAACAACGAGATGCCGCCCTTGGCATTCGCACGGTCGGCAATCAATACGGCTTTCCACAAATGGCACATTATCATCGCTATGAGCCGACGCCGTATGAAGGATTGGATGTGTTGTTTGATCGTTATCCAATCGATGGGCGCTCATTTGTCGATATTGGCTGCGGAAAAGGCCGTGTGCCGCTTTACGTATACGACCGCTTCCACATTCCGGTAGCAGGCATTGATATGAAGGAGCAATACATTGATGAGGCAAACGATAACAAGGTGGCATATTTGCGTAAAAACGGTGGCAAGCAGCACGTTATACAGTTTGTACAACACTATGCACAAGCATACGATTTAAATGAGCAACAAGATGTGTTTTTCTTTTTTAATCCGTTTTCCGTGCAAATTTTTATGAAGTTTTTAGCAAACGTACTCGCATCGTATGAACAGCATCCTCGCAAACTAACGATTATTTTTTATTACCCTTCGCACGATTATGTGGAATATATGGCAAGTACGCCGTTTACATTCATTGAAGAAATTCCAATTCCAACGTTATACAAACATAATGAAAACGAGCGCTTTTTAATTTATGAAATGTAAAAAAACGAGTTCATCTTTTACGGTGAACTCGTTTTAAATATATCTTCAATGCGCGCGACAATCTGAATATGTTGCAGTGGGTGTAGTCGCTTTAATTTTAGCGCACCAGGACCACCTAAATAAAATGTCGTCTCAGGATGATTGCCAGCAAACGCGTCTAGCTCATCGATCATGCGGTATTGATCTTGAAATGGTAGCTCCGTTAACGCAGATAACAGCACGTACTTCGGCTTTAACTGTTGCACGGCAGATTGGATCGCAGCAGGGGCTGGTGATGGGCCAAGCATCGTCGTACGGTAGCCAAGAAACATACTTTGTAGCAATAATAATTGCATCGGAATTTCATGACGTTCATTCGGTAAGCAGCTGCCTAAAATCGGCGTCGCATTCGATGGCAAATAAAGTTGACGACGTAAATACGCTAAGTAATCGCGAATGACTAAGCTAGAGAGCGCCTCTTGGAACTCTTCCCAAATGCCTGCGCACCATAGTTCACCTACCTCGTATAAAAACGGCACAATGACGTGATCAACTGTTCGCTTCACTCCGAGTGTATGATGCGCTTGTTGCAGCGTGTGAAGCATTTTTGTATCATCACCAATCGTTCCAGCATGAATGAGCTTTTGAATCGTATCGGCAATATATTGCTCATGTGCGTCGGGTACTTGCTGCTGTAAAATCGGTGACTCCTCATTGTTTTTAACTTGTTCCGCCGCTTGTTTAATGCTGTAGCCTTCCTTCGTTAGCTGTAACACATGCAACAATGTTGCGACTTCCTTGTCCGTATATACGCGATAACCGTTTGGTAGTCGCTGCGGTGCAACAATTTCATAGCGGTCTTCCCATTTGCGAATGAGTTGTTTTGATAAACCGGTCATCTCAGATACTTGTTGAATGGAATATGTTTGGTTGTCATTCATCGTCTCTTCGCTCCTTTGTATAAGGTTGATAGTGTCTAATGTACAACGTTTTAGGGAATAAGGAAATATGTTTTTCGCTTTGTACAATGCTTTTCTATGAAAAATCGCATTATAATACGCGTTAAACATCGTTTTTTGTGTGCAACGTTGCACATATTTCCTAAAAATGTTTTTTAGTGCTTGCAAAACGTTGTACAATAAAAGTATAATGTTTGTACAAAGTTTGTTTTGCATGGGAGGTTATCAAATGTCAAAGAAAATTGTTGTTATTGGAACAGGACCAGGTGGATTAGCGGCAGCTATGTTGCTTGCGCATAAAGGATATGATGTACACGTCTATGAAAAGCAGCCATTTGTTGGTGGAAGAACGAGCCATTTACAGCTAGGAGATTATCGCTTTGATGTAGGCCCGACATTTTTAAACATGACGTATTTAGCAGAGGAAATGTTTGCGTTAACAGGGCGCAATATTCATGACTACATTAAATTAATGAATTTAGATCCGATGTATGAGCTTGTATACAAAAATAAACGCTTAAAAATTACACGTGATACAGAGGAAATGATTCGCCAAATTAATGAACTATTCCCAGGAAACTATGGTAGCTATGAGCGCTACTTGCTAGAAACACATAAAAAATTAGAAACGTTAGCACCGCTGTTACAAAGCGACATGACCGGTTACCGCAGCTTGCTGACGCCAAAAGCATTTAAAGCGTTAAAGGAGCTTGAAATCGGCAATTCATTAATGGATACGCTCGGGAAATTCTTTAACGAAGAAGAGCTGCGTTTAGCGTTTACGTTCCAGTCGAAATATTTAGGTATGTCTCCGTGGGAAAGCCCAGGTGCGTTCTCGATTCTTTCATATATTGAACACGCGTACGGAGTGTACCACATTGAAGGTGGTTTAAATCAGCTGACGAAGGCGATGGCAAAAGTGGCTGAAGAAGAAGGGGCGACAATTACAACGAGCTGCGGCGTAAAACGCATCTTAACAGAAGGTCGTACCGTTAAAGGGGTAGAGCTTGAAAATGGTACGCACGTATATGCCGATGACGTCGTGATTAATGGTGATTTTTCTCATATTATGACGAACCTTGTGGAGCCAGGTGTGTTGAAAAAGTATTCACCACAAAAGCTTGCGAAAAAATCATATTCATGTTCAGGCGTGCTACTATATTTAGGTGTGAACAAAAAATTCGACTTACCGCATCACACAATTTGGTTTGCAGAGGACTATCGTAAAAACGTTGCTGAAATTACGAACACGTTAGAAATCTCAGAAGACCCGTCGATCTATATTCAAAATGCGTGTGCAACGGACCCGACGCTTGCACCGGAAGGCAAATCAACGCTGTACATTTTAGCGCCCGTACCGAACAATTTTAGCAACATTGATTGGGATGCTTGTCGCGATGAATATCGTCAAATGTTACTCGATTTAGTGAGTGAAAAACTGGGTATTGAAAGCATTGAGGAATATGTAGAAGAAATGCATATGATTACACCGGCGGACTTTGAAGTTGATTATTCTGTATATAAAGGTGCCATTTTCAACTTAGGACATCAGCTAACACAAATGATGGCATTCTGTCCGAACAATCAGTTTGAAGAACTGGATCATTGCTATTTAGTTGGTGGCGGTACGCATCTAGGAAGCGGTTTACCAATTATTTTAGAATCTGCACGTATTACAACGAACTTATTATTGAAGCGTGACCGCAAAACGCCTTATGATGTACAACCGTTGCCGCCGTACGAATTGTATCGTAGCAAAGAAGCATCGGGCGATAAAGCCGATACAGTTGCAGCGATTCAAATGAAGCCAGCGACCTCAATTTAACGATGATGAAGGAGTGAAAGATGTGAGCAATCCATTAGAGAAGTTTAGTGAAAAAGTTTCAGGCAAAACGTCTCGCTGGGTTGTGCTTGCTGTATGGGCAATTGCTATTGCGATTTTAACCGTGTTGTTTCCGCAAGTAAACGGTATGGACAATCAAACAGGCGATGATTTACCAGAGTATGCAGAAGCGCGACAAGCGAGCGAACTCATCGCAGAAAAGTTCCCGAGTGATTCCGGGATTCCATTATTGATGGTGTGGAATAAAGAAGACGGTTTGACGCCGGAGCATTTACAGCAAATTCAAAGCTTGTATGCAGAGCTAGATGAAAATCCATTAACGAATCAAACGACGTTACCACCATTCCATCAAATGCCACCAGAAGCGTTATTTGCAAGCGTTTCAGAAAACGGCAAATCGATTGTAACACCGGTATTTTTTGATGCCGAAACAAATGCAGAAACGCTGAAGGAAAACTTAGCGGTGCTTTCTGAAAAAGTGGAAGACATTACAGGCAATAACGCCTTTGAAGAAAAGTTAGACAGCGATGAATTAACAGCGCGATTCTCAGGACCGGTCGGCATTTCAGTCGACGCGACAGATTTATTTAAATCAGCAGACTTTAAATTAATGACAGCGACCGTCTTATTAATTTTAGTATTATTACTCGTTATTTACCGCTCACCAATTTTAGCGGTTGTACCAATTATTGTTGTTGGGATTGCGTACTTAGTTATTAGCCCAGCGCTCGGTGCATTCGTTGAGCAAGGATGGATTACGAAAGATGCGCAAGCGATTGCGATCATGCTCGTACTATTATTTGGTGCCGGAACAGACTACTGTTTATTTTTAATTACGCGTTACCGTGATATTTTATTAGACGAAGAAAATAAATTTGTCGCGTTAAGTAAAGCGTTTAGTCAATCAGCAGGTGCCATTTTCATGAGTGCTGCGACAGTAATGGTTGGTTTAGCAACGCTTGCACTAGCAGACTACGGCGCATTCCAACGCTTCGCTGTACCGTTTAGCTTTGCAGTAATCATTATGGGGATTGCCGTATTAACGGTATTACCAGCACTGTTATCATTAATGGGTCGCTTTGCGTTTTGGCCGGTTGTGCCGCGTACAGAAGAAGGCGAGAAGGAATTTGCGGCAAAGAAAAACAAACCGGTGAAAACACGTAAAGAAAACCACCGCTTCATGCGTAAAATTGGACGCTTTGCGACGAATAAGCCATGGTTAGTCATTATCGTAACGGGTGTCATTTTAATCGCGTTAGCTTTATATTCAACGCAAATTAAATATAGCTACGACTTATTATCATCATTCCCAGAAGATATGCAGTCACGTGAAGGTTTTGCGTTAATTGAAGAAAACTTCACAGCTGGTGAATTAGCGCCAGTACAAGTGCTTGTTGACACGAACGGGACAGATGTTGATTTAACAGAACAACTAGCTGCGTTACCGTATGTCGGTATTGTAAAAGAGTTACGTGTTAGCGAAGTCGATGCAAATTTACAGCTATATGAAATTGATTTAAACAAAAATCCGTACGACGAAGCAGCGATGAACGATGTGCGTGATTTACGTAAACAGCTGCCGACAATGTTAGCTGACGCAGGTATTGATAATGCGGACGATACGTACTGGGTAGGCGGCGAAACGGCAAATCAAGTCGATACAGCTGACGTACAAAAGCGTGATGAATCAATCATTCAACCAGTGATGATTGCGATCATCGGTATTATTTTACTTGTGTACTTACGTGCATTCTTTACGACGCTTCAATTAATGGTTACGGTTGTCGTATCGTTCTTTGCAGCGCTTGGTGCAGGTTGGTTAATTTTACACAACTTCTTCGGTGCCGATGCGATCGCAAGTTCGATTCCACTGTACTCATTCGTATTCATTATCGCGCTAGGTAATGACTACAACATCTTCATGATTTCAGACATTTGGAAAGCGCGTAAAGCAGGCAAATCGCATAAAGATGCGATTGTTGCAGGTGTTGCACAAACAGGTGCCGTTATTACATCGGCTGGTTTAATTTTAGCCGGCACGTTCGCGGTACTTGCAACATTACCAATTCAACTGCTTGTACAGTTCGGTGTCGTAACAGCAATCGGTGTATTACTGGATACATTTATTGTACGACCACTGCTCGTACCAGCGATTACAACAGTGCTTGGACGCTGGACGTACTGGCCAGGAAAGCTATTTAAAAAGCAATAAGTTAAAAAAGACATTCGTGATATTTTGCGAATGTCTTTTTTGTCGTTTAAATATTATTGTGAAAATACATTTCATTGCACTGCAGTAATAAATACCACTTAATTCTATTCATTTAATAATTAAGGGAAATTATTCAATAACTATTGTATGCAACCGTTGCATCATTTATAATTATCAGAAATATCACATATTTTCAAATTTCAGCGTAAAGGGGAGTTTTCGATGGGAAAAATGCGTTACACGAAGAAATTTGGTTCACTAGCTTTAGTGGGGGTGCTTGCATCATCGGTGTTAGCTGCATGTGGCGATGATAATGGCGGCAACTCTGCAGGCGACGGCGATACGATTAAAATTGGGGCGAACTTAGAGCTATCTGGGGGAGTAGCGACGTACGGTTCGTCTATTTTAGATGGCGCGGAGTTAGCGGTTAAAGAAATTAACGAAAACGGCGGCATCGATGGCAAGGAAATTGAGCTAATTTCGGCAGATAACAAATCGGAAAACGCTGAAGCAACATCAGCAGCGTTAAAGCTCATTGAGCAAGATAACGTTGTGGCAATGATCGGTCCTGCAACGTCAGGGAATACCGTTGCGACGGTGGAACTTGCAGCGGAAAATAAAGTGCCGCTCGTAACGGCTTCAGGGACAGCACCGAACGTAACGGTCAATGATAGCGGTGATGTGAATGAGTATGCGTTCCGTACATGCTTCATCGACCCATTCCAAGGGACGGTTGCTGCAAACTTTGCGACAGAAGAGCTATCTGCGAAAAATGTTGCAATCTTTGCTGATAACGCATCCGATTATGCGAAAGGGTTAGCGAAATCGTTCAAAGAGCAAATTGAGAAAAATGGCGGCACAGTCGTAGCGGAAGAAGCATACGTTGCAAAAGATACGGATTTCCGCACGCAGCTGACAAACTTAAAAGGCAAAAACCCAGACTTCATCTTTATTCCAGGGTACTACGAGGAAGTGGGCTTAATCGTCAAGCAGGCGCGTGAGTTAGGGCTTGATGTACCGTTAATGGGTGCAGATGGTTGGGATTCACCGACGTTAGTAGAGTTAGCGGGTGGCGATGCGTTAAATGACACGTTCATTACGAACCACTATTCGTCTGAAGATCCAGATGAAAAGATTCAAAAATTCGTCGAAGCATTTAAATCGGAAAACGGCGATACAGCACCGAATGCGTTTAACGCACTTGGCTACGATACGGTGTATTACTTAGCGGATGCTATTGGACGTGCGGACGAGTTAACAGGTGAAGCGATTAAAGATGCGCTTGCGGACACGAAAGATTTATCGCTTGTAACAGGTACATTCTCAGTAGATGAAAACCACAACCCAGTGAAATCAGCAACGGTATTAGAGTTTGTCGATGGTGCACAAGTGTTCAACTCAAAAATTGATCCACAATAATGAGTTGGCACAATCGTTGACGATCAACAAACGGGAAGGGCTCATGTATGTGCCTTTCCTTTTTTTAAGCTCTACTTTTAGATGAAGGAGTGTGAAGGACATGGAGTGGCTTCAACAACTTGTAAACGGTATTTCCATCGGGAGTATTTATGCGTTAATAGCTCTTGGGTACACGATGGTATACGGCATTATTAAGCTCATTAACTTTGCGCATGGTGATGTATTTATGATTGGTGCATTCATTGGGTTTTGGGCGATTTCACGATGGGATATTGGCTTTTTACCAGCGCTGCTACTCGCGATGGTCATTTGTGCGGTGCTCGGTGTTATTATCGAACGCGTAGCATATAAACGACTGCGAAATTCGACAAGGATCGCCGCGCTCATTACCGCAATTGGGGTATCGCTACTCATTGAGAACTTAATGATTTTCTTCCGCGGCGCACAATCAGCTGTATATCCAGCGACGATTGAAAATAAAGCGATTAATGTATTCGGTGCGCAAATTAGTTCGCTCTCATTACTCATTTTAGGTGTATCGATCTTCTTAATGTTATTGCTGCAATTTATCGTCCACAAAACGAAAATTGGTAAAGCGATGCGCGCTGTATCTCATGATGCGGAAGCGGCAAAGCTGATGGGGATTAACGTGGACAATACCATTTCAGCTACGTTCGCGATCGGTTCAGCGCTCGCTGGTGCCGCCGGTGTTATTTTCGGTTTGTATTACACGCGAATTGATCCGTTAATGGGCATTGTGCCAGGAATTAAAGCGTTCATCGCCGCCGTGCTTGGTGGCATCGGCAGCATTCCAGGAGCGATGGTTGGTGGCATGCTTCTAGGCGTCGTTGAGACATTTGTAAGTGCAATGGGCTTCTCGTCTTGGCGCGATGCAGCAGCGTTCCTTATTTTAATTATCATCTTAATCTTTAAACCATCCGGGTTATTTGGCAAAAATACCCGCGAGAAAGTGTAGGTGAATGCGTTATGAAAAAATCAAAAGCGTTTTGGGCATACGTTGCCATTGCCATCATCGTTTACGCAGTCGTGCAGTTCTCGATGTCGAGCGGCATGATTGGTTCATACTATAGCAACATGCTCATCATTATGTGTGTGAACGTCATGCTCGCAGTCAGCCTGCATTTAATTATAGGGATTACGGGACAGTTCTCAATCGGCCATGCCGGGTTTATGGCAGTCGGTGCGTACATGTCGGCCATTGTCACGATGAAGTTCGATTTGCCATTTATCGTGGCGATTGTCGCAGCAGGCTGTGTCGCTTTATTAGCCGGATTATTAATCGGTATTCCGACGCTGCGACTGCGCGGAGATTATTTAGCCATTGCAACGCTCGGCTTTGCAGAAATTATTCGCATCGTTATTTTAAATGTTGATTACGTTGGCGGTGCAGCAGGGATGACCGTTTCACGCCAAACGACATGGACGTACGCGTTCTTTGCGATGCTCATTACAATTATCGTCATTGCGAACTATACGAAGTCGCGCCACGGCCGTGCATGTATTGCCATTCGTGAAGATGAAATTGCCGCGGATGCGATGGGGATTAACACGACGTACTACAAAGTTGTCGCATTTGCAATTGGTGCCTTCTTTGCCGGAGTTGCCGGAGCCATTTTCTCGCATCAGCTGTTCTTCATTCAGCCAACATCATTTGGTTTCTTAAAATCATTTGATATTTTAATTTATGTTGTGCTTGGTGGTTTAGGGAGCTTATCGGGTTCTGTATTAGCCGCTGTACTGTTAACGATCGTGTCGACATATTTAGCGGAGTTCCCGGAAACGCGCATGATTATTTACAGCTTAGTGTTAATTTTAGTCATGTTATATCGTCCAACAGGATTACTTGGCACAAAAGAAATTACGGACTTTTTCAAGTTTGGCAAAAAGGGAGGTAAAAACGTATGACAAACCTTCTTCTTAACGTAGCGCATTTAGGCATTCAGTTTGGCGGTTTAAAGGCGGTACAAAATGTTGATATTCAGCTTTATGACGGCGAATTGATCGGCTTGATCGGTCCGAACGGTGCAGGGAAAACGACGACGTTTAACATGCTAACGGGTGTGTATGCACCGACGGAAGGGACGATTACATTCCAAGGGAAAACGTTAAACGGTTTGGATCCGTATAAAGTGACACAAAGCGGCATTAGCCGGACGTTCCAAAACATTCGCCTCTTTAAAGAATTAACGGTGCTTGAAAATGTAGAAGTGGCGAACCATTCGCTTGCAACGCATGGCATTTTCGCATCGATTTTACGCCTGCCAAGCTTCTTTACCGGGGAGAAAAAAATGGAGCAGCAGTCGCTTGCGTTTTTAAAAATTTTCGGGCTGGATGTGTACAAAGATGAATTGGCAAAAAACTTACCATACGGCATGCAGCGCCGCTTAGAAATTGCACGTGCGCTGGCAGCCAATCCGAAGTTGCTATTACTCGATGAACCGGCAGCCGGCATGAACCCACAAGAAACGCATGAACTAATGGAGCTCATCGCCTTCATTCGAAAAGAATTTAACTTAACGATTTTACTTATTGAACATGATATGAGCTTAGTAATGGGCATTTGTGAGCGCATTTACGTGCTCGATCACGGACAATTAATCGCTAATGGCACACCGGAGGAAATTCGCCAAAATCCAAAAGTAATCGAGGCGTATTTAGGTGAGGAGGTCGTGGACTAATGTTACAAGTAAATAATATTAATGTGTTTTACGGCAACATCCAAGCGCTGCATGACGTATCGATTGATGTACAGGAAGGCGAAATCGTGACATTAATTGGCGCAAACGGTGCGGGGAAATCGACATTGTTAAAGACACTATCTGGTTTATTAAAGCCAAAAACAGGCGACATTGTGTACTTAGGCAATAAAATTAGCGGCAAGCCTGCACAGTCCATTGTAAAAGCGGGCATGTCGCACGTACCAGAAGGGCGCCGCGTTTTTGCAAACTTAACGGTTGAAGAAAACTTAGAGCTCGGGGCGTATTTACGCAACGATAAAGCGGGGATCGCCAAAGATATGGCGCACGTATATGAATTGTTTCCACGACTGCTAGAGCGTAAAAAGCAGCTATCTGGCACACTTTCAGGTGGGGAGCAGCAAATGCTTGCGATGGGGCGCGCATTAATGGCAAAGCCAAAAATTTTATTGATGGATGAGCCGTCAATGGGATTAGCGCCGCTCATGGTAAAAGCAATTTTTGATATTATACGAATGGTTAATGCGGAAGGAACGACCGTCTTGCTCGTTGAACAAAATGCACATATGGCACTATCGGTTGCAAGTCGCGCATACGTGCTTGAAACAGGGCGCATCGTGTTAAGCGGTTCAGCAAAAGAGCTGCAAGAAAGCGATGAAGTGCGTGCCGCATATTTAGGCGGGCTATAATACATGATCGGTGCTATGAACGTGTAGCACCGATCTTTTGCGTTATACTAACGAAGAGGTGATGAACATGAATCCACAACAACTAATTGATCAGTTGCAGTTACAACCGCATCCAGAAGGCGGCTTTTATCGCTCGTCGTTCCGCTCAGACGTAGAAGCACAAACGACATTTGGCAAAGAGCGACCGCTGTATACGAGCATTTACTTCTTGCTTCGCTCAGAAGACGTCTCACATTTACATCGATTACAAAGCGATGAATTGTGGAACTATCACGGCGGTAGCGCTTTAACGGTACATATGATTTCGCCGACTGGTGACTATACGACACAAAAGCTCGGCTTAAATGTGGCAGCAGGTGAGCAACCACAAGTGCTTGTGAAACGCGGCACAATTTTTGGTTCGACCGTTGATGAGGAGCATACGTTTAGCTTAGTCGGCTGCGTCGTTGCACCAGGCTTTGACTTTGAAGATTTTGAGCTGTTTACAAAACAGGAGCTGCACAAAAGTTATCCACATTTAGAAGCGGTCATTGAAAAACTAGCGTACGAGGCATTGTAAGTTGTCCACATGTGGATAACTTCGATCGCCGTGTCCGCAACAAAACAAGCGGCAGGGACTGGTGATCCTCTGCCGCTTGTTCGTCGTTTATTTTTTATAGTTTAGTAAACGGAATAATTCGTTGCGTTCTGCATCCGTTAAGTCGCGCCATTGGCCAACCTTTAAGTTGCCAATTTCAATATTCATAATGCGAATGCGTTGTAGACGTTTCACGTTATAACCACACGCTGAACACATGCGACGAATTTGACGGTTTAACCCTTGCTCTAAAATGATGCGGAACACGTGTGAAGAAATGCGCTCCACTTTACATGGCAGTGTTTTCGTATCTAAAATTTCAACGCCGGTGCTCATCTTTTGAATAAACACATCATCAATCGGCTTGTCGACTTTGACGATGTATTCTTTTTCGTGATGATTTTCTGCACGTAAAATTTCGTTAACGATATCGCCGTCATTCGTTAGTAACAACAATCCTTCTGAATCTTTATCGAGGCGCCCAATGTGGAAGATTCGCAGTGGATGATTAATGAAATCCACAACGTTTCCTTCAATATGACGCTCGGTCGTACTCGTAATGCCGACCGGTTTGTTTAACACAATATAGACGTTCTCTTGCTCACGTTTTACAACTTCCCCATCAACTTCGACAACATCGCCTTGTTCTACTTTACTGCCAAGTGTCGCGAGTGCGCCGTTAATGCGAATGCGACCTGCTTCGATCCATGCATCAGCACCTCGACGTGACACAATGCCAGTCTCTGCTAAAAATTTATTAATACGCATAAGTTTTGTCACCTTGTTTACAAATTTTCTTTTTAGTATAACGTAAAAGCGCATCACTTGCTCGGGTAACTGTTTGTTTCTAGATGAAAATGGTAGCGCTCTGTACATAATTTATTATGGTAGCGTAATTTAATATGGATAAATGCGTATTTGAATCTCGTCTAAACGTATAAATGTTCGAAATTGCGTGAATGTTGTTAGTTGAATAAAAATTACTATTATGTGAAAATGAACGTAAATATGTCTGTACTGCATATTCAATATTTGAGCAAAGGGGAGAATAAGTAATGGTATATGCATTTCCAAACACAGAAGGTTCAGTTGTTCAATTTAAAGAGCGTTATGACAATTACATAGGTGGTAAATGGACACCACCTGTAAAAGGGCAATATTTTGAGTCGATTACGCCAGTGACAGGAAAACCATTTACACAAGTTGCACGTTCAACAGCAGAAGATATTGAATTAGCGTTAGACGCCGCGCATGCAGCAAAAGACGCATGGGGGAAAACGTCCGTTGCGGAGCGCGCAGTTATTTTAAATAAAATTGCCGACCGCATCGAAGAAAACTTAGAAAAAATTGCGGTTGCAGAAACGTGGGATAACGGTAAGCCAGTACGTGAAACGTTAAATGCGGACTTGCCGCTAGCGGTCGATCACTTCCGCTATTTTGCAGGTGCTATTCGCGCACAAGAAGGCACGTTAAGCCAAATTGACAACAATACAGTGGCGTATCATTTCCATGAGCCAATTGGCGTTGTTGGGCAAATTATTCCGTGGAACTTCCCCATTTTAATGGGTGTATGGAAGCTTGCACCAGCGCTTGCGGCAGGAAACTGTGTCGTATTAAAACCAGCGGAGCAAACGCCAGCCTCGATTTTAGTATTGATGGAAATCATTGAAGATTTATTGCCACCAGGCGTTGTAAACATCGTCAATGGCTTCGGCTTAGAAGCAGGGAAGCCGCTTGCATCGAACCCACGCATCGGTAAAATTGCGTTTACAGGGGAGACGACGACAGGCCGTTTAATTATGCAGTATGCGTCACAAAACTTAATTCCTGTAACGCTTGAGCTTGGTGGGAAATCACCAAATATTTTCTTTGAGGACATTATGGATGCAGATGATGCGTTTTTAGATAAAGCGGTAGAAGGCTTCGTATTATTCGCTTTAAACCAAGGGGAAGTATGTACATGTCCATCGCGTGCGCTCATTCAAGAGTCGATTTACGATGCGTTTATGGAACGCGTGTTAAAGCGTGTCGAAGCGATTGTACAAGGCAACCCACTAGACCCGAACACGATGATTGGTGCACAAGCATCAAATGAGCAACTTGAAAAAATCTTGTCGTATTTAGATATTGGTAAACAAGAAGGGGCCGAGCTGTTAGCTGGTGGTGAGCGCAACATGCTAGACGGTGAACTTGCGGACGGTTACTACGTGAAGCCAACTGTCTTCAAAGGCAACAACAGCATGCGTATTTTCCAAGAGGAAATTTTCGGGCCAGTTGTGTCGGTGACAACGTTTAAAACGAAGGAAGAGGCGCTATCAATTGCTAACGATACGCTATACGGCTTAGGTTCAGGTATTTGGACGCGCAGCATGCATACGGCGTACGAGTTTGGGCGTGGCATTCAAGCGGGTCGTGTATGGACGAACTGCTACCACCAATACCCTGCACACGCAGCATTCGGTGGATACAAAATGTCTGGTATTGGACGCGAAAACCACTTAATGATGTTAAGTCATTATCAGCAAACGAAAAACTTACTGGTGAGCTATGATGAAAATAAATTAGGCTTCTTCTAAACAGGAAGGGGGTGCTAGCTATGGTCGAACGCGTAACAGCAACGGAAGCGGCGCTAGCACTGATCGAGCAACTACAGCAAAAGCACGGCGATATTATGTTTCATCAATCGGGCGGCTGCTGTGACGGATCTTCACCGATGTGCTACGAACAAGGCGATTTAATACTGGGCGACCAAGATGTGTTGCTTGGTAACATTGGTGGTGCACCGTTTTACATGCACAAAAATCAGTTTGACTACTGGAAGCATACACAGCTGATCATCGATGTTGTCGACGGACGAGGTGGCATGTTTTCATTAGAAGGCGTTGAAGGGAAACGATTTTTAACGCGCTCACGTGCATTCAATGAACAAGAACGCGCGGAACTACAAATGTAAACACGAACATGCTATGTGCGAATGGGCACGTAGCATGTTTCTTTTTTTACAGAGGCGTATAATAGGGTATATACATAACGGAGGTGGCATTATGCAACAAACAAAACTTTGGATTAACGGGCAGTGGGAAGCAACTGCCAACACATATGATTTAACGGCACCATACACAGGAGAGGTCATCGCTCAAGTCGCAAAAGCAAGCATTGCGGATGTCGAGCGTGCGATTGAAGGGGCACATGAGGCATTCAACACATTTAAAAAAACATCGGCGTATGAGCGTGCAGAAATACTGTACCGCGTTGTGGAAATTATGCGTACACGTCGTGAAGAACTCGCAAACATTTTAGCGCGTGAAGCGGCGAAGCCAATAAAAGCAGCGCTTGGTGAAATTGACCGTACGATTGCGACGTATCAATTTGCCGCAGAGGAAGCAAAGCATTTACACGGTGAAACAATTCCGATGGATGCAGCGCCTGGTACACAAGACCGCATCGGCTATACGAAGCGCATACCGCTCGGCGTTGTTAGTGCGATTACGCCGTTTAACTTCCCTTTTAATTTAGTGGCACATAAATTAGGTCCTGCCTTTGCGGTCGGGAATACGGTTGTGTTAAAGCCAGCTACGCAAACACCGCTAAGCTCGATCGTTATGGCGGAAATTTTTAAAGAGGCAGGCTTACCAGATGGCTGCTTGCAAATTGTGACGGGTTCAGGTGGCGAGTTATCGGATACGCTTGTGACGCATAAGCACGTCAAAAAAGTAACGTTTACTGGCTCAGGAAAAGTCGGCTTAAGCATTAAAGAAAAAATTGGTTTACGTAAAATTACGCTCGAGCTTGGCTCCAATGCGGCACTCATCGTTGAGCCGTCAACGCCGATTGAAAAAATCGTGAAACGTGCGGTAAATGGTGCGTTCAACTTTGCCGGACAAGTATGTATTTCGTTGCAGCGCATTTACGTGCATAAATCGATTATCGAAAATTTTACCGAGCAATTTATCGCGGAAACGAAGCGCTTAAATGTCGGTGACCCGCTCGATGAGAAGACGGATGTAAGCGCGATGATTCACCCAGATGAGGTGGAGCGCATTAAAGAGTGGATCAACGGTGCAGTCGCACAAGGCGCAACAATTGCATGCGGCGGTGAATTTACAGAACGTACGTTAACACCAACAGTCATGACAAATGTGACGCAACAAATGCGCATCGTTTGTGAGGAAACATTTGCACCAATCGTATCGATCATGCCATACAACCATTTAGATGAAGCGATTGAGCTGGTGAACGCCTCAGATTTAGGGTTAAATGCCGGTATTTATACGAATGTGTTAACGGATGCGTTACGTGCAGCAGATGCGTTAGAAGCAGGTGCTGTCATCATTAATGATATTCCGACGTTCCGTGCCGATCACATGCCATATGGTGGTGTGAAAAATAGTGGTTACGGGCGTGAGGGCATTAAATATGCAGTCGAAGAAATGACCGATTTAAAGTTTATTACGATGAAAATGTCGTTTTAAACGTCCATGTATGCTGCGCGTGCCGCAAGCTATGCTACACTAGGGAAAGTTTTAACTTGGAGGTAGTATAGTTGTGGAAGCAATTTCAATGAACGTCGCGCGTACCATTCAAACGCATTTAGTGCTGCCGCCGGACACGAATCATCACGGTTCGATTTTTGGTGGCAAAGTGTTAGCTTATATCGATGAAATCGCAGGCATCGCATCGATGAAGCATGCGCATGGCAATACGGTAACGGCATCGATCGATTCAGTCGACTTTATTTCACCGGCGTATGCAGGGGATGTATTGGAGCTAGAGGCGGTTGTTGCATCAACGGGTCGCACATCGATGGAAATCTACGTGCGTGTACAAGCGACGAATTTAATAACCGGTACATCGTGTTTAACGACCGAATCATTTGTAACGATGGTAGCGATTGATGAGGATGGCCATCCGCGTGAAGTGGCACCTGTTTACCCAGAAACAGAAGCGGATACGTTGTTATTCCGCACAGCTCCAGAGCGACGGGCACATCGATCGGCAAAGCGGGCGTTACAATCGCATAAGTAAAAAACACCAAAGGAATTTTTTCCTTTGGTGTTTTTATGCTGTTGCACTATTTTTCATTTAAATGTTGAATCGATTCAACGAGTGAATCAGACGAACTTGCGACAAGCTCCGCACCGGCAGAAAGCTCTGTAATTAACGTTGTAATTTGTGCAATATCTTCATTCGTATGCATATACTGGTCTTTAATGCCTGAAACCGCTTCGGCAATGGATGTAAATGATTGCGAGATGCTTTCTTGCGTCACGACGCTTTTTTGCACTTGCGTATCAACGCTGTTGACCGAATGCGCCATATCTTCAATGTTCGTTTCCGTTTCATTAATTAAGTACGACACATTTTGCACCGCTTTTTTCGTTTCTTCGGCAAGCTTGCGGACTTCCTGTGCAACGACCGCAAAACCTTTTCCGTGTTCCCCTGCACGCGCCGCTTCAATTGAGGCATTTAGTGCAAGCAAGTTTGTTTGGTCGGCGATACCGGTTACAAGCCCAACAATTTCAGAGATTTTTTTCGACGATTCGCGAAGCTGTGCCATCGTTTGTTCAAGCTGTTCGACACTGCCAAGAACGACCGTCATTAAATCTTGTTGCTGTGTTAATTGCTCGCGCCCGCGTGATGATCGCATTTCTGTATCGGCTACAAACGTAAGACCTTGCGTTGTTGAATTGGCAATGCCTGCTGCTTGTGCAGAAATAATTTGTAAAGATGCCGTCGTTTCTTCGCTAATGGCGTTTAGCTCCTGTGCGGTTTCGTGCACTTTAAAAATAATTAAATTTTTCACGTCCGCTGCTTCTTTGCGCAGGCGACGACGTTCGTTTTCATAGGCGTCAATAACGAGCTGCTGCTCTAAGTTAATGACTTTTGCAAAAGCGGTTACACATTGCAACAATTCATGATGTGGCATATGGAGCGTCGTTAAAAATGTATTGAATGTCGTCATAATCGATTGGAAGCTATTAATGTACCATTTCGATGTTAAACCGATGCGCACATGCGTTTCTGCAATGCGTTTTCGGTCGGCGATGTAGGAGCTGTCAATTTGCCCATTAAAAATATCGCTAATATGCTTTGACAGCGTGCCTTTCAAACGTGAAATACGTGTAGAATCACCTAAAATACGACGCAGTTCAGGACTTTTACTGATCGTTGTGTAAAAGTTGTCGACAAGGCGTGGAATGACCGGTTGAATGAGCGGTTGGATTTGTTTTAAAATCGCTAAATCACGCGTTGTTAATTGCAAAAGTTCAATTTGCGTATGTAAATCTTCATGGTTCGACACATCAAGTTTCACGGTATGTAAGTAGGCATCAGCGTTCAAAAAAGGTGTAGCTTCATGTTTTTTAAACCAAGACATAGCGGTAATCTCCGTTCTGAAAAATAGTATATATGCTTATTGTAATGCGCAAGAACGAGAAAAGGTATAAGTTTTAAAAGAATTTATTCGTTCTGCATACAAGGTGGCTATTTTACAAGAACAGCGTAACGAGCATTCATTGAGTTTTTGATGAAAACACAGTAACATAAGACACATAGCATTTAACGAGAAGGGATATTGTTAACTATGTTTAAACGAGCACGTTGGAATTTAGTAATACCGATTATGATTGTCGTCTTTTTCGGTGCGATGTTTGTCGTCAATCAATTTTACCCGTCATTTCCGCAAGAAGATCGCTTAACGATGTACATTTGGGCAGCGATGATTTCTGGCGTTATTTCATTTATTATGTTCCCATCAAAGGAGCAGGAAAAAATGATTGAAGAAGGTCATGCCGAGGAAAAGGCAAAGCTACAAGCGAAGCGTTCGAAAAAAACAACGGACGACGATGAGCAAAAGCCAAAATTCCCATATAAGCCATAAAAAACACACCTATGCGTAGGTGTGCTTTTTTATGGCTTGAAAAAATCGAACCAACCTTTTAATTTAAACCAAACGAGCATCGATCCACCGACAACGAGCATGAGACCGAGCACAAGGAAATAATTATATTTCCCTTCAAGCTCCGGCATATTTGTAAAGTTCATGCCATATACACCAGCAATAAATGTGAGCGGAATGAAGATCGTCGAGACAATCGTCAGCAACATCATAATGCCGTTCATGCGATTGGAGTTAAGTGCCATGTAGCTGTCGCGCATATCAGCGGTCATCTCGCGGTCGGATTCAATCATATCGGTGAGCTTGACTAAATGGTCATGAATATCTTCAAAATAGGCGCGCTCGCTTTTTTTCAAGCGGAAGCGGTACGAGCTAATGATGCGGTACAGCAAATCACGCATCGGCAAAATGGTGCGTCGCAGCTGCAATAAATCGCCGCGAAACTCAAGCACAAGCTTCATGGAGCGCATGCTGTTTTGGTACGTCAATGCATCCTCTAATTCATTTAAATAATCTTCAATTTTATAAACGAGGGGGAAGTAGGAATCGACAATTTTATCGATTAATTGGTACGTAATAAAAATGGGGCCACGATCCCAAGACTTCGGTTTCGATTCAAGCAATTGTTTCACGCGTGCAATTTCACTAACAGCATTTTTATGAAACGTTACGATAAAACGGTCTCCAACAAACACGTTTACTTCCTCAGAAAAAAGCGATTCACGATTAATCGTATGAATGACGAAAAAATAAAAGTCATCGTAATAATCAAGCTTCGGGCGCTGTAAATGTTGCAAGCAATCTTCAATCGCGAGCGGATGAAAGTTGAAAAAAGACGACAGCAGTTCTTCCTCATCAGGTGTTGGGCAATCAAAATCGACCCAAAACCAATCGTACGCATCGCTTTTTAGTTTTTGTAGTGGCACGTCATGAAGTAACTCATGTGTTTTTGTAATGGCCATCGTATGTAACATGCGTTCACCTTCTTTCCCTTATTTATTCGCTAAAACAAAGTTGTTAAAACATATTCATAAAAATTGTACAAAAAATGAAACTAAATGAGCGCTTATCCGTACAATATAATAACAAGCCAATTGTTTCGAAACGGCAAGCTTGCACAAATTAAATCGCAGACGGAATTCTGCGTTACAATAATTTTACTACGGAGAGGAAACTGTATATGGAACAAAAATGGACAAAAGTGTTACTGCACGCCAGCGCATTTTTTATGCCGGTACTCGTACCGATTTTAGTGTTTTTAATTACGCAAGATAAAGATGTGAAGCGCTTATCGATTCAAGCGTTGTTATTCCAATTTGTCATGTGGGTGCTGATCGGCATTTCAACAGCGTTATCATTCATCATTATTGGTATTCCATTTTTAATCGTTTTCAGCTTAATGACAATTATCGTGCCAGTCATTGGTATTGTGAAAGCATTAGCAGATGACAACTGGGAATACCCAATCGTTAAACATATCGTCTAAATGGAACAAAGCATCTGTGAATGTACAATTCGCGGATGCTTTATTTTGTTTGTCGATATCCGAGCGCCATGTAAATACTTTAGCTGTATCGTACGCACCGCTAATGATGGATGAATTAACACGTGTGGTTTTTTTTATTTCAATACATGGGTACAAGAAAAAAGAGCAGATAATTTGAAAACTTTTTCAGCTGTTATTATAATAAAGTCAAAGATAGTCAAAGTCAGTTCGTACAACGTGAGGTGAAAACAAATGGGAAATATATCAGACATTATTGAAGGATATTTGAAGCAAATTCTCGAATCAGAAGGTACAGGGCATGTTGAGATTAAACGCAGCGCCATTGCGGATCAATTTCAATGCGTTCCTTCTCAAATTAATTATGTTATAAGCACACGCTTTACTGCTGAACGAGGCTATATTGTCGAAAGTAAACGAGGTGGCGGTGGCTATATTCGCATTACACGCGTTCGCGCACATTCGAAAAAAGATTTAATCGAAGCGATGTTCGAGCAAATTGGCGAGGAGCTACCACAAAGCGTTTCAGAAGATATTACGTATCGTCTTATTGATGAAGACGTCATTTCAAAGCGTGAAGCAAAGCTTATATTAGCGGCGATGGATCGCTCCGTTTTACGATTGCCATTACCTGTGCGCGATCAGTTGCGTGCAGGCATCTTAAAAGCAATGTTAACAACGATATTATATGAAAAGTAACGAGGTGTTCCTCTATGATTTGTGAAAATTGTCAACAACGCGAAGCAGCGATTGTTGTAACGCAAGTAAATAACGGACATCAATTGAAAAAGCATTTATGTCATGAGTGCGCTGCAACGATTCATCCGTTTCACGTGGAACCACAGCACGATACACTACATGATATGTTATCGACGTGGTTTGGTTCTCCAACATGGTATAACGAACAGCAGCAACCAAAAAAACAGCCGACGTGCGACACGTGTCACACGACGTTTGATCAGTTTTTACAAGACGGCAAATTCGGTTGCACCGATTGCTATGACGCGTTTCGCGAAAATTTACCACAGCTGCTAAAGCGTCTGCACGGCGGAACAGAGCATACCGGTAAAATGCCCGGTGCGGTGAGTGAAAAAGCCGCGCTGAAAAAACGCATTGAACTGCTGCGCCAAACGATGCGCACAGCTGTTGAAGAAGAGCGCTTTGAAGACGCCGCAAAGCTTCGTGATGAAGCGCGTGCACTTGAAGCGCAGCTTGCAGGAGGTGACGAGGCGTGACAACGATTGATGTATTTTTACGACACGTAACGCCGCAATGGATGGAGCCACAGCGTGACGATGACATTGTCATTAGCACGCGCATTCGTCTAGCGCGAAATTTTGCACATCACGCATTTCCACGCAAGCAGCAAGAAGATGCAGCGGCGGCAATCAATGAACAAGTGGCCGAAATTTTACAGCAGTACGATTTTTCATATTTTACAATGCAGCAGCTGACACCTTTGCAGCGTTTAGTGCTTGTCGAGAAGCATATGATTAGTCCGCTGCTTGCAAAGCGTAAGCATGGCAGCATGCTTGTGACAGACGATGAGACGATGAGCGTCATGGTCAATGAAGAGGATCATTTACGCATTCAAAGCTTGCAGCCAGGTTTGCAACTACAGCAAGCGTATGCGCGCGCGTTGCACATCGATCAACTACTTGAGGCGCATATTGATTATGCATACGATGAGCAATTTGGTTATTTAACAACGTGTCCAACGAATACGGGAACAGGTTTACGTGCATCGGTCATGCTGCATTTACCAGCATTGACGCTTACAAATGAAATGAAGCAATTAATTCAAACGATGCCAAGATTAGGAATGGTCGTACGGGGTATATATGGAGAAGGAAGCGAAAATTTAGGCAACATGTATCAAGTGTCGAATCAAATGACGCTTGGTAAATCAGAAGCTGATATTTTAGCCGACTTACAAGCGGTAACAGAAAAAATAATCGCGCGTGAAAAAGAGGCGAGAGAACAGCTGCTATATCGTGCAGCAACCGCTCTTGAAGACCGCATTTTCCGCGCACTCGGTACACTTCGCTATGCGCGAACGCTATCGAGCGAAGAGGCGGCAGCATGTTTATCAAACGTTCGACTTGGCATTAATTTAGGCTATATCGACGACGTAGCTGTCGACACCATTAACACTTGCATGATGCTTATACAACGAGGATTTTTACAGCAGTATGCCGGTTCAACATTACAACCAGAGCAGCGTGACATTGCGCGAGCAAAATTGTTACGTGAGCATTTAATAGAACAACGACATACAGAGAATGATGAAACCAATGGGGAAAAAGGAGAGGATATCGTATGATGTTTAATCGATTCACACAACGTGCACAGAAGGTTTTACAATTAGCGCAAGAAGAAGCAATTCAATGGAAGCATGAGTCTATTGGGACGGAGCATATTTTACTTGGCTTAATTCGTGAAGGCGGCGGCATTGCTGCAAAAGCATTAGAAGCAATTGATGTGAGTCCACAAATGATTGAATCAGGCATTGAAGAGCTTGTCGGCAAAGGAACAGAAAAAGTAGGCCCAATCGTACATTACACACCACGTGCGAAAAAAGTGATCGAGCTATCAGTGGATGAGTCTCGTAAGCTTGGTCATAAATATATCGGAACAGAGCATTTATTATTAGCGCTTATTCGTGAAGGCGAAGGGGTAGCGGCACGCGTATTAAATAACGCAGGCGTAAGCTTAAACAAAGCGCGTCAGCAAGTGTTATTATTACTTGGCAACAACGACACGCCACAAAGCAGTGCACCAGCATCACAAACAGCTGCAACACCAACGCTTGACGGTTTAGCACGTGACTTAACACAAACGGCACGTGAAGGCTCACTGGACCCAGTAATCGGCCGTTCAAAAGAAATTACACGTGTGATTGAAGTGCTATCACGTCGTACGAAAAACAACCCTGTATTAATCGGGGAGCCTGGTGTTGGTAAAACAGCGATCGCAGAAGGATTAGCACAGCGCATCGTGGCCAATGAAGTGCCAGAAACATTACGTGACAAACGCGTAATGACACTCGATATGGGGACAGTTGTTGCCGGAACAAAATATCGCGGTGAGTTTGAAGACCGTCTGAAAAAAGTGATGGATGAAATTCGCCAAGCAGGCAACATCATTTTATTCATCGACGAGCTGCATACGTTAATTGGTGCAGGTGGAGCAGAAGGTGCGATTGATGCGTCGAACATTTTAAAACCATCGCTTGCACGCGGTGAGCTGCAATGTATCGGTGCAACAACGTTAGATGAGTACCGTAAATATATCGAAAAAGATGCAGCGCTTGAGCGTCGTTTCCAACCGATTCAAGTGGACGAGCCAACTGTTGAAGAATCGATTCAAATTATTCACGGCTTACGCGATCGTTATGAGGCGCATCACCGTGTGAAAATTACCGATGAAGCAATCGATGCAGCGGTAAAAATGTCAGACCGCTACATTTCAGACCGTTTCTTACCGGATAAAGCAATCGACTTAATCGATGAGGCAGGTTCAAAAGTGCGTTTACGTTCATTCACAACGCCACCAGATTTAAAGGAAATTGAAGAGCAATTAGAAGCGATTCAATCTGAGAAAGAATCAGCGATTTCAAGCCAAGATTTCGAAAAAGCAGCCGAGCTTCGCGACAAAGAGCAAAAGCTAAAAGAAGAGCGCGAAAGCACGAAGAAATCATGGGAAGAAGAGAAAAACCGCGAAGAGTCACAAGTAACAGTAGAAGACGTAGCACTTGTTGTATCGATGTGGACAGGTATTCCTGTATCAAAAATTGCTGAGGAAGAAACAGCGAAGCTTTTAAAATTAGAAGAGGAGCTGCATAAGCGCGTTGTCGGTCAAGGCGAAGCGGTTGAAGCGATTTCTCGTGCGATCCGTCGTGCACGTGCTGGCTTAAAAGATCCAAAACGTCCAATCGGCTCATTCATCTTCTTAGGTCCAACAGGTGTTGGTAAAACAGAGCTTGCGCGCGCACTTGCTGAAGTAATGTTTGGGGATGAAGACGCGATGATTCGCATCGATATGTCTGAGTACATGGAGAAGCATACGACATCTCGTTTAGTCGGTTCACCTCCAGGTTACGTAGGCTATGATGAAGGCGGTCAATTAACGGAGAAAGTACGTCGCAAACCGTACTCAGTTGTATTACTTGATGAAATTGAAAAAGCGCATCCAGACGTGTTCAACATTTTATTACAAGTGTTAGACGATGGTCGCTTAACAGACTCAAAAGGTCGTACAGTCGACTTCCGTAACACCGTTGTTATTATGACTTCAAACGTTGGGGCAGATGCTGTGAAGTACCGTAAGTCATTAGGGTTCAGCGCACAATCATCAGAGTCAAAACAAAAAGATATGAAGTCAACGATGTTAGAAGAGCTGAAAAAAGCATTCCGTCCGGAGTTCTTAAACCGTATCGACGAAATGATCGTGTTCCACTCATTAGAAAAAGAGCATTTACGCGAAATCGTAAAATACATGGTCATTTCATTAACGAAACGTTTAAAAGAACAAGACATTGCGCTTGAATTAACGGAGTCAGCGATTGATAAAATTGGTGAAGAAGGCTACGATCCGCAATACGGAGCACGTCCAATTCGCCGCGCGATTCAAAAGCATATTGAAGACCGCTTATCAGAAGAGCTGTTAATGGGCAACATTCAAAAAGGGCAAAACGTCTTAATCGATTACGCAAACGACACATTTACCGTAACGCTGAAAGATGCAGAGACGGAAGTATCGTTAACAAAATAATGACGAAGCGTTACGTAGCAACAGCTGCGTAGCGCTTTTTTTATAGAGTGTTAATGATCGCAGTTGCGTTTGTTTTCCCGTATAATTAATAGTAGAACAAACATTCGGAGGAGACGTTATGGCGAAGAAAAAATCAAAATTTATGTGTAGCGATTGTGGCTACGAATCAGCAAAATGGATGGGGCGTTGTCCAGGATGCGGTGCGTGGAACACGATGAATGAAGAAGTCGAAGTTGTCGCAAAAGGTCCGCGCGGCGCATTCCAGCATTCGAGCAGCGTATCAAATAAAGCGGTCCCAATTATTAAAGTGGAAACACAAGATGAACCGCGCATCGAAACGGAGCTAGGCGAGCTAAACCGCGTACTTGGTGGCGGCATTGTCCCAGGTTCGCTTGTGCTTATTGGTGGTGACCCAGGGATTGGGAAGTCGACGCTGCTGCTGCAAGTGTCGGCACTTATGTCGAATAAAGGGCATCGCGTGCTCTACATTTCCGGAGAGGAATCGATTCGTCAAACGAAGCTGCGTGCAGAACGCTTAGGGGTCACATCTGAGGAATTATACATTTACTCCGAAACGAACTTAGAATATTTACACCAAACGATTGAGCAAGTACAGCCGAAATTTGTCATCGTCGATTCGATCCAAACGGTGCATCATCCAGAAGTGACGAGCGCTCCAGGATCGGTGTCACAAGTGCGTGAATGTACAGCGGAACTGATGCGCATCGCGAAGACGAAAAACATTGCGATTTTCTTAGTCGGTCACGTGACGAAAGAAGGGCAAATTGCTGGGCCACGTATTTTAGAGCATATGGTGGATACCGTTTTATACTTTGAAGGGGAGCGTCACCATAACCACCGCATTTTACGGAGCCAAAAAAACCGCTTCGGATCAACGAATGAAATTGCCATTTTTGAAATGCTACAAAACGGGTTAAAGGAAGTGCTCAATCCGTCGGAGCTATTTTTACAAGAGCGTTCACAAGGTGCGCCTGGTTCGGTCATTGTTGCTTCGATGGAAGGGACGCGTCCAATTTTAGTTGAAATTCAGTCGCTTATTACACCGACAAGCTTTAACTATCCAAAGCGCATGGCAACCGGTGTCGATCAAAACCGCGTGCAGCTGTTAATGGCAGTGCTTGAAAAGCGTATGGGGATGATGCTTCAGTCGCAAGATGCGTACATTAAAGTGGCAGGTGGCGTAAAGTTAGATGAGCCAGCGATCGATTTAGCGCTGTTGACGTCGATTGTCTCAAGCTTTAAAGATGAAGCGACAAAACCAACAGATTGCTTTATCGGTGAGGTCGGTTTAACGGGAGAAGTACGCCGCGTCACGCGGATTGAACAGCGTGTGCAAGAAGCTGCAAAACTTGGATTCCAACGCGTCTTCATTCCAGCATCCAACATTGGTGGATGGGAATTCCCAGATGGTATTTACGTCATCGGTGTTGAAACGATTGCCGATGCGCTTCGTCAATGCTTTAACAATTTATAAAACAAAAAACGCTATTCGTATGCCGTTTACGAATAGCGTTTTATTATTAGGCGCGAGAAGTTTTTGTTTTCGCTGCCGCAGTTGGTTTTTTAATAATGCCAAATGGCTTGCCGATTGGTAAAAATTCGAAACCAAAATGTTTGTTTAATACGTTTGCACCAGCACCGTATAAAGAAAGGATTGCGATGAATAATTCAGCCCAAGCAGCTAATAAATGCATTCCGTGTTCCATAATACCAAATGTGCTTAATGCTAAACCGATGAATAAGAAATCGATTAAGAAGAAGATAAAGAATAATACTTTGTTCGTTTCTAATGCACCGATTGTTAAAAATACAGATAATACTAAGTAACCAACGTACATAGCACCTGTTTGATTTGAATCAATCACAAACGCATCACCGAATACGCCTGCTTGCATGAACCAAGTCATGGCAACACCCATCCAGAATAATCCGTATGCACCAAATGCAGTCGTACCGAATGTGTTGTTATGTTTCGCATCTAAAATGGATGCGTAAATTTGTGCAAGTCCACCAAGGAAAATTGCCCAAGGAATGATTAGACCAACGCCGTCAGTCCATCCAAGCTTTTGCGTTGAAGCAACAAGCGTTACAATCGCTAAACCGAAAAGACCAATTGCCGATGGGTCTGCAGTTGCGATTTTAATTTCTTTCACGTTGTTCGTTTCGCTCATGAAATTTTGTCCCCCTAAATATTTGAAAAATTTATACTGTGCTGATTGTAAACGATTGCATGCTGTTTTAGTGCAAAATATGCATTTTTGACTAAACGCTCGTCAGAACAAAAAGAAAATGTGCAAATTCAACAAGAAAACGCGCTGTTTGATAGCATAAAAACGCATAACCTAGCATATAATTGGGGGAATGTAGAAAATAACTTCATCTGTACTAATACAGATCACGAGACTTAACGTACTGTTATAAAACGATGGAAAAACGGTTTTTCAAATCGAAACATTGTATAATTAAAAGTATGAAAGGAAAAAACGAAAGTGAGGTGCATATATGCTAAAACGTGTCATTCAAGTAGCATTTTTGTTTGTTGGTGGCGCATTAGGACTGATCTTTTTACCCGTTTTGTATGAGGTGATTGGCATTGCACATAACGAATGGATTAATAACGTATACGTATCGCTGCTCATAGGGGCAATCATTTTTTTAGCGTTATCATTCTTTTTAGTTGATTACTGTATACGTTTCATTCGTTGGATGGAGGATGTGCTCTTTAAAATACCTGCTGCCGATTTATTATTCGGCACGGTCGGACTTATTATTGGACTCATTGTCGCCTATTTAATTGGCTTTGCCATTGAGCGCGTCCAGCTGCCAATCATTACATCTGTTTTACCATTTGTGTTATCGATTATACTAGGCTATTTAGGATTCCAACTCGGTTTCCGAAAGCGCGATGAAATTGTGTCACTGTTTAGCACGAAAGGCACGCGCAAAAAAATGCTGGAGGAGCAAGCGCGTGAAAGCAGTCAAAAGCTGCTCGATACGTCGGTGATCATTGATGGGCGCATCGTCGATATTGCGGCAACAGGCTTTGTTGAAGGAACGCTTGTCGTACCGCAGTTTGTATTAACGGAGCTGCAACATATTGCGGATTCGTCAGATACGCTAAAGCGCACGCGAGGAAGACGCGGTTTGGATATGCTGCGACGTTTGCAAGAGGAGTATAAGCATGACGTATTATTAACGGACCGTGACTTTGACGATGTCGCAGAAGTGGATTTAAAGCTCGTTCGTTTAGCAAAAGAAATGAATGGACAAATTATTACAAATGATTTTAATTTAAATAAAGTGAGTGAGCTGCACCAAGTGCATGTGCTCAACATTAATGATTTAGCGAATGCTGTGAAGCCGGTCGTCATCCCAGGTGAAAAAATGACCGTGCTCGTCATTAAAGATGGCAAGGAGCACAATCAAGGGCTTGCGTATTTGGATGATGGTACGATGATTGTCATTGAAGGTGGACGACATTATATCGGGCAGACGATTCAAGTCGAAGTGACGAGTGTGTTGCAAACATCAGCAGGGCGCATGATCTTTGCCAAAACATAATAAATAGGGTGTGACAACTTGAAGTATGAAGTAGTATTACCAGCAGCAGGAAGCGGAACACGCATGGGCGCTGGCATGAATAAGTTATTTTTACAGCTGCAAGGCACGACAATTTTAGTGCATACGCTGCGCGTGTTTGAAGCGGACGATAAATGCACCGGCATTTGGCTTGCGGTAAAAGATGAAGAACGTGCTCAAATTAAACAGCTCATTGAAGAAGCGGGCATTACGAAAGTAAAAGGTTTACCAACAGGTGGTGCAGAGCGACAACATAGCGTGCGCTCTTGCTTAGTACAAATGGAGCCAACCGATTTAGTCATGGTGCACGATGCGGCACGTCCGTTTATTTTGCAACAGACGATTGACAAATTAGCAGATGTAGCACTTGAAAAAGGGGCTGCGATCGCCGGTGTTCGTGTGAAAGATACGATGAAAATTGTACGCGACGGCATCATTGAAGAGACGGTAGATCGTGAGCTATTATGGAGCATTCAAACACCGCAAGCGTTTCGTTATGAGTTGTTAAAAGAAGCATCAGATGTTGCGGATAAAGTCGGCTTTTTAGGAACAGATGAGGCGATGCTCGTTGAAAACATTGGGTATCACGTTCACATCGTCGAAAGCAGCTATGAAAATGTTAAAATGACGACGAAGGAAGATTTACTTTTTGGCGAAGCAATTTTAAATCGTCGAAACGCATAAATAATGAAGTGGTGGCGAGAGGGATATACTCGCTGCCATTTTTTTCGTAGTGTGTTTGTCGGTGCGTATGCCGAAAATGTGATACACTACAAGCAATCATTATTCGTAAAGGTAGGTTTTATATATGTTTCGAGTTGGACAAGGATATGACGTACATGCGTTTGCGGAAGGACGTCCATTAATTTTAGGTGGCATTGAAATCCCACATGACCGCGGTTTATTAGGACACTCTGATGCGGACGTATTACTGCACACAATTACAGATGCAGCGCTTGGGGCAATTGGTGAAGGCGATATCGGTCGTCATTTTCCAGATACAGACCCAGAGTGGAAAGATGCAGACTCAGCAAAACTGCTTGCATACATTTGGAAAATCGTTGAGGACAAAGGGTACGTATTAGGCAACGTTGATGCGACAATTATTGCACAGCGTCCGAAAATGGCACCGTACATCGAGCCGATGAAAAATCGTATCGCGGAGCTATTAAACGCGGATCCATCTCAAGTAAACGTGAAAGCAACAACGACGGAAAAGCTTGGCTTTACAGGTCGCGAAGAAGGCATCGCAGCACTTGCGACGATTTTATTAATTCAAAAACAAGCGTAATACAAGCAAATACATCGACGCGAGGAAATGAACAATTTCTTGGCGTCGTTTTTTATATGAATCATTGTATGTGTCGTGTGAAATAGACGATAGATGCGCACGAAGCTACAGGAAAGTAACGAATCACGCGTCATGAATATCGATCAAAACGAGCAATCGAAGCAGCATCTTTTTTGGACGCGGTGCGGTTTCAGTTGTTGAACACTTTAATTTCGATAGGGACAGTGGTAAAATGAACAAAGTTAAAACGGTCCGTGCCAAAAAGACATGCGACATTAATAGGAGGATTTTAACATGACGAAGAAAGTTCGCGTTCGTTATGCGCCATCACCAACTGGTTTTTTACACATCGGTGGAGCGCGTACAGCGTTATTTAACTATTTATATGCAAAACATAACGGTGGAGATTTCGTAGTTCGTATTGAAGATACAGACATCGAGCGTAACGTAGAAGGTGGCGAAGCGTCACAATTAGACAACTTACGCTGGTTAGGCATCATCCCTGATGAGTCAATCGATATCGGTGGCCCATATGCACCGTACCGTCAAATGGAGCGTTTAGACATTTATAAAGAGCACGCGGACAAAATGTTAGCAGCTGGCCAAGCGTATAAATGTTTCTGTTCTTCAGAAAAATTAGAAGCATCTCGTGAAGCGCAAAAAGCAGCAGGCGTTGCAGCACCAACGTATGACGGTACATGTCGTCATTTATCTGCTGAGGAAGTAGCAGCGAAAGAAGCAGCAGGCGAAGCATATACAATTCGTATCGCTGTACCAGAAAACGTAACATACAACTTCACAGACTTAGTGCGCGGTGACGTAACATTCGAATCAAAAGATATCGGTGACTGGGTTCTTGTAAAAGCAAACGGTATTCCAACGTACAACTATGCAGTTGTATTAGATGACCACTTCATGGATATTACACACGTATTCCGTGGTGAGGAACATTTATCAAACACACCAAAACAAATGATGATCTTTGATGCGTTCGGTTGGGAATATCCACAATACGGTCACATGACGTTAATCGTTAACGAAGACCGCAAAAAATTATCAAAACGTGACGAATCAATTATCCAATTCGTAGCGCAATATAAAGACTTAGGTTTCTTACCAGAAGCGATGTTTAACTTCTTCGCATTACTTGGCTGGTCGCCAGAAGGGGAAGACGAAATCTTCTCTCATGACGAGTTAGTGAAGTTATTCGACGAAAAGCGTTTATCAAAATCACCATCGATGTTTGATAAAGTGAAATTAACGTGGATGAACAACCAATACATTAAGCAATTATCACGTGAAGATGTTGTTGCATTAGCGTTACCACATTTACAAAAAGCAGGTTTAGTACCAGCAGAGCCTACAGAAGCAGAAGCGGCATGGGCAGCTGAATTAATCGGTCTTTACCATGAACAAATGAGCTTCGGTGCTGAAATCGTTGAATTATCAAGCTTATTCTTCAAAGAAGAGTTAGAGTATGACGCAGAAGCAAAAGAAGTATTAGCAGGTGAGTTAGTACCGACAGTGATGACAGCGTTCAAAGCACAGCTTGAAGCGTTAGAAGCATTCGATGCAGCGTCAATTAAAGCAGCGATCAAAGCTGTTCAAAAAGAGACAGGTGCAAAAGGGAAAAACTTATTCATGCCAATTCGCGTTGTGACAACGGGTCAAACACACGGTCCAGAACTTGCAGACGCAATTAGCTTAATCGGCAAAGAAAAAGCAATCGCACGCGTGGAAAAATTCGCAAACTAATTGTACAATGAACGTAAAGTGTAGACGGGGAGAAGTATGTTTTACACGCTCAACTAGAGAGGGTCATCTAGGCTGGAAATGACCTGAGCCACTGTGTTACAGAAATGCACCTCGGAGCGTCTTGCTGAAGTTTAGTAGGCAGGAACGACTTGTCCTCGTTACCGGACGTTTTGAGTGGAAGTGTATACTTCAACCAGAGTGGAACCACGTAGCTATGCGTCTCTGTCTTTTGTGACAGGGGCGCTTTTTATTTCATACAATCCAATTACTGTATAAAAGGAGTTAAGTTATGGGTATTCAAATTTTTAATACGTTAACACGTGAAAAAGAAGCATTTGTACCGCTAGAAGAAGGTAAAGTAAAAATGTATGTGTGCGGTCCGACTGTATACAACTACATTCATATTGGGAACGCACGCCCTGTCATCGTCTATGATACGGTGCGCCGCTATTTACAATATAAAGGCTTTGATGTCACGTACGTGTCGAACTTTACCGATGTGGACGATAAAATCATTAAAGCGGCGAACGAACTCGGCGAAGAAACGTCTGAATTAACAGAGCGCTTCATCGCGGCATACTTTGAAGATATTACGGATCTTGGCTGCAAAAAAGCGGATGCGCATCCGAAAGTAACAGAGCATATGCAAGACATTATCGACTTCATTGCCGTGTTAATCGACAAAGGGTATGCGTATGAATCACAAGGTGACGTGTATTACCGTACGCGTAAGTTCGATGGTTACGGCAAGTTATCACACCAAAACATTGATGACTTAAAAGTTGGTGCGCGTATTGAAGCGGGCGAGAAAAAAGAAGATCCATTAGACTTCGCGTTATGGAAAGCAGCAAAGCCAGGTGAGGTGCACTGGACATCACCGTGGGGAGAAGGGCGTCCAGGCTGGCATATTGAATGTTCTGTAATGGCGCGTGAACATTTAGGTGACACAATCGACATTCACGCAGGTGGACAAGATTTAACGTTCCCGCACCATGAAAATGAAATCGCACAATCAGAAGCGCATAACGATACAACGTTTGCGAACTACTGGATGCACAACGGCTACATTAATATCGATAACGAAAAGATGTCAAAATCTCTTGGTAACTTCATTTTAGTCAACGATATTAAAAAGCAAATTGATCCACAAGTGCTGCGCTTCTTCATGTTATCGGTTCATTACCGTTACCCAATTAACTTTGCAAAAGACTTAGTTGAAAGTGCAGCAAACGGCTTAGAGCGCTTACGCACATCGTTTAACAATACGAAGCATCGCTTATCTGTAACAGCTGAGCTAGGGGCAGCAGATGATGAATGGTTAACGAAAATTGACGCGGTTCGCACGGCGTTTGAAACAGCGATGGACGACGACTTCAATACAGCGAATGCCATTTCACAGCTATTTGAATTATCGCATGTCGCCAATGTGTACTTAAACGAAGCGAATACGACGACAACGGTGCTAGAAGCGTTATTACAAGCGTTCACGAAGCTAGGTGATGTATTAGGTTTAGTATTTGAACAGCAAGAAGAGCTGCTCGATGCAGAAATCGATGCGTTACTTGAAGAGCGTATACAAGCACGTAAAGACCGTAACTTCGCACGCGCAGATGAAATTCGTGACATGTTACAAGGTATGGGCATTATTTTAGAAGATACGCGTCAAGGAACACGTTGGAAGCGAGGATAAGCATAGTGAAGGAACTTCGCCATGAAGATGTAAAACAGTTAAATGCACTAGCGCTTGCCTATATGGGTGATGCGGTGTTAGAGCAACGCGTTCGAGAATATTTATTGCGTAAAGGTGGCGTACGCCCAAACACATTGCATAAAGCGGCAACGAAATACGTGTCTGCAAAGGCGCAGTCGAGCATTGTGTTACGCATGCTAGAAGAAGGGTATTTAACGGAGGAAGAGCAAGCTGTATTTCGTCGCGGACGCAATGCAAAATCCGGCTCGGTACCGAAAAATACCGACGTCCGTACGTATCGCAATAGCTCCGGCTTTGAAGCGGTACTTGGGTATTTATTTTTATTAGAGCAACATGAGCGTGCACACGACATTATTACGTATGCAATTGACATCATTGAGCAATCGAAAGGAGTGTAGGCATGGCAGAACGACGACAACAACGAGATCGTAAGCCTCGTGACTTTAAAGGACGCGACCAAAAGAGCCGCAATTTTAAACCACAGCAAAAACAACAAGAGGTAGAAACACAACAACCACAACAAGAGGAAGTAGTAGGGGAAATGATTGCGGGGAAAAACCCTGTCCTTGAAGCGCTTCGCTCAGGCCGTGAAATTAACAAGCTATTCATCGCAGAAGGCGTGAAGAAAACAGGCGTACAAGAGCTAATGGATTTAGCGAAAGAGCGCGGTGTGCTTGTGCAATTTGTACCGAAGCAAAAAATCGATAAGCTAGCGGAAAACCATCAAGGCATCGTTGCGGCAGTTGCAGCGTATGACTATGCGGAGCTAGAAGATTTATTTGAAGCGGCAAAAGCGAAAAATGAAGATCCATTCTTCTTAATTTTAGATGAGCTAGAAGATCCACATAACTTAGGTTCGATCATGCGTACAGCAGATGCAATTGGCGTGCATGGCATCATCATTCCAAAGCGCCGTGCCGTTGGGTTAACAGCGGTCGTAGCAAAAGCATCAACTGGTGCGATTGAACACGTGCCGGTTGTACGTGTAACGAACTTAGCGCAAACGGTCGATGAACTGAAGGAACGTGGCGTATGGATTGCTGGTACAGACGCTAAAGAATCTGTCGACTATCGTAAAATGGACGCAACACTTCCACTTGCCGTTATTATCGGAAGCGAAGGAAAAGGCATGGCGCGCTTACTGCGTGACAAATGTGATTTCCTTTACCAATTACCGATGATTGGACATGTAACGTCGTTAAACGCGTCAGTTGCAGCGGCGTTACTTATGTATGAAGTGTACCGTAAGCGTCAAGAAGCGTAATTGAAAAAACATATTTTGCTTGTAGATGGCTACAATATGATTGGTCATTGGCCGGAACTCCGAAAGTTGCGAGATGATAACTTAGAAGATGCACGAGATCGTTTAATCGAGCTTTTAGCAGAGTATAGGGCGCAAAAAGGATGGGACGTAAAGCTCGTCTTTGATGCGCACTTCGTTCCGGGCGTGAAGCAAACATATAACCAGCATAATTTAGAAGTAATCTACACAGCTGCAAAAGAAACGGCTGATGAATGTATTGAGCGTTTAACGCACGAGTTGCGCGGTCGTCATACGCAAATTATTGTGGCGACGTCTGATATGACCGAGCAAAATGTCGTATTTGGCTTAGGTGCATCACGCATGCCAGCAAGTGAGCTAGCAGTAGAGTTAAACATTGTCCAAAAGCGCATCGATCAATTAGCGAAGCGAACGCAAACGAAGCGCTCGCCCAATCGCATTGAACCGCGTCCTGATGTGGCAATGAAGCTTGAGCAAATACGTCGAGGCTTAAAAGATTGATTGACTTATATTTTCCAATTTGTTTATACTAGTTCTAAAAAATTCCGGTGTAGCAGGGGTGAGGTCGTTGATTAAAAGTAATCCCGTAGAAGTAATCGCAGACTTTGAACATTTAACAGACGAGGAGTTGCTGACGCTGATCCATATTGGAAATGCGGATGCACTCGATTATTTAATCACGAAATATCGCCTATTCGTGAAAGCAAAAGCACGGACATATTTTTTAATCGGCGCAGATAAGGAAGATATTATTCAAGAAGGTATGATTGGGCTGTATAAAGCAGTGCGCGACTTCCGTGGGGATAAGCTGTCATCATTTAAGGCGTTTGCAGAGCTATGCATTACGCGTCAAATTATTACAGCCATTAAAACGGCAACGCGTCAAAAGCATATGCCGCTCAACTCATACATTTCACTAGACAAGCCGATTTATGATGAAGAATCGGACCGTACATTGTTAGACATGATTACGAGTGACGTAAGTGAAAGTCCTGAAGACGTCATTATTTTGCAAGAGGAATATGCTCAGCTTGAAGCGAAGATGAACGAAGTATTAAGCGAGCTGGAACGACAAGTATTAGCCCGCTATTTAGATGGGCAATCGTATAATGAAATTTCGGAACAATTGAACCGACATGTAAAATCAATTGATAATGCGCTACAGCGTGTGAAGCGTAAGTTAGAAAGACATTTAGGGGTTTAAAAGCTGTTGTCGAGTTGTTGACAGCATATAATTTAGGTGATAGTCTTTAAAAGACAAAATGCCAAAAAAGGTGATAAAATGGCTAACAAAGTCGTGCTTTGCTGTGAAAAATGTGGCTCACGTAATTATACATTGCCGAAAAAAAGCGATGTCGCAACACGTTTAGAGCTCAAGAAGTTTTGCTCGCGTTGCAATGAGCACACGATCCATAAAGAGACAATTTAAACGTTAGAGCAATATAGAAGAACGAGTTATTCGGAGGTTAAGCTGCATGAATAAAGTTACGAGTTTTTTCCGTGACGTGTTTTCAGAAATGCGTAAAACAAGCTGGCCAAAAAGTAAAGAGCTGACGAAATATACAGTCGTTGTAATCTCAACGGTTGTCATCATGGCCTTATTCTTTTTAGTTGTCGATTACGGTATTTCAGAATTATTCCGTTGGTATTTGGATTTATAATTAGTACAGCGTTCATATGTGTCGAAAATAGCCCGTCATTGTTAAAACAACGGGTTTTTTCATTTGCTCGTGAATAGATGAAAGTGCGCATATAATAAAGTGTGTTATATGTGGAATTACTGTAGTGAACTAGAATTTGCGTGAAAATCGGGTATACAGTTATATTCGATGATTTTGTAAGGGAGGGACGGACGACTAAGTCCTACTGATTATGGAAAAACAATGGTATGTAGTGCATACGTACTCAGGTTATGAAAACCGAGTGAAAGCAAATTTAGAAAAGCGTGTTGAAACGATGGGCATGGAAGATAAAATTTTCCGTGTAATCGTACCAGAACATGAAGAAACAGATTTAAAAGACGGTAAAAAACGCGCAGTTATGCGTAAAATCTTCCCAGGTTACGTATTAGTTGAGATCATTATGACAGACGATTCTTGGTATGTTGTACGTAACACACCAGGCGTAACAGGCTTCATCGGTTCTTCAGGTGGCGGTGCAAAACCAACACCTTTATTACCAGAAGAGGTTGAGCGTTTACTTGCACAAGTTGGCATGACAACAAAAGCTGTTGGTGAAGTTGAAATTTCTGCTGGCGACGTAGTTGAAATTTTAGACGGTCCATTCGCGCACTTCCAAGGTCGCGTAGAAGAAGTGGAAGTACAAAATGGTATTTTAAAAGTTTCTGTCGACATGTTCGGCCGCGAAACTGTGGTAGAACTAGATTTCACAGAAGTTCAAAAAATTTAGTAAATAATAGTGCTTGCTAATAATATTTAAAAGTGGTATCATTTCAAAGGTCAGACTGTATGATGTATGTCATAACGGTCATCGACATCCAATGATAATTTTAATGTTATCGGCAAATTAGCTGACGAACAGATATTTGAGTGGGAGGGGCAACCCTATTACCACATCACGGACTTAAGGAGGTGTGTCTCGTGGCTAAAAAAGTTATTAAAGTTGTAAAACTTCAAATCCCTGCTGGTAAAGCTAACCCAGCTCCACCGGTTGGTCCTGCATTAGGTCAAGCTGGTGTTAACATCATGGGCTTCTGTAAAGAATTCAACGCTCGTACTGCGGACCAAGCTGGTTTAATCATTCCAGTTGAAATTTCAGTATTCGAGGACCGTTCATTCACTTTCATTACGAAAACTCCACCGGCTGCAGTACTACTTAAAGTAGCTGCTGGTATCCAATCTGGATCTGGTGAACCAAACCGTACGAAAGTTGCAACGGTTAAACGCGATAAAGTTCGCGAAATCGC
>JAHAYH010000049.1 GCA_018384745.1 Caryophanon sp. | reverse complement strand
GCCTGCCTCGACGTGAAAAGCAACCCCATGTTATGGTGAAGAGCCATATGTGAGAAAATAAAGCCATTAAATGACAAAAACAATAACTTATTGTAATAATCTAAAAAATTGTGTTAAGGTGGATGTAGATACACTTCTTTTTCAGTTAAATATAGCTCAAGGGGTAGAGTACATGTGAAAAGAAGTGGCACACAAAGGGAGGTACATAGGATGAAATTAAAAAACAAAAGATGGTTACTTGGTTTAAGTATGGCATCGATGCTTGCGCTTGCAGCATGTTCATCAGATGAAGAAGGCTCAACAGACAATGGTGAAGCATCAGACATTAAGTTTTTAAGCTTATTAACAGGTGGGACACAAGGGACGTACTACGCATTAGGGGGCACGTTTGCTGAGTTAATTTCTGATGAAACGGGCATTCAAACGACAGCGGAAGTATCACAAGCTTCTGCGGCGAACGTAACAGGCTTACAAAAAGATGAAGGGGAAGTCATCTTCGTACAAACGGATATCGCGTATTATGCGACTGAGGGCGAGCTAATGTTTGAAGAAACAGGCGCAGTGGAAGATTTAGTGGCGATCGGGGCACTATATCCTGAAACGATTCAGCTTGTAACACTTGCCGATTCAGGCATTACATCATATGAAGATTTAAAAGGTAAAAAGGTCTCTGTAGGTGCACCGGGTTCAGGTACGTATGCGAATGCAGAGCAGCTGCTTGAAATTCACGGTTTATCAATGGATGATATTCAAGCACAAAACTTAGACTTCGGTGAGTCAACAGAAGGTATTCAAGGTGGACAAATTGATGCAGCCTTCATTACAGCTGGTTACCCAACAGCAGCGGTTGAAGCATTAAATGCAACAGAAGATGTTGTCATTGTCCCAGTAGCGGCGGATAAAGCAGAAGCATTAATCGAGAAATATCCGTACTACACAAATGATACAGTTCCAGCAGGCACATATGGCTTAGAAGCAGATGTACCAGCGGTGTCAGTATTAGCGATGTTAGCAGTAAAAGAAAGCTTACCAGAAGATGTAGCATACGGCATCACGAAAGCAATTTACGGAAACGCATCTCAAATTCAACATGCAAAAGCGGAATACATTAAAACAGATACAGCGTTAGATGGAATCGGTATTGATGTACACCCAGGTGCTCAAAAGTACTTCGACGAGCAATAATTAATGGAGAAGAAAGAGAGCTTTCGTGAAAACGTAAGCTCTCTTTTTTATTGAAGCTATGAAGAAAATAATCGTAATAGGGGTATGTATAGGAATAGTAGCATGTATGTTATGTTATCCATTTCAGCAAGCAATCGTTTTTACAGAAACGAAAACATCATCGCCCAATGTATTTATATTGCCATTAACAAATGGAGAAGATTTTGCATTGCGTTATACGCACTCCATTCATTTAAGTGATGTAACCGAGCATTATACAGTTGAAGAAGGCCGTTTTCGCATGCGTTATATGACGTATAGTGACACGGCCATTGGTATGCCAGCAACTGCTGAAAAAGGACAAACATTAACGTTTCAAGATGGGGTGTATACGCTGACATTTGAACAATCGTATATGAATGATTTTACGCTTTACGTTGGCGATATTGATTTAGATTTATCGCTTTTATATGACGGAGAGCAGTTGGCGTTAAAAGAAACGTTAACGCGAGGGCATTCGTATCGTATACATGTAGAAAAACTTTCTTTTTATGACATGATCAAAGGGGTGACGTTATAATGGCTGAGCAAAACAAAGAGTTTGAAACATTGTCTGCAGAAGAACAACAAAAGCTGCTCGAAAAATACGATACGGAATCTAATATTCGTAGCGTTCCAGGAACAGTTAATAAAATTATTTACTTCGGCTTACTTGCATTCGCATTGTTCCAGTTGTATACAGCGGTGTTTGGACAGTTTACAGCGTGGATTCAACGAACGATTCATTTAGGCTTCGGTTTAACATTTATTTTCTTATTATATCCAGCGTTAAAAGGACTACGAAAAGATAAAGTTCCATTTTATGATTGGATTTTAGCAGCGATTGCAGCTGTTACGGGTGTATATTGGACGTTGAATTACGAGCGTCTCGTTGGGCGCCTTGGCACGATTGAAACGATGGATTTTATCGTCGGTTTAATTGTCATTTTATTAGTATTAGAAGCAGCGCGACGTGCAGTAGGGCTGCCAATTACAATCATCGCTAGTTTGTTTTTAGCATATGCATTTTTTGGCCCGTATATGCCAGACTTTTTAGCGCATCGTGGGCAGTCGTTAGAAGGAATCGTTAACTTAATGTACTACTCGACAGATGGTATTTTAGGAACGCCAATTAGCGTATCTGCAACATTTATTTTTGCCTTTTTATTATTTGGTGCGTTTCTTGTTAAAACGGGCGTTGGAGAATATTTTAACGACTTAGCCATTTCTGTAGCAGGAAAGCTAACAGGTGGTCCTGCGAAAGTAGCGATTTTCTCATCAGCGCTACAAGGTACGATTTCAGGATCATCGGTCGCAAACGTTGTGACGTCAGGTGCGTACACAATTCCACTGATGAAGCGCCTTGGCTACAATAAAAATTTCGCCGGTGCGGTAGAAGCATCTGCATCAACAGGTGGACAATTAATGCCGCCAATTATGGGGGCAGCAGCATTTTTAATGGTGGAATTTATCGGACGGGGTATTACGTATTGGGAAATTGCAAAAGCAGCGGCGATTCCTGCGCTATTATACTTTACAGGGATTTGGATCATGACGCATTTTGAAGCAAAGCGTCTTGGTTTACGTGGCTTAACGGATGACGAAATGCCAGATCGTACAAAAACGCTAAAAAAAATCTACTTATTATTGCCGATTGTGCTGATCATCATATTAATGATGTCAGGTGTGCCGGTTATGCGTGCAGCGTTATTCGGTATTATTAGTTGTATTATCGTTGGCTTTATTAACCCAGATGTGAAATTTGGCTTTAAAGAAATCATCGATGCACTTGTTGACGGTGCACGTACAGCGTTAGCGGTTGTTGCTGCGACAGCTTGTGCCGGCATCATCGTCGGTGTTGTAGCAAAAACAGGCTTAGGCTTAAGCTTAGCAGGTAGTTTAGTGGACCTTGCAGGCGGTAGTATTTTATTAACATTATTCTTCGTGATGATTGCGTCACTTATTTTAGGAATGGGCGCACCAACAACAGCGAACTACGTTATTACGTCAACGATTGCAGCACCAGCGATTATTACGCTGCTTGCACCAGACGTAGCACCAGCGGCTGTGCCGATTGCCATTTTATTATCAGCACACTTCTTTGTATTTTACTTCGGCATTATTGCCGATATTACACCACCTGTTGCGCTGGCTGCATTTGCAGCATCCGGGATTTCCGGTGGTGAGCCAATTCGTACAGGGATTAACTCAGCAAAGCTTGCGATTGCTGCCTTTATCATTCCGTACATGATCGTCTTCTCACCGCAATTGTTAATGGTTGATACGACAATTCCAGCCGTCATTTGGGTTGTCTTTACAGCACTTTGTGGTATGCTCGCAATCGGTGCCGGCATCATCGGCTATTGGTACCGCCCGATGAATGTTATTGAGCGACTGATTTCCGTTGCGACAGGGTTGTTACTTATTTATCCAGAAGGCATTTCAGACACAGTTGGTTTAGTATTATTTGTTATTTTATTAGCGATTCAGTGGATGTCGCGTGAGAAAAAGCCACCGAAAGCAGCTACAGCATAATTGAAAAAGTCATTCGAGACGAACATGTTTCGAATGGCTTTTTATATGTGTGATGCTGCATATAGCGAGTAGCGCGAAACGTTCTTTTTTTTCGCAATCGAACGTGCTATGCTGAACAGTATTAGTTTTGCAATATTGCAGCAATTTGAAAGAAGGAAGGTAGCACGATGGGAAAGTATAAAGGTGAAATACTGATGCTCATTACCGCGCTTATGTGGGGAAGCGGTTTTATTGGCATGGAGATCGGTTTAGACTATTTAACCGTACTGCAAATTATGGCTGGACGCTTTACGTTAGCGACGATTATTTTATGTATCATTTTCCGCAAAAAATTGAAGCTCATTAATAAAGCAGTGTTATGGAAAGGTGCGGTGCTCGGTGCCATTTTGTTTATCGCGTTCGTCATTCAAACGTACGGACTGTTGTATACGACACCGTCTAAAAACGCCTTTTTAACAGCGCTCAATGTTATTTTTGTACCGCTGCTTGCGTACCTCATTTATAAGCGTCGTTTTGATCGCTTTGAAATCATTGCCGCATTTGTGGCGATTATTGGCATTGGCTTTTTGTCATTGCAAGGCTCATTTGCGATCAACATTGGCGACATGCTATCGATTGCATGTGCACTTGCATTTGCCTTTGATATTTTTTATACGAATGTGTTTGTGAAAACGGAAGATGCACTTGCGTTAACGATTGTACAGTTTATGACTGCATCGCTATTAAGTATTGTGACAGCTGCCTTTATGGGAGAGTTAACGACGAACGTACCGGTTGAAGGTGTGTATGCGATTGTTTATTTAGCCATCTTTTGTACAGTTATTGCGTATGCATGTCAAAATATCGGCATGCAGTATGCGAACCCGACGAAGTCTGCGATCATTTTGTCGACAGAAGCATTATTTGGCACAATTTTATCGGTTATCATTTTACATGAATTATTAACAGGCCGCATGATTATTGGCTGTGTCCTTATCTTTGCGGCGATTTTAATTGCTGAAGTGAAACCGACATTTCGAAAGCAAAAGCGACCAATCGAAAATATATCTTAAATTGAGATGAATTTTATGCTTCTTTTCGATGAAAGAGATTTATCGTTGCACAACGCCCGATAATAATATAAAGTATTGTTATCTAAAAATTCTAACTATTATAGGGGCGATGTTACATGAACTCAAAATTCGAAACGTATTTATTGGACCAGGAAGGCGCAGAAGCAGTTGAGCAAACATTTGAAGCAGCCGAATTACAAGAACAAGAATTACCACAAGGCTTTTGGACGGAGCTATAAGCAATTCACATATGCCGAAGAAGGCACGCCATGGATCAACGGCTGATCCATGAACGTGTCTTTTTTGTTGTGGCGGCATCCGTTTTGCTATAATAAAATGAAAACTTTCGAATAAAGGTGGCAGCAGCATGTTTACACAGCAGCAAGCAATTGAACAACAAATTTACGCGTGGTTTGAGCATTTCCATGCGAATCCAGAAATTAGCTGGGAGGAAGTCGAAACGACAAACACACTCGCGCGCATTTTAGACGATTTAAATGTTCCTTATAAACGATTTGATGATGTGACAGGACTTGTTGCAGAAATTGGGCAAGGGGAAGACGTCGTCGCTGTACGTGCTGACATTGATGCACTATGGCAAGAAGTTAATGGTACGTGGCAAGCGAACCATTCATGTGGTCACGATGCAAACATGTCGATGGTGCTTGGCGCGTTATTATATGTACGTCATGAAGCGATCAATAAGCGCATCCGTTTTATTTTCCAACCAGCAGAAGAAAAAGGAAATGGTGCGATCTCAATGATTGATCGTGGGGCATTAGACGATGTGACACATTTATTTGGTGTGCATTTACGTCCGCAAGAGGAGCTTTCATTTGGGCAAGTGACACCAGCGATTCATCATGGTGCTGCGTACTTTTTACAAGGGAAAATTCACGGTGTTGATGCACACGGTGCACGTCCGCACCAAGGGCAAAGTGCGATCGATGTATTTGCGGCGATGCATCAGCAGCTCGCGATGATTCATATTGATCCGTTTGATGTATGCTCCGCAAAAATTACAAAGATGGTCGCAGATGGCGGCAGCGTGAATATTATCGCGGGAACAGGTGAGTTTGCCATTGATGTGCGCGCGCAAAAAAATGATGTGCTGCAGCTGTTAAAAACGCGCATTGAAGAGATGTTTGCACGACTGGAACAGCAGTTCAACGTTACGTTACAGTGGCAGTGGGAAGACTTCACACCAGGAGCAGAAGTGTCAGCAGAAGCGGTAGCGATTGCTGAACGTGCTTTACAGCGAACGTTTCCAGCAGAAGCAATTACAGCACCTGTGCACACGCCGGGGAGCGATGATTTCCACTGCTACACAATCGCAAAGCCAACGCTACATGCAGCGATGATTGGCATTGGCGCAGATTTAGCGCCAGGACTGCACCACCCGTATATGACGTTTAACCGTGAAGCGCTACTAATTGGGGCAAAAGCAGTCGCGGCAACGTTGTTAGAAGCGGCGAAATAGTTGCACCAAGCTTGTGTGAACAGGTAAGCTAGTAACGAGAACGTATACATGGAGGGGTACTATGAGAAAAAGCATTGCAGTAGATATGGACCAAGTGCTGGCGAACTTTATTGATAAAGCAGTCGCAGCATCGAATGCGCATTTTGGTGAACAGTTAAGCGCGTATGAAATTTTCCGCGGTGAGCATAGCGAAGAAAAGCGTCAACAGTTTTGGCAAATTATTAATGAACCGGACTTTTTCCGTGATTTAGCACTTTTAGATGAAGATGCGTATGATGTGTTAAAAGAGCTTAATGAAACGTATGATATTTATATCGCAACGGCTGCGATGGATGTACCAGGAAGCTTTTTAGCAAAGTACGATTGGTTACGTGAGCACTTCCCATTTTTAAACCCGCAATATTTCATTTTCTGTGGCAACAAAAAAGTTGTGAACGCAGATTACTTAATCGATGATACGGTACAACAGCTGCGTAATTTCACAGGACAAGGAATTTTATTTGATCAACCATCGAATCAAGGGGATACTGAATTCCCACGTGTTCATGGCTGGAAAGGCGTTCGTGACTATTTCGCTAATGTTGAAGCGCACGTAAACGTAAAATAGTAAGAAGAGAATTGTTTCGAAATTTTGTCGAAAGCAATTCTCTTTTTTTCGTGGTATGAGCAAATAATGGCGGTGTATATGCCGCAACTTACTATAATGGAAGGAGCAAATTTGAGAGGGGAACAATGAACGTGAAATTAGCAGAGCAGCAACGAGTAACAGAGCTACAGTCGTATTTGAGCGAGCAATTTGTCATTACATCGCTAACGGAAGAAGGATACGTATTGCACGAGAAAAAAGCCGCAATGTATAAACGCTATCGCTTCGTCGAAGTAGAGAACGAGTCGATGCAGCGCACGCTACTTCAAAACGGTTGGGTCGGCACAGCTTGCATGCCGTATAATGGACAGTGGATGATTCAATTTCGACAGGAGGCATAAACATGAACAAAAAGCCGGTCATCATTGATACGGACCCTGGTATTGACGATGCGATGATGCTTATTTACGCATTTGCAAGTGACGCTTTAGACGTCAAGCTTGTGACGACAGAAGCGGGCAACTTATCGCAAGCAAAGACATCGTATAACGCACAAGCGTTGCTTAGCTATTTACAAGTGGATGTTGAAATTGCAAAAGGGTTGGAGCACCCCATTTTACGACCGCTTGAAGTAGCCGAAGATATTCACGGAGAAACGGGCTTTGGTACGATTACGTTTCCAGCTCCGACGTTGCCGCTAAGTGAGCGCGGGGCAGTTGAAGCGATGCGTCAAGTGCTGCTTGCAAGCGACGAGCCAATGACGATTATTGCGACAGGTCCGCTCACAAATGTGGCAGCACTATTGCTTGCCCATCCAGAAGTGAAGCCGCATATTGCTCATATTTCATGGATGGGCGGTAGCGCGGTTGGTGGCAATATGTCACCAACTGCTGAATTTAATGCGTACGTCGATCCGCACGCAGCGGAAATTGTGTTTCGTTCAGGTGTACGAATAACGATGAGTGGGTTAGATGTGACGCATAAAGCGTATGTCACGTTACCGGAAGTTGCGCGCATTCGTGCGATTGGCACACCATTTGCACAGCGCGTCGAGCAAATGTTGACGTTTTATTTAGCGAACATGCATGAGACGCCATTTCATACACCAAACTATAGCACGACGCTACGCTTCCATGATTTATGTGCGGTCATTGCGGTGACGCACCCACATGTATTTAGCGGAATGGATTGCTACGTCAGCGTTGTTGTGGATGGACAAGCTGCCGGCACAACGCACGTTGATTATATGGGACGCACCGGGCTTTTACCAAACGCGCATGTTTTGCATACGGTTGACCGCGATGCGTTTGTCGATTTATTTGTCGATGCGGTAACGCGCATGAATGAACGCGTACAGGACGCATAAGAAAAAGGCGAAGAGCTGCGTGCTCCTTCGCCTTTTTTAACGCCATTATTTTACCGGGCAATGACCACATGCCATTAAACCTGGAATATCTTTTGAGAAGCAGCAACTTTTTCGAATCGGTACATCGATCAGCTCAGACGGATGTTTCCCACCTGTATATTCTGCAAAGAGCGATTTATCGGCAAATCGTGCCCACGTTGCAGGATTTTCTAAAATATCTAAGTCTTCCATCGCTTGGTCCGCAAGTCCAGGGTTACTTAGTAGCGTATGGTAATGCCACACTAAATAGCCGAAAAAGTTTTCCCAAATAATGAGCGGTGAAATCGTTGTCGTTTTGCGCACTTTACGCATCACTTCATGACCTTGCTCAAATAAAATTTTACGGATGACTGCTTCACGTTCCTCTTCCTCAACGTAACGCCAGTCGTTCGGATTGACAAACATCGCGACCGTATGTACGCCGTATTCTTCGGTTACATCAAAGCAAAGGTCCGTTAAATTCCCATCCCATACTTCATCATATGCGGCGAGCATGTAAAATTGCAGCGCAAAAAACATGCCGTAGCGGCGTGTAAAATGTGATACTGCCGCTGTTTCTGTCGCAGCACCTGTAATGCCGACCATTAAATTCGCAAAATCTCCATGGAAAAATTCACGATTGACGATATGGTCGAGCGTAAATAACGTACGCTTTGGTTCTGTTGTATAAATGCTGTACGAGTTTAACACACGTACTTGGTCCATTGTTAAAGCGGGCATTTCATTCATCACCTTATTGTTATAGTTTTCTTTTATTATAAGCGATTTCATTGTATTTTGCCGCCATATCGTTTACAATTACACAAAACCTATAAGAAAGGTTGGTTATTATGCCGATTCGTTCCATTCCACGTCCCGTCGTGCGCGCCAATCAAGCGACAATTTTTATCGCAAGTGTGCTGACGATCATCACAGGACAAGCGTGGATTTTACTCATTCCATTCATTGCGAATATATTAGGCTTTGTAGGCTTCAATCCAATTATGCGAATCGCTGCAATGTGCTTAACGAAGCCAAAAAGCAGCTACATACCAGAAGATGTGGATCAACAACGCTTTAACTCATATATCGCGATCGCTTGCTTAGCATTATCATTCATTGGCTTTACAGTTGGCATAAGTGCAGTTGGTTATGCGTTTAGCGCGATGGTTGCGATTGCATCAGGTATTGCGCTTTGTGGCTTTTGCATTGGCTGCTTCTTACACTTTCAGCTGAAGCAATGGCAATATCGCCGCTCATTACTGAAACAATAGGCACGGCAAAAAGCAATATCGAAAAAATTTGCAAAAGATTGTCGGTTAGCGGTTGACTTTCTAATTGATAAAGATTATCATTATCACATAACGTAATTCCTTTTCACAAAAACAGTTGTGACGAGGTAGGATGTAGCGCTTTTCTCCAGAAGCTCGCTGATCCTAATAAAACTTACGCGCCTGAGACCCCCCTCATAATTTTGGGCAGTGTAAACTTTTTAACACCACGTTCTCTCCAAACGTGGTGTTTCTTATTCTCAATTAGAAAAAATAATTGAGAAAATGTATTGCTTTTTTAATTGAGATGGATTATCATTTAGGTATAAAGATTACAACCTTCTCACAAAAGCAGTTGTGAAAGGGGAGAGTTTAGCGCTTTTCTCCAGAGGTATGCTTGACTCTTATAATACTTGTCTAAAACCCCCCTCAAAATTTTAGGCAGTGTGAACTTCCGAACTGACGCTCTCTCCAAGCGTCAGTTTTTTGTTGTACAATATACATGAGGTGATTCGATGAGCAGTGGTGTAGTACGCCAATATATATTAGGAATGGTGCTGTTAGCGTTTTCTATATATTTAAGTATCAATGATTCAACATGGTGGATCTTATCGTTTGTTTTAGGGGTTGTGTTACTATTATTAGGTAACTTTAACCGCCGTAAAAGCAGTCGACAGCCAAAAGAGTAAGTTGCTTGCGTTTTTATGTGTGAAGTTGTACACTAAAGGCAAGTTAATAGTTCGGTTTGAGGATTGAGAGACCTTTAAAGTGCGTATTCGCAAGAAGAATACGTGTCTTTGAAGGTCTCTTTTTTTGTGTCCTCAAGCAACAAATAGGAGGAAAAAACATGACAGTACAACGACAAGCAACATTTGAAAAATTACAGCAAGGCGTACAAGATGTACTTATTATCGGCGGTGGGATTACAGGTGTTGGGATCGCGTTAGACGCAGCAACACGTGGCTTATCCGTTGGCTTAGTGGAAATGCAAGACTTTGCAGCCGGCACATCAAGCCGTTCGACAAAACTAGTGCACGGCGGTTTACGCTATTTAAAACAATTCGAAATTAAAGAAGTAGCGGAATTAGGGAAAGAGCGTGCAATTGTATATGAAAATGGTCCGCACGTAACAACACCGGTTTGGATGTTATTACCGTTCCATAAAGGTGGTACGTTTGGGAAATTTTCAACATCAGTTGGCTTACGCACATATGATTACTTAGCAGGCGTAAAAAAATCAGAGCGTCGCTACATGTTATCAAAAGATGAAACGGTGCAAAAAGAGCCGCTAGTGAAAACGGACGGTCTACAAGGTGGCGGTGTGTACGTAGAATACCGTACAGACGATGCCCGTTTAACAATTGAAGTAGCAAAAGCAGCAGTAGCAAACGGTGCGGTATTATCCAACTACACAAAAGCTGTCGAATTTTTATATAACAAAAAGAAAAAAATCGTTGGCATCGTCGCTGAAGACGTATTAACAGGCAACCGCTTTGAAATTCATGCGCGTAAAGTGATCAACGCAGCAGGTCCTTGGGTAGACGACGTACGTGCTATTGAAGGAAAACAAAAAGGAAAGCACTTAATTTTATCAAAAGGTGTCCACATCGTATTTGACGAATCAAAATTCCCATTAAAGCAAGCGGTGTATTTCGATACGCCAGATAAACGCATGGTGTTTGCAATCCCACGTAACGGCAAGACTTACGTTGGTACGACAGATACGTTTTATAAAGGCGACCAACGTGAAATGGATATTGAGCAAGCAGACCGCGACTACATTATGAACGCCATTCACTACATGTTCCCAAGCGTAAATGTAACGGATGCAGATATCGAATCAAGCTGGGCTGGTGTGCGTCCGTTAATTCACGAAGATGGCAAAAATCCTTCTGAAATTTCTCGTCACGACGAAGTGTGGGAATCAAAAGCAGGGTTAATTACGATCGCAGGTGGTAAATTAACAGGCTACCGTAAAATGGCAGAAGGCGTTTTAAATGACGTAGCTGAAAAGTTAAAAGCAGAGCATAAAATTAAAGCGGGCAACTGTATGACGAAGCAGCTAAAAATTTCTGGCGGTGACATCGGTGGCTCTGAAAACTTAGAAGCATTCGTGCAGCAACAGGCGAAAAAAGCAGCCGCGTTTGGTTTAACGTTTGAAGAAGGTCAATATTTAGCGCATCATTACGGTTCAAATGTAACAACGGTATTTAACTATGCGAACGTTGCACAAAACGTGTTACCAAAAATGGTGTATGCACAATTAATGTACGGCATTGAGCACGAAATGGTTGTTCATCCAGTGGACTTCTTCGTGCGTCGTACAGGCAACATGTTCTTTAACATCGACAGCGTCAAAGCACATAAAGAAGCGGTATTAAACGTTATGGCAATGGTGTTAAGCTGGAGCGACTTACAAAAAGCGCAATATGCGATGGAACTTGAAAAAGAAATTCACCGCGCAACGACTGCGAAATAAATATAAACATATAGTAAAAATATGGAGTGAAAAGTAAAAGTTGTGCGGAAAACGTCCCACTTCATGTCACTGCTTGATATAATATAGAAGACAAACAGTGTAAGGAGAAGGTTTATGCCATTAACGAATCAAAAGGTGATTCCTGCTGCGCGAACAATTAAGCAGTTTGATCAACTACTAAAGAGTCCATTTGAATACATTGTTGTATTGGAAGTAAACTTAGGGCATTTACGCTCACTGAAACAAGAAGCGGATCGTCATCAAAAGAAGTTGATCGTTCATGCCGATTTAATTCACGGTTTAAAAACGGATAACTTCGGCGCGGATTATTTATGCAACGATATTCGCCCAGCTGCGATTATTTCAACGCGCTCGAACATTATTTTAAAAGCGAAAAGTCGCGGCATTATCGCGATTCAGCGCGTCTTTTTAATCGATACGATCGCGCTTGAAAAAAGCTATTCACTCATCGAACAAACACAACCAGACTATATTGAGCTACTCCCAGGCATTATTCCGGCGATGATTCAGGAAGTGTATGCAAAAACGCATATCCCGATTATTACCGGAGGCTTAATTCGAACAGCCGAAGAAGCGCAAGTTGCCATTGATGCAGGTGCTGTATCAATTACGACTTCAAACGCAGAAATTTGGCGAATTATGCAATAAATTGTTGACTTGTTGACAGAACATTAATAAAATGACAATAAGTTAACATTTTGTGGTTGAGCAAAGAAGTCCACGTCTTAAATCTACTTGAGAATCATATAAAGTAGGTTTTTAGACTGTGGGCTTTTTTTGTACCTATGAAAAACACAAACTAGGGGGGGAACAAATGTCTACATTCACAGCTGAGTTAGTCGGAACGATGTTATTAATCTTATTCGGTGGCGGTGTCGTTGCAGGTGTATCTTTGCATAAGTCAAAAGGGTTAGGCGGCGGATGGATCGTTGTCACAATGGCATGGGGCTTTGCCGTAGCAATGGCAGCGTATGCAGTTGGTGGCATTAGTGGCGCACATTTAAATCCAGCGCTCACAATCGCACTTGCGACAATTGGAAACTTCGCATGGGCGGACGTACCAATGTATATCGTGGCACAATTAATCGGTGCAATCTTAGGGGCAGTATTAGTCTATTTAGTGTATTTACCACACTGGAAGGGTACAGAAGATAAGGGCACAAAGCTTGGCGTCTTCGCGACTTCACCAGCGATCAATCATGCACCATCAAACGTCATTGCTGAAATGGTTGGCGCATTCGCACTTGTAGTAGGTATTTTAGCGTTAGGCACAAACCCAATGACAGATGGTCTAAATCCATTTTTAGTCGGTGTATTAATTATCGTCATCGGTATGGCGTTAGGTGGTCCAACAGGATATGCCATCAACCCAGCGCGTGACTTAGGTCCACGAATTGCGCATGCCTTTTTACCAATTCCAGGTAAAGGTGATTCACAATGGTCATATGCGTGGGTACCAATTGTCGGTCCAATTATCGGTGGTGTTTACGGTGCTGTATTCTTTGACTTTTTATGGAACGGTAACAGTGTTGCACTATTTTGGGTTTTCAGCGTCGTAGTAGCTGCAATTTTTGCAATTGCGCAAATGACGGTGTCAAAAGTACAAGACTAGGAGGAATGAATAATGGCTAAACAATATATTATGTCGTTAGACCAAGGAACAACAAGTTCACGTGCAATGCTTTTTGATGAAACAGGGAAAGTTGTGCACACAGCGCAACAAGAGTTTCGTCAAATTTTCCCACAATCAGGTTGGGTAGAGCATAATGCCGAAGAAATTTGGAGCTCGATTTTATCATGTATCGCAAAGGTGTTATCAGAAAAAAATATTGCACCAGAGCAGATCGCAGGAATCGGCATTACAAACCAACGTGAAACGACAGTCGTATGGGATAAAAACACAGGAAAGCCTGTATATAACGCAATCGTATGGCAATCTCGTCAAACAGCGGGCATTTGTGAGGAATTAAAAGAAAACGGTTACAACGATCTATTCCGTGATAAAACAGGGTTACTGATCGATGCGTATTTCTCAGGTACGAAAGTAAAATGGATTTTAGATAACGTAGAAGGTGCACGTGAAAAAGCGGAAGCGGGCGACTTATTATTCGGCACAATCGATACGTGGATTATTTGGAAGTTAACAGAAGGTGCAGCACACGTAACGGACTATTCAAACGCATCACGTACGTTAATGTTCAACATTTACGACTTAAAATGGGATGAGGAATTACTCGACATTTTAACGGTGCCAGCATCGATGTTACCGAAAGTATGTCCATCATCAGAGGTGTACGGCAAAACAGCACCGAACAACTTCTTCGGACAAGAAATTCCAATCGCGGGTGTAGCTGGTGACCAACAAGCAGCACTATTTGGACAAGCTTGTTATGAAAAAGGGATGTCAAAAAACACATACGGTACAGGCTGCTTCATGTTAATGAACACAGGCGAAAAAGCGGTGAAGTCAGAAAATGGCTTATTAACAACCATCGCATGGGGCTTAGATGGCAAAGTAACGTATGCGCTAGAAGGTTCTATTTTCGTTGCCGGTTCAGCGATTCAATGGTTACGCGACGGTCTGCGCATGTTCAAAACAGCTGCAGATAGCGAAGCATATGCAGCACGCGTTGATTCAACAGAAGGTGTATACGTTGTACCAGCATTCGTAGGTCTTGGTACACCGTACTGGGATTCAGATGTACGCGGTGCGGTGTTTGGCTTAACACGCGGTACGTCAAAAGAGCACTTCGTACGTGCAACACTTGAATCACTTGCGTACCAAACGAAAGATGTATTAAGCGCAATGGAAGCGGACTCTGGGATTCCACTGAACACATTACGTGTAGACGGTGGCGCGGTGAAAAACGACTTCTTAATGCAGTTCCAATCAGATATTTTAGACGTGCCAGTAGAGCGCCCTGAAGTAAATGAAACGACAGCGCTTGGTGCCGCATACTTAGCAGGGTTAGCAGTTGGTTTCTGGAAGTCATTAGATGACATTTCAAACAACTGGAACTTAGATAAACGCTTCGACATGAACATGGAAGAAGCACAGCGTGAGGAGCTTTATGCAGGCTGGAAAAAAGCCGTAAAAGCAGCGCAAGCATTTAAATAAGGTGTCAATCGTCTTAGACGTGCACATATATAACATTACACACACGAAAAAGAAAAACATGCTGGCTATTTTGCTAGCATGTTTTTCTCATGTATGAAGCGGTTATTATGCTTTTTGTTCGAATAGCTGCACGATTTCAATGATGACGTTCGTCGCTTTTTCCATCGTTTCGCCGCTAACATATTCGTATTTACCGTGCATGTTTTCGCCACCGGCAAAAATATTCGGTGTTGGCAGTCCCATAAATGATAATTGTGAACCGTCTGTACCACCGCGAATTGGTTGCACGATTGGCTCAATGTCGAGCTTGGCGAACGCTTCTTTAACGATGTCGACAATTTCAAATACAGGTGTAATTTTTTCACCCATGTTGTAATATTGATCCTCGATTTCAACGGTGATAGCATCCTCGCCATAAATCGCTTGAATCATTTTTTCTGTGCGACGCATATGCTCTTTTTTTGCTTCGAATTTTTCACGATCGTGGTCGCGAATAATGTAGCTCATCGTCGCTTCTTCAATATGCCCGTTGAAGCTCATTAAATGAATGAACCCTTCGTAGCCTTCTGTTTTTTCCGGTACAGCATCGAGTGGCATTTCATTTTGGAACTGAATTGCCATCGTAATGGCGTTGACCATTTTATTTTTCGCTGAACCTGGGTGTACGCTCGTGCCGCGTGTCGTTACTTTGACACCTGCTGCGTTAAAGCTTTCGTATTGAAGCTCACCTAAAGGTCCACCATCCATCGTGTAGGCGTAATCTGCACCGAATGCTTCGACGTCAAACTTATGCGGTCCGCGCCCGATTTCCTCATCTGGTGTAAACGCTACACGAATATCACCATGTTTAATGTCGGGGTGTTTCACTAAGTAGTCCATTGCCGTCATGATTTCAGCAATGCCGGCTTTGTCATCGGCACCAAGTAATGTTGTACCATCCGTCGTAATTAACGTTTGCCCTTTATAGCCAGCAAGCTCGGGGAAGTCTGCCACGTGCATCGTTAACGCATCGTTTAACACGATGTCGCCACCGTCATAATTGTCGATGCGTTGTGGCTTGACGTTCGTACCAGAAAAGTCCGTCGTCGTATCCACATGTGCTAAAAAGCCGATTGTTGGTACTTGCTTGTCCGTATTGCTCGGTAACGTCGCGAATAAATAGCCATTGTCATCTAACGTAATGTCCGTTAAGCCGATGTCTGTTAGTTCTTGCTGCAGCATGTGCAGTAAGTCAAATTGCTTTTTTGTCGATGGTGTTGTTGACGATGTAAAGTCCGATTGTGTATCGATCTTTGCATAGCGAATAAGGCGCTCAATCACTTGTTCTTTCATGAAAATTCCTCCTCTTATTTACATGCTTATATTGTAGCACTTTATTTCGGTGTTCGGAATATTTAGTGAATCAAATCTATAATCTCTATTCCGTTTCCGCATAAAGTTGAAACTTTTTAGCATATTTACCGTATATGTAGTAACAAGAAAGGGTGATACGGAAATGGGAAGCATGTTGTTATATGCAGCACTCGGTGCCGTCGTGTTAACGCTATTAATTGTGCCGTTTAAACGACCACAAAACTTCACGACAACGCAACACACAATTTCTGCTGTTGTCATTTTTATCGGTGCGTTGATCGCCGTTGCAGTGACAGCCTACGTGACGAAAGTAGACTTAAACTGGCATGCATTTTGGCCGACGCTCGTTGTCGGAACATTTGTCGGAACGTTGTTTGCACGCGGTACGGAACAACTTGTAAAGGGCGGGCTATTCGTTGCGTCATTAGTCGTGGTCGGCTATTTATTTAGCGCAGCAGTATTTAATGCAGATGAAAAGTTTGAATCGGCACAAATGCAAGAGGAAGTAGAGATTGAGCCATTTGATGAAACGAAAACGCCGGCAAGTGTGCCACCACAATTTGCCGAAAATAAAATGAAAAAAGCGTTCAGCCAAGTGCCCAATACGAGCTATTATGAGCTAGGGAACTTACAAATTCAAAAGGTAAATGGTGACTATGTGTACGTAGCACCTGTTGAGTTTTCAGGGTTTTTCAAATGGTGGAACGGTAAAACAACACCAGGATACTTCATGTTAAGTGCGACGGATTCATCAGCAAATCCAAAGTTTGTAAAATCTGAGATGACGTATGTGCCTTCTGCATACTTAAATAAAGACTTAGCACGCTACATGCGTTTGGCGTATCCGACGTTAATTTTTAACGGTGAGCCGCAATTAGAAGTCGATGAGGATGGCAAGCCGTACTACATTCGCACGTACGGTGAATTTATTTCAGCGCGTGACGGCTTTGATGTGCGCGGGATGATTATGGTCGATGCAGCAACGGGGGAAACATCAAAGTTTAGCTTAGACGAAGTGCCAGCATTTATCGACGGTGCCGTATCACCAGAAGCGGTTAGCTTACAAAACAGCTATTACGGCAATTATCCACATGGGTATTGGAACAGTTGGTTTGGGAAAAAAGATGTGAAGCTACCATCGGATGAAGGAACAGAGGCAAATGTCAGTCCGATCTTCAATGAACAAGGGGATATGTATTACTTCACCGATTTTACAAGTCCGAAAGAAGGCGTTGATTCGATGCTTGGCTATGCGCTCACAAATGCGCGTACAGGCGAAGCAACGTATTATACAGGCAACGCTGAAGAAGCATACATGGATTCACGCGGTGCACTAAACATCGTCGAGCGTCAATTTGTCGAAAAAGAATGGGAAGGCGAAATGCCGATTTTATATAACTTTTACGGCGAAGCAAGCTGGTTAACAGCGGTACTTGATGCGAATGGTTTCTTACAAAACTATTTCATCGTCTCTGCAGCGAACCCAGAAATTTCAGCGTACGCCGCAACGCCAAATGAAGCGTTACGCCTGTATCGAACAGCGCTTAGTCGCGGTGGCGGAACGGTAAATGGTACGTCAAATGCGGAAGAAGCGACAGCAACTGGCATCGTCTCGCGCGTCTACAAGGAGCGCTCAGGAGACTTTACGATCGTGTCGTTTTTACTTGAAGACGGAACAAACTATTTAGTGAGTTCTGAAACGGTACCACTCGCAATTTACTTGCAACAAGGCGACGAAGTAACGATGACGTATGCTGCAACAGGTGAGCAATTCCTTCCTGTTAAAGTGTTGACAATTAAAGGGCTTGCACAGTAAATATGACATGTAAAGAAGCTGCTAAACGTAACGACGTTTTAGTAGCTTTTTTATATTTTTGGTTATTTGCTATTGTAAGCATAACATTTTAATGTTGTTCTTAAATCTTTTAACCTAAAATTATTACAACTACAACGACTTTAGATGTAGTGCTATAATAGGTTTAAAGATTTAAAGACGGAGATGAACATTTTGGTTTTTTTAAATAAACAAGCATCGAAGTTAATTGACAATCGGCTGAAGCGAAAAGAAAAAGATTATTACGACCAAATTGAAGCGTTTAACGTTGAGGCGGCGGCGATTCATAAAAAGCTGTTGCTCGAAATGAACATTGAGGACGTTGAAGGGATTACAAGCTATGTAAATCAATTTATTTCTCATACAACGGTTTGGTATTTAAAATTTAAAACGAATTTGCAAAACTTAGAGGTGGCAACGCTTCAACTGTTGCACTTACATTTTATTTTCGAGCAGTTGCCAGCGGAGCAATTTACGAAAGAACGTGCGCGCTTTCACGCACTTCGTGAAACGTTCCCAATGCTTTCTGAATATGCACCGAAGCAGTACGATCTTCACTATGCAAAAATAATAGCGTTACGATAAACACAACAACATGATGGTGGAGGTGATGGAATGGTTTGGCTAAATAAACATGCGTCTCAATTGATTGACCATAATTTACAGCGTAAAGATAAAGAATATGTGATGAAAATAGAGAAGTTTAATGAAGATGCAGCGTCTTTACATAAAAAGCTGCGACCGTTTGCAAATGAACAAGCAATGCAGCATGTGACGGACTATGTAAACCAATACATTTCACATACGGATATTTGGACGATGAAATTTAAAATGAATTTGCAGAACGCGGAAGTCGCAACGATGCAAATACTGCATTTAACATTTTTAATGCCACAAATTGAAGGGCATGAGCGTGAATGGGCAAAGTTTCGTGAGCTGCAGGAAGTCTTCCCGACGCTCTCTGATTTTGCTGAAGCTCAATTTTCACTCCATTATGAGCGCGTGAAAAAGCTTATATAATGAAAAATGAAGCTGGGACAGTAGTGATTTTTGAGCGCTCGGCAGATGAAGCGTCGTCGAATAGCAAAAAGCGTGATCGGAAATGTTCATTTTCCAATCACGCTTTATTTTGTCTCAAATGCGTTGTTTATCGCAATGTTATTTCCACGTAAAGCCTTTTGTCGCAAGGAAATCTTTCATAAATGGACGGTTTTGCTCCACTAAGTAGTCCGCCATTTGCTTCGTCCAGTTCGACATTTTTTGGTTTGATGAACGGCTTGCATAATAGTTTTCCATCATTTGATCGTACTCATCTAAAAGCGCATCGTACTGTTCTACATTGTAGCTGTTTTCATGCAGCACAGCGGCTACTGGTAAACGCGGTTTCGTTTCGTTTACTTTCGTCGGTTTGCCGATTGTCATCGCAAATAACGGGAATACGTAGTCCGGTAAATTAAAGAGTTTGCTAATTTCAGCAGGGTTTGTACGCGCACCGCCAATGTAGCAAATGCCGTAGCCTTGTGCTTCTGCAGCGATGACGAAGTTTTGGGCGAATAAGCTCACATCTGCCACACCAACAAGGACGTTTTCTGCAGAATCCGCAGAAATGTTAACGCCATGCTTTTGACCAGCTTTGTATAAGCGTTGGAAGTCTACGCAAAATAAAAATGATGCGCCAGCTGTTTTGAACTGGAAGTCATTTTTTGATAATTCCCCAAGCTTTTGCTTTTTCTCTTCATCCGTCACCCAAATAACGCTGTATGCTTGAACAAAATGCGAGCTTGCGGCCATTTGTGCTGTCTCAATTAAATCGATGACCGTTTCTTTTGGAATGATCTCACCTGTGTATTTACGAACAGATGCGTGCGCACGTAGTAAATCACGAACCATAAAAAACTCCTCCTTATGTATAAAAAAATGAACGTAGAGAGTAATCTCCACGTTCATCATATAATATTGTCGGTCGAATTGAAAACGTTCTACATAAGACCAATCCATTGCCAATATGTCGCACTAAGCAGCAACACAAGTAAGTAACCAATAATCGTTAACGGAATACCGGCTTTTAAAAAGTCCTTCGTTGTAAAGGCGCCAGTTCCGTAAGCGAGCATGTTTTGTGGGGCGCTAATTGGCAATAAGAAACCGAAGCTAATGACGAATTGCTGAATGAGCACAAAGCCGATGTTGTCTGCAGGAATCGTTGCAGAAAGGGCGATAAATACCGGAATAAGTGCCGAAGCTAAGCTCGTCGCACTCGCAAACCCTAAATGCACAATAATGTTGAAGGCTGTCACAATCGCAATCGTCGCAAGCAATGGCATACGATCAAGACCTAGTGAGCCAAATACGGCGTCAGACAGCCATTGTGCACCTTGTGTATTCAGTAGTACTGTACCGAGCGCGATGCCGACTGCGAAGACGATGATCGTACCCCAAGGAATAAGCGGTTGTACTTCTTCCCATGAATAGACGCCAATTTTCGGTGTGAGCAATAGCGCAATCGCAATGATCGTAACCGTTGTTGTATCAAACGGATGAAGCGTCCCTTCTGTTGACCATAAAATAAGCAATGCCACTGAGATAACAATTAAGCGTAGCTCAGTTCGTTTTAATGGCCCAAGCTCTGCAAGCTGTTGTTTAATTAACGCTTTACCGCCTTCAATTTCGTTCGTTTCAGGCTTAATGAGCGTAATCATGATGAAAAATAATGCAATGGACATGAGGATCGAAAACGGCGCAGCATATAAAAACCATTCGCTCCATGAGACGGTTACGCCGAACGTTTCTTCAATAAAGCCAAGTGCGACCATGTTTTGCGCAGCACCCGTTTTAATACCGATATTCCAAATCGAAACGGATTGTACAGCGGTAATAATTAATAGCGCACCGAGTCGGCTGTTCGTTGCTAAACCGAATGCGGCAACCATGCCGATTAAAATTGGTACGACCGCGCCAGCACGGGCCGTCGCACTCGGTACGAAAAAGGCTAAAATAATTGACACGACAATCGCACCTGCAACAATTGCTTTTGTTTTCGTACCAACGAGTGATAATACGAGCAGTGCAAGGCGTTTATGCAAGTTCGTCACTTGCATCGCAGCAGCTAAAAATAGTGCAGCAGCAACAAGCGCAACAGCCGAACTGCTGAACCCTCCAAGTGCGAGCTTCAATGCGCCCGACGTTGTAAGCAGTTCCGTAGGGTCGTCAATCGATGGTGCGAGTCCAAGAGAAATTGTAATTAAGCCGATAATCATCGCGGAGCTAACAGGGTATGATACAGCTTCTGTCACCCATAAAATTACGGCGAATGCTAAAATCGCTAAGCTGCGTTGTCCCGCAACAGGTAATGCGTCATCATTCGGTAAAAATGTAATGATAAAAAATGCCGCAAATGCGAGTGTGATCCAAAGCCATTGAAAGTTGCGCTTTTTTTGTGCAGCACTTTGTGGCATCGATGTGGAGTTGGTCGTCATCACAAATCATCCTTTCTTTTTGCATAGTGTACGAAAGTAATTAAATCGATAGATGGGAATGAATGCTCCATATAAATCAAGAAATAGAAACGTTTGTCGCTTTCTAATTTTAGTATAACAGTGTAAATGATTTACAGTTGTGAACGATTTGTCTGGATTTTGTTTCTAAAATTCGACTCTTTCCAAAAAAAGCGCCGTAAAAAGAAGGAGATGTACATGTAGATGACGACGTATATATAAAAAATTCTGAAATTTCTGTTGACATAAATAGCATCGTTGTAGTAAGCTTGGTTTCAACGATGGAACGTACAACTCAATAACTCTTATCCAGAGTGGTGGAGGGACTAGGCCCTGTGATACCCAGCAACCAGCTTGTGACGAACAAGTAAGGTGCTAATTCCTACAAGTTCTCATATGAGCTTGAAAGATAAGAGGAGGAACAAGCAACCCTCTTCTTACATAAAGAAGAGGGTTTTGTTTTCTCTCATGCGAGAAAAATTCCTTCTCAGGAAAGGTGACCTGAGTGTAGCCATTGTACTTTTAAAACCTAGTAAGTTGATTTGTTATTTCGAAAACGCAGCTCATTTGCAGCGTGAAAGCTCTCATGTGAGGTTGTTACTCATTTGTAGCAATACACAAAAAAACGTGCCCATTTGCAGCTAGGAAATGTCGCTAAAGTATTGATGTAAAAGGAATGGAGCTCATTTGCTCAACGCATGCGATCGCCACTTCTCATACGAGGTGGGGCGCATGATTAGTAGTTTGAATTTTTTGAAACTTAAAACCAAGTAATTTTATAAACATTATTGACAATGGGAAAAGCATACTTTATACTAATCAGTAATCAGGCAGTTGTTACCCCATAACAAAACAGTAAAGGAGTTGAATCGAATGGCAAACAAGTACAGTGCACAAAACATCGCTGCATATTTCATTTATGAAATGAACGAGCGTCAAGCTTTCATTAATAACGAGGTGTTACAATACATGCTAGCGCAATTAAATCATGCATGGACAAAGCATTTTGGACAATCAGCGTTTATCGAAGAGGTGGCATCTCCAGCTTGTCACTACACAGTAGAAGACGTGTTTAATGCGTATGTAGAAAACGGCGCAGCGCACATTGCAGCACCTGCGAAAGAATGGACGTTACCATACGGCAAGTTCCAGCTTGTGTATCGTACAATTCCAGCACCGAAATTTACAGAAGATGAATTGCGCATTGTCAGCCATGTCGCACGTCAACACCGTTTACTTGCCAACGCAGTATAACAAAAAGCCCTCGCACGTTGGTGCTGCACCCCAAAAGTTAGAGTAAAAACTAACTTTTGGGGTGATTTTTTATGGTCAAATATAGCGAGGAATTTAAATTGACAGTCGTCCTAGATTATTT
>JAHAYH010000047.1 GCA_018384745.1 Caryophanon sp. | reverse complement strand
TTTATCAAATGGGAAACGTTACGACAATCCGAAATGGTTTCGACGTGCCGAAAAGCGTTTACGTTTTTTACAAAAAGCCCTTTCTCGCAAAATCCGAGGTTATTGGGTCACATGGTTACAAAAGCGCGAAGTCCGTTAATTTGCACGAAGCTATTGAAAAATTACGGTTGATCGACAGTCAAAATGCATAAAAAACTAGAGCAAACAGCGCTGTTTGCTCTAGTTTTTTTAATCAAACGTTATATATGTGTGTATATTAGTTTGTGTAGTTATCGAAATAACCTTGGATGTAAATCATTGGTGTCCCTTTGTCGCCAGAACCAGATGTTAAGTCAGATAAAGAACCGATTAAGTCTGTTAATTGACGAGGTGTTGTACCTTGCGCTTCCATTGCACCAACTAAATCTTCGTTTTTGTTTTTAATGTGCTCTTGGATCGCTGCTTTTAACTCTTCACCGCGTAAGTGAGAGAAGTTGTTATCTGCTAAATATTTTAGTTTCACTTCGTTTGGTGTACCACCTAAACCAGCAGTGAACGCAGGAGATACAACTGGATCTGCTAGTTCCCAAATTTTACCTACAGGATCTTTGAACGCGCCATCGCCGTAGATCATCACTTCGATGTCTTTACCAGTAGCTGCTTTTAATTTTTCAGCGATGCCATCAACGATCGGTTGACACGTGTGAGGGAATAATTTTACTGATTCCTCTGTCGCTTTGTTTGAACCTAATAAACCGTATTCTGCGTTGAAGCCAGAACCGTTAATTGATTCAGATAAAATGTTATCTAAAGAGTAAACCGTTGTTGCACCAGCAGCTGTTACTAAACGCTTCGTACGGAAACGAGAGTGGATGTCACAAGCTAATACTGATTTTGTGTACTCAACGATTGTTTTTGCATTGTTTGAGAAAATTACTTCCACTTCAGCATCTTCAGCGATGATTAGCTCTTTGTAATATTCGATGTAGTCAACACCAGTAAACGTATGCTTTTTGTAGCCAAAGTGCTCGCGGAACTGCGCTTCAGTTAACGTATCTGTCCAAGGGTTCACACCTTTTACGTCTAACTCGTCGATATCCACTAAGTGGTTACCAACCTCATCAGAAGGATAGCTTAACATTAAAATAACTTTTTTCGCTCCGCGTGCAATACCGCGTAATACGTTTGCAAAACGGTTACGAGAAAGGATTGGGAAAATAACCCCTACTGGTTCGTCGCCAAATTTAGCTGCCACGTCTTGTGCGATGTGATCGATTGTTGCGTAGTTACCTTGTGCACGTGCAACAACTGATTCTGTTACTGTAATGATGTCTTTATCTTGAATGTCATAGCCTTCTACTTTTGCTGCTTCTAAAACTGTGTTTACGACGATGTCTTGAATGTCGTCACCTTCGTTAATGATTGGGCCGCGAAGACCGCGAACTACTGTACCTACTACACGTGTCAAAATAATTCTCTCCTCTGTATAAAAAACTGGACGTATTTATGTCAATTTCGTTAATTCAATCAATATGTTTTCACTATACTAAAAAATATGGTATAAGTGAAATTAATAAAATTGATAATAGGTATAAGAGGTGCTTATATGGTTAGCAAGTTAGATTTGTATCGTATTTTTCATACTGTCAGCAGGCACGAAAGCTTTTCTAAAGCGGCTAAAGAGCTTTATATGACGCAACCAGCCGTCAGTCAGTCGATTGCGAACTTAGAAAAAGATTTAAAAACATATTTATTTACGCGCACGTCAAAAGGGGTTCATTTAACGCACGAAGGCCAGTTATTACATGAATATGTGACATCTGCCCTTAGCTTACTTGAGGCAGCGGAAGTAAAAATGGATGAATTTCAAAATTTAATGACTGGGGAGCTTCGCATCGGTGTAGGAGATACAATCGCTCGCTACTATTTATTAACGTATTTAGAAAAATTCCATATGCGCTACCCTGGCATTAAGCTCACGATTAAAAATGGGACGACCCATGAAATTGTTACAGCGTTAAAAGCAGGGGAAGTGGATGTTGGAATTTGTAATTTACCGATCACAGATGCACAGCTCGATGTTTTACCATGCGGCGATATTCACGATATTTTCGTTTGTGGCGATAAATATAAAAACTTAACGCATCAGCCGATTTCGTTTGAGACGTTATTGCGCATGCCGCTCATCTTTTTAGAAAAAGGGTCTAATTCGCGCCAATACGTCGAGGAATATTTGCAGCAACAAGGATATGATCTCGCACCAGAATTTGATTTAGGATCGCATGATTTACTGCTTGAATTTGCGCGCATTAACTTAGGGATTGCGTGTGTAACGAAGGAGTTTGCGAAGGATTATTTATCAAGAGGTATACTGCATGAAGTGCCATTATATCAAGATATTCCACCGCGAAGCTTAGGGATTTGTACGTTCAAAAATATTCCGATGTCACGCGCCACAAAAAAATTTATTAAAATTATCGATGCACGGTATATTTAAGTGCAATAATTTCGTACAATAGAAACATTATCGAGTTAAAACCATAAAAACAGGTAGGAATAGTTATTTTTGAAATTAGCTACATAAAAGGACGCATTATGTCTATATAGAAATGGCATAATAAGGGAAAGTATAAATGAGGTGTAAAACGATGAACATGGATGAAATTTCGTTAAATATGATTGCAAATTTAAAAGTGGCGAAGCCCATCTACGCGGAAACATTTCTTTATGCGACACCTGTGACGACGAGAAAACAATTACATTTATATAAAGATAAATTTGTGCAAAACTTTAATGGAAAACGAAAAAATAGCGTCATCGTTACGACGCACGCGTTAGAACGTTGGAATATGCGCGTTGGCCCAGTGACGACGATGCAAAATTTGCAAGGGCTGTTACAAACGATTATTCAATTGCAGCCGAGGCGGATCCAAAAAATGAATGATCATGTATGGTGTTTAGATGATGATATTGTGTTTGTCGCAACGTGGCAGCAACAACAAATACATATTATTACGTTTTTAGGACGCATTTCATATCGACCGGCACTCAAACATGTCCGCGATATACAAGCTTATATGCAAAAAGAACGGGATCGCATTGACTTAATGCTGACCGAGCAGGAATTGGCGCAGGCGATGTTACCAATTTTCCCGCACATGATTACATATGTAGCAGGGGATACGACGAGTTATTGGCTTGAGCAGTTTTCGATGGCACATGAAGAAAAGCCGATTATTTTTTGCTGGACGTACAATGCTGTGCTTAAAAAGAAAGAAAGTTATTGGATCGATCTCCAAAAGCCAGAGGAACGTCTGTTGCACCGGAAAGTATTAAATTTATTGTATCGGTGGGGGCACCATGAGTTTTTGCGCACGTATTACGAAATATATGACCAAAAGCAAATCGCAAAAATTGCTGAACGTATGCGTCAAAAAGTAAGGCGTCGCGAAAAGCGTAATGATGAATGACCCAACGCATAAAGAAATAGGACACTTCAAAACCATTGCGTTTTGAAGTGTCCTATTTTTGAATCGTCGATTATCGCAATACGAGTTGCTCTTGTAGCTCCTCAATTTGTGCATCGCTATAGCCAAGGCCGCGTAAAATATCGACATTATGCTCACCAAGCTTCGCGCCGATATGTTTGTACTGCGGTGTTGCATCGCTAAATTTGAACGCAGAGCCGATTTGAATTTGTGTACCACCATCAGCTGTTGGCACTTCAACGAGCATGTTGCGCGATTTTAGCTGAGGATGTTCACATGCTTCTTTAAATGTTAACACCGGTTCTACACAGCCATCGAAGCTATAGTCGAACACGTGCAGCCACTCCTCATACGTTTTGGAGCAAAAGGCGTCCGTTACGGCAATTTTAAAGCGTTGCTGTGTATACGGTGAATCGTTGAATGTATTATCAATAATTTCAGGAATGTCTAGCGCCTCACACAACTGCTTGCGGAACTGAGGTTCTAAGCTCCCAACGGCAAAAAATCGTCCGTCCTTCGTTTTATAAAAGTCATAGTACGTGCCGCCATTTAAAATTTCCGTTTCTGGTTTTGGCTCTTGCCCACTACCTAAGTAAGAAGTACCGTATAAAGCATTTAGCGTAAATGCAGCGTCGGTCATACTAATATCGATCGCTTGCCCTTCACCTGTTTCGGTACGCTTTAAAGCTGCTGCTAAAATACCGATTGCCGCGTGCATCGTGCCCCCAGCGATGTCCGCAATTTGAATACCTTGTGCAACCGGTTTTTTTCCTTCATGGCGAGAGTGGTCGAGCACGCCCGCTGTTGCTAAATAGTTGTTATCATGTCCCGCCTTTAACGCATACGGTCCCGTTTGCCCATATCCTGTAATGGAGCAGTAAATAAGGCGTGGGTTAATGGCACGCAACGTTTCGTAGTCGAGTCCGAGACGCTTCATGACACCTGGTCGAAAGCCTTCGACGATAATATCATATTCTGCAATAAGATTTTGAATGACTTCAACCGCTTTTGGCGATTTTAAATTCAATGTTAATGAGCGTTTTGAACGGTTTAAATGTTGATGAATGTAAGATTCTTTTTCTTCGGTATACGGTGGCATAATGCGCGTTAAGTCAATGCGCCGTGCCGATTCAATGCGAATGACATCCGCGCCTAAATCCGCAAAAATCATTGTCGCCATTGGTCCAGGTAATGCTCCTGAAAAGTCGAGAATTTTTAAACCGTTTAATAATGTCATCTCGTAAGCCCCCTTTGTGTGTGAAAATCCCCTCTGATTTAATACACGTTTAAAAATGTATAACTGTATTATAACAGTTGTGAATGAATAAAACAGCTATACTTTTATATTATCGTACAAAAAAAGCGAAATAAATAGAAAATATAAGAATGAAAGCGTATTAAAAATTTAACAGAATGTTCAGAGCACTGTGTGTTACAATACAAGCAACAGGATTCATTGATAACGGTGAGCCTGAAAAATCGTTAAGGGGATGAAGTGGATGGCACGAAAAGAATGGATGAAGCAACTACGAGCATTAGTGTCACAGGATGACAAAATTGTGTATGAATTTGCGCTACAAGCTGTGCAAACGCAGCCGCAAGTATCACCGAAGCTGTTAAATCGTGCTTTAGAAACAGCTATTTCGTTCCCGCATTTAACACGTTCATTTTTAGTGTACGGAAATGCGAGCGCTGTCAATAAAGATACGTTACCATTACTACTGGAACTCGAGTCTTTACTAAACTTCCGCCAACAAATGTTGCTAACGCGTTTTTATGAACATTTAAACCCGAAAGTCATTTGTGAGCATGCAGAGGTGCTGCAAGGTCGTCTTGAAGATGAATTTATTCAGTTTAACCAAACGCTTGTAACGAGCAGTGATGAGGACTTAGAACAAATTTATTACGATTTAATTCAAGCGTTAAACAGTGACACAAAGTTTAATGCGACGTATATGGCATCTGCTAAACGGGTGCAAGATCGCTTATTAAAGCTCGATGTATACACAGAAAACGATGTGAAAGATATTTTAAAAACGTGTAAGTCGATGGAGCAGTTTGAAAACTACGAAGCGATTTTTGCGATTCGAGCAGCAGGGTTATTAGAAGAAGACGATTACGTAGAGCAGTTAGCAATTTTATTGACGAGTGACATGGATGTATTAGTGGAGGAAGTCATCAATTATTACATCGCCATTGGCTCGAAAAAAGCAGTGAAAGCAGTGAAACCTTATTTATTCGTCGAGGAATCATTCGTTTTTGCATTGAAAATATTACAAGGCATCGCAAGTGAAAAAGCGATTGAAGTGATTGTTGATGCGTACGAACATATGTCCAATGACGATAAAGCGATTATTTTAGAAACGTTAACGTTTATGCTCGCAAAAGAAGCATTGCCACTTTATGAACAATACGAACAATTAGGGCATGACCCTGTATTTTTAGATATGACGTATTATTATTACAATGCGTATCATTACTTCAACGTTGAGCACCCGCAGCTAGAGCAGTGGCGCACGCAGTTTGAAGAACAGGAAGATGCAGCTGCCATCGAGCGTGAAAATGCACGCCAAGATCTTATTTTACGCCTAAAGCCCGGACGCAATGAAAAATGCATTTGCGGCAGCGGCAAAAAGTTTAAAAAGTGCTGCGGGGCACCGGTGAATGACGAGCGCTATGCATTTAGCTAACGCATAATAAAAAAGAGGCGATTCGTATCTTTCGAATCGCCTCTTTTTTCGCTTAACGGTCGTACGGGTTATTTTTACGTAATCGTTGGAATAATAACGCAAGGATGACGACTAAAATGCCCCCGCCAGCGATTGCAAATAACCAAAAGTTATTCGTCTCTTCAATGACAACATCACTGCTTTTACCATCGCTTGGTGATGTAAGCGGTGTGACCGTCTGTGTCGCTTTTTGCGGCGTCGCTTCCGCTTGTTGTTCCTCCACGTCAGATGGTTGTTGCTCTATAGTTTGCACCGGCTGCTGTACAGGAGCTGGTGTTGAAGGTGTTGTGTCATTTGCTGGAGGTGTAGCCGCTGGTGTTGTTGTAACAGGTTGCTCATCAGCAGGAGGTGTCGATTGTTCTACCGGTTGTTGCTCAGGTACAACTACTTCGTCAATCGTTTCTCCAGAATCTTCTTCAGCAGGTGTTGCGTATACATCGTTGTCGATGTCTTCTTCAGGCTTTTGAAATTCGCTGTTCATAGCAAATGTAGGCTTTATATACATCATGCAGAAAAAAGCGAAAGTTACTAGTATAAATTTTTTCATCAAAATCCTCTCCTTCGTTTAAGTATACGAGGTTTAAGCGTGAATATGTAGCAATATTACCAGATTGAGTAAAACTTACTACAACGTCTGAGCGAAATTTTTAACATTCACTGAAAAAAATGAAATAAAAGAGGTTACAAAAAATACTTTAGGGTAATATATGAAGTAGAAACAACATATGTACTCCTCGGCTTCAATGAAGAGCAATTTTATCGGGCACGAAGTTTCCCCCTTTTCTTCGCACGTCCTTATTGCTTATGAAGTCAAGTTGTTGTACAACCAAGTGACTATTTTTTGTCACTTGGTTTTTTTGTTGCCGTTTCACCTTCTATTCTATAGGAAATAGCCGATATAAAACGTGCGAGAAAGATGATATCGTTCTTTTTTAACAAGCATTATAATGCGTGCGCATGAACAGCGAAAAAAGTGTTGTATGATGCGCCATGCACGTTGATAAATCGAATTTTTACGTAGAAAGGAAGCACAACGATGGAACGACAAAAAATTACAAAAGCAGTTGCTGCCTCAACATTAGCACTCGGTAGTGTTGCAATGGTCGCACCAGCAGCTACATACGCCTCTGCATTTACCGATGTGAGCGAAACAAATTCCCATTATACGAGCATTATTGAACTGTATGAACGAGGTGTCATCTCTGGTTACCCACAGCCAAACGGCACGAAGCAATTCAAACCAAACGCGCCATTAACACGCGCACATGCAGCGAAAATGTTAGCCAATGCGATCGGACTAGATACAGATGTGAGCAAGCTACGTGACCCTGGATTTACGGATGTGCCGAAGACGAGCGCGTATTACCCGTATATTGCGGCGCTTGCGAATGCCGGCATTATTAGCGGCTATCAAGATGGTACGTTCCGCCCGAATGCGCAAATTTTACGTCAGCAAATGGCGAAAATTTTAACGCTCGGCTACGGTTTAACGAAAGCGACGAAATTAAATCACCATTTTACAGATGTATCAAACAATACAGAAGCGGCGTATTACGTTCAAACATTATGGGATTACGATATTACAAAAGGTAATTCACCGACGACATTTGGTCCGACGAAAAACTTAACACGTGCGCAAATGGCAACGTTTATTGTACGTACAGAAGAAATTGCAAGCGGCATCGCTGTGCAGCATGTCATTACGGATGTACCATCATCAGGCGTTGTAGTCATTAACGGTGAGCGTTACACAGTGGATACAAAATATAGCAGCATGTTTAACCGTTCAAACGCTGCTGCATTAAAAGGGGCGGTCATTGAAGGGCGCGTGTCAAACGGCAAAGTGCAAGATATTACGAAGCTGATTATTAAAGCGAGCGGTACTACGCGTTCGGATATCGAGTTAACAAACAACCACGCGACATTTGATGCCGATTTAGAAGTGCAAGGCAACTACGTCACACTGCGTGATATGAACGTTAACGGTACGATCTACATTCCATCAACGGATTTACGTCGATCCGCGTTAAGTATTGTTGAAAATCAGCTAACGCGTTATACGAATGCTACGGTGTCAAATGATTACGGCTTGCGTTCAACAGCGACAGCATTGACGACGGTTTCACGTGATCTTACATTTGCAAATGTGACGAGCAATAAAGTAGTTGTTGCACAAAATCGCTTACGCTTACAAACAGATCGTGAAATTCGTCATTTAGAGCTGATCGATGAAGTGGAGCAATTTGAAATTCAAGGGAATGTTCGTGACTTCTTTGTGAAGACGGATGTAGCAACGGCGATTTTTGGGAAAAGCCAAGTGCGTCAGTTAACGAAAGATAATTACGGCAACTTAATGCTTTACTTTACAGGCATTATTACTCGCTACATTGTGAATAACGATGAAGGCGGTACAAACTTAGCAACGACGATCGATTCAAACGGCAATAAAGCACAAGGCTTTGATGTGTGGATTGATACAGCGGTGCTCATGAAAAATGAAAATCCAAACATCGTTTTTAACGATTACAAAAATGATGGACCAAACATTACGTCGATCGTCGATAAAGATGGCAACGAAATCGATAAATCGGTGGATGAAAACACGCAAGTACCAGACCGCATTGCACCAATTTTAACGGGCTTACGTGTCATTCCGACCGATAGTCATACAGCGAAAGTAGACTTCAACTCGAACGAAGCCGGCAAGTATTACTATGTTGTGCAAGAATCATCACAGCCTGCACCGACGAAGCGTCAAATTTTATCGCAAAGCGTAGGGGAGTTCCAAGGCACAGGCGGCATGATGGAAGGCGCCAACTCATTTAACTTAATTGATTTGCACTCGGCAAAAGAATATACGATTTACATGATTATTGAAGACAATGCAGGCAACACATCAACGCGTGTGGAATCATACACGTTTGATATGAAGGATGCACCAGATACAATTCCGCCACGTATTTCGAACGTACAAGTAAAAGCGCACCAAAGTGGACAAAAAGCGACATTAACGTTTGACGCTACAGAAGCGGGGACTTTTTACATCGTCGTATCAGAAGGGCATGGCAATAAAGGATATGAGGCACAAACGATCATCAATATTGCGATGAATGATACATCAAAGTATAAAGCGATGGTACAAGGGCAAAATACGATTGAAATGACAGGTTTAGATCCACTGACGGATTATTCGGTTGCACTTGTTGCGGTTGACCCAGCAGAAAATCGTTCAAGCGTATCTGAAACACCATTTACAACGATGGCGCTAGACGACATTAAGCCGTATGTAAACGACAATCAAATTATTTTCACAAATGCCGCACGCACGCAGTTTTACTTATATTTCAGCGAAGAGCTGGATCAAGAAAAAGCGGAAAATATTTTAAACTATGAACTAACAGGTTCGGGAATTATTAACGTGACGGGACAAGCGAAAATCAATCCGATTAAAGCGGAATACTCACGTCATTCAAGCGGTACGTCACGCGTATTATTAACGTTGCCAGCATTAACTGGTTTAGTCCAAAACGATACGGTCATTGCACGTGCGTTACCAGGGATCACCGACTTAGCGGACAACCCAGTTGTAACGGATAAAGATGAAGACAATCCGCGCAACTATGCAGCCTACCGTCATACAGATACAGTTGTGCCGGTATTAACAATTGATAGCTTTGAAAAATTAGCGTCAGAAACGCATGCGAAATTAGCGCTGAAAACGACTGAAGCCGGTACGTTCTACTACGTGATTTTACCGGAAGGCTTAGATACACAAATGTTAAATGCCCATAAGCGTGATATTATGGACCGTGTTTCATTTGAAGTAAAAGATAAGCAAGATATTACGCGTACACCAATTTACCCAGCGGATAACCCGCCGTTAGATTTAGGGGCGCAAGAATTAGATATTGCGATTCCATCGACGTTATCACAGCTTATTAGTTGGTCGATGTATGCGTTCATGGTCGACCGTTCAGGAAACTTATCAAATAACGTCATTGAAATTCCGATGATTATGGACAAAACGCCACCAAGTGTAAACGTCGTCGGTGCGAAGGCAACGGAAAATACGAACACAAGTGGAACGATTGAATTCACATCGGATGAAACAGGGATCATTGAATACGTTGCGTTCCCAACAAACACACCAGGTTTACCAAATAACGGGGTGTTAACGACGCGCGAGCAATTTGATACGGTAAAAGGCATGACAGACGCATCAAAGGGCATGACGACAGGTACAGCTGACATGGTGCGTAATACAAACTTTACGCGTATTGATGGCTTAAAACCGCATACGGATTACACGGTGTATTTCATTGCGCGTGATACGTCACAAAATACGACACCAAGCTTATATACAGCGCAATTTTATACGGATGGTATTAAGCCATCGTTAGACGACATTATTGTACGTCAGTTAGATGATATGAGTTACGTCTTAACGTTTAACGAAGCGATTAAGCGTGATGCGTCTGACAATATCGAGCCATTAACAGCCGATGATTTCGTTGTGACATTAAAGGATGGTACGATTGCGACACCATCGATTGTGGAACGTTATTCATCAACGCTTGTGCCGACGTACGATCCATATAAAATTAAATTAACGTTTGCTACGCAGCTATCACAAGACTTTACGGTAACGATGAAAGATACCGTGGTCGATTCAGCAAAAGTGAATCACGTGTTTGAAGAAGCGGTACAAGATGGGGAATACAAATTCCAAGACTTCCGCCCGAATATCGAACTTGTTGAGCTGTTTAGAGATGCGTATTACAAAGTATCGGCCAACACTGTTAACGGCTTATACTTAGAGGAAAGTAAAACAATTAAAGTGAACTATACGTCGAACTACAACGCGTATAACGTACAATACTACTTCGTTGGGATTGCGCGTGGTCAAGCAGGCAATATGCCAGCACCTACGAAGGCAGATGTAATCGGCGGCGAATTTAACCCGAACTACAACGTATATGGTTCAGGTATGTCACCAAGTACAAGTAGCTCGATTAACATGACCGTTAAGAGCACAGACCCAACAGCGGTATTTATGAATGAAGGTACAGTTTACTTAGTATTACAAGACCAATACGGTAACACATCACCAGTAATCACGAACCGCATTTTAGGGATTGACCCACGTAACACAACGAATAACTAATGAATAAAAGCCATTTTCGCCTTCAAGTGAAAATGGCTTTTTCATTGTGCAGTGGTATAATGTAAAGCAAAAAAAGAAGGTTACACCGCATGATGTACTTATCGATGATATTTTTTCAAATCGTCGCACCGATCCTTGTATTGATGGCCATTGGGGCATTTTTACAGCGAAAGTTTACATTTAACTTAAAAACGATGTCGCAGCTCATTACGTACTGTTTCATGCCCGCTGCGGTATTTTTAAGCATTTATGAAACGAGCGTTAATCAACAAGTGCTTGGACAAATTACAATGTTTATCGTGCTCTTTATCGGAAGTCAAATGATCATTAGCGCGATGCTTGCGAAAGTGCTTGGGTTTAATAAGTTAGAAAGTGCGGTCTTTAAAAACAGCATCGTGCTCATTAACTCGGGCAATTATGGCATTCCGGTTGCGCAAATGATTTTTGTGACGCAGCCAATCGGCGTTGCGATTCAAGTTATTCTTGTTATTTTTCAAAACATGACGACGTATACGTATGGCTTATACAATTTAATTTCATCAACGAAGTCAGGCATGGCGATTATTCGGGATTTTTTAAAAATGCCAATCGTTCATGCGTTAGTGCTCGGGGCGCTTCTAAATATGTTGAACGTACCGATTCCGCAAATGATTCGCATTCCACTTGAGTACATTGCAGGTGGGTTCGTCGCCGTCGCGCTGCTTATTCTCGGCATGCAGCTATCGCAAATTCAAGTGCGCACGATGTTTAACCGTTTAATTGTCATTAGCTGTTTTACGCGGTTAATTTTAGGGCCAGCCATCGCATTAGGCATTATTTATATGCTCGGACTCGACGGTGTTGTCGCACAGTCGTTATTAATAGCGAGTGCATTCCCAACATCACGCAACAGCTCAAGCTTGGCGCTTGAGTATGATATCGAATCAGATACAGCTGCACAAACGGTGTTGTTTTCAACCGTTGTGAGCTGCATTACGGTTACGTTTGTCATTTATATTGCAACGTTACTGTTCCCGATTTAATGCACAAAAAGGCGAAGAAACATAGGACATGTCTCTTCGCCTTTTTTCTATTTATTGAATATACGGACGAACCGCTTGTAATTTTGTTTGTAAAATCGCAGGTCCCGTTGTCATGTACATTTTATCTTTAAAATATGTAATGATCTCGCGAGATTCCGCAACGGCACACTCATGCATATAGCGCTCGACTAATTCACCTAACGTGTACATTTCAACACCAGATAAATCATTTGCGTCTAAACGCTCATAATAGGAGGTCAGTTGTACATTTAAAGTGCTAGTACGGCGTGGTATACATAGAGTAGTTGTGTGACGAGTTACTGGTTGTTTTTGCTTATAAAACTTAGCGATTATTTTGTTTAATAAATTTGGCATTATCCTTCCCTCCTAAAACATATAATAAAACATACATATTAGAGGGACATTTCAACTATATTACATTCCTGTAACAAATTTTAGCGTTGTTGACCAATTGCCACTGTGCAGCGTGACACACAAATGAGCTTTCCTTGTTCGTTTGTAATTTGGATATCCCACACGAGCGTTGTGCGCCCAATGTGAAGCGGGGTAGCAGTAGCTGTGACAATGCCTTCGCGTACGCTGCGCACATGGTTGGCGTTAATTTCAAGTCCTGCCGCAAACTGCGTGCGCGGATCAATATGTAACATAGAACCGATGCTTGCAACTGTTTCAGCAAGTGCCACAGAAGCACCACCATGTAATAGCCCAACCGGTTGGCGTGTACGTCCATCAACAGGCATTGTACAAATGACGCGCTCCTTCGTCACTTCTTGAAATTCCATGCCGAGTGTACCGATTAATGTTTCTTCAAGTGGTACCGGTAATGCTTGTAATAATTGCTCAATGTTTGTCATCGTTTTGTCCTCGATGCTTCGCCTGAATGGCAAGCACTTGTTCTTTCGTTAATTTTGTCGATTGCGCAATGATGTCGATGTCTACGTCGCTATCAAGTAAAGCTGTCACTAAGCTTTCTTTCGATTCAATTAATGTGCGAGCCGCATCTTGCAAAGCTTTTTGTACTTTTTGTGCCTTCTTTTGTTGCTTCTCAAATGACTCTTTTCCAACCGCTTCCTTCATCCACATACATTCCCTTCTTATTTAAATAATGTGTTACTAACGTATTCCCATATTTTACATCGCTAAGCGAAAAAAGAGGAGAAAAAAACGCGCCGACCTCGGAAAATCGAGATCGACGCGTCAATTGGATATCAAAATAAGTTTTGCGGATTATTTTGTGTATGGGTTAGATAAATCCATGCCGTCTAATGAAAGACCCATTGCTTTTGCTACACCTTCACCGTAAGCAGGATCTGCTAAGTAGCAGTGTAAGATGTGACGACGTTTAATGAACTCTTCAACACCGTTCATTTCAGCAGCAGTTGTTTCGAATAAACGTTGTTGCTGTTCTGGTGTTTGAAGACGGAATAATTTACCTGGTTGCTCGAAGTAGTTGTTGTCATCTTCGCGGAAGTCGTAAATGTCAGCAGCGCCATCTAATGCTAATGCAGGCTCTTTATATTCAGGTTGTGCTTGTAATGCGTTGTAGCTATTTGGATAGTACGTAATATCCGAACCGTTGTTACCGTCAGCACGCATTGCGCCATCGCGGTGGTATACCATGAATGGGCAACGTGGTTTGTTTACCGGAATTTGGTGTAAGTTTACACCTAAACGGTAACGAGTTGCATCTTGGTATGCGAATAAACGTGCTTGTAACATGCGGTCAGGAGAGAAGCCAATACCAGGTACAACGTTTGATGGAGCGAATGCAGCTTGCTCAACATCAGCGAAGTAGTTTTCTGGGTTGCGGTTTAACTCTAACTCACCAACTTCGATTAATGGGTACTCAGATTTGTACCATACTTTTGTTAAATCGAATGGGTTGTCTTTAGAGTTACGCGCTTGCTCTTCTGTCATCACTTGGATGTACATTGTCCATTTTGGGAAGTCGCCTTTTTCGATTGACTCGAATAAATCACGTTGTGAAGATTCGCGGTCTTTCCCGATAATTTCAGCAGCTTCTTGGCCTGTTAAGTTTTTAATGCCTTGTTGTGTACGGAAGTGGAACTTCACGTATACGCGCTCGCCAGCTTCGTTAATCATTGAGTATGTGTGAGAACCGAAACCGTGCATGTGACGGTAGCCATCTGGAATACCGCGGTCAGACATAACGATTGTTACTTGGTGTAATGCTTCTGGTAATGACGTCCAGAAATCCCAGTTAGAGTTGCCGTTATGCATGTTCGTTTTTGGATCACGCTTAACAACGTGGTTTAAGTCTGGGAAGTGTAATGGATCGCGGAAGAAGAATACAGGTGTGTTGTTACCAACTAAATCCCAGTTACCTTCTTCAGTATAGAACTTCACAGCGAAACCGCGGATATCACGTTCTGCGTCAGCTGCACCACGCTCACCTGCTACTGTAGAGAAACGTAAAAATAATTCTGTTTCTTTCCCGATTTCAGAGAAGATTTTTGCTTTTGTATATTTTGTAATATCGTGCGTTACAGTGAATTTACCGAATGCACCAGAACCTTTTGCGTGCATACGACGCTCAGGAATTACTTCACGGTTAAAGTTTGCTAATTTTTCAATTAAGAACACGTCTTGTAAAAGGATTGGACCACGACGACCAGCTGTTAATACGTCATCATGTGATACTACTGGCGCACCAGCAGCAGTTGTTAGCTTACGGCTTTTATCCATTGCCATAGTTATTGCCCCCCATAATTAAAATTCTTTTCACCAATTACTATAACAAATGTAAATAAGAATTGCTAGTATATTATAATAATTCTTTTTAAGGAATTTGTATTATAGTAAAATGAAGATAAAGAGAATAAAAATACTCGATACAACTGTATATTTACCCGTTAAAGAATAAGATGAAACACAAATATCATCTTTATTTGATGCTATACTCACTATGAATATAGTGTTTAGTAAATATTATTTGAATATATAAATGAGAAATGTTGTTTTAAATGAGAATACGCATTTTTTCGTCAAAGTTGTGTCGATGTATGTAAAATACATATTTAAAATGGAGCGCTTTAATAGAGAATACGACGTTTAATCGATACGATAAATGTACCGATAGGGAGGCGCAATAATGAATAAAATTTTGGAGTTTTTACAGCAATATGCAGACGACACAGCACAGCCCGCAGAGTGGCTACAGCGGCGTATCGACGAAGTAACAGAGCGAGGGTTTTATGCGACGACCGAGGAGCTGACATTTGCTGCAAAGGTAGCGTGGCGTAATAGCAACAAATGCATTGGTCGTTTATTTTGGCAATCGTTACACGTATTTGATGCGCGTCATTGTGTGGATGAAGAAGCGGTGTTTCAACAGCTGCTACACCACATTGCCTTTGCAACAAACGATGGGAAAATTCGCCCAACTGTGACGGTTTTTGATGAAACGCGGGTGCGCATTTGGAATGATCAACTTATTCGATACGCAGGCTATGAGCGAGACGGGGAAATTATTGGGGATCCAAGCTCGGTCGAATTTACGAAGCAATGCATCGCGCTTGGTTGGGTGCCAACATACGGGATGTTCGATGTGCTGCCGCTCGTTATTCAAATTGATGAACGCCCACCGCAGCTTTTTACAATTCCACCATCGTACATTTTAGAAGTACCGATTACACATCCGACATATGCGTTTGAGAAGCTACGTTTAAAATGGTATGCGGTCCCAATCATTTCAAATATGGCACTTGAAGTTGGGGATACGCGCTTTCAAGCCGCACCGTTTAACGGCTGGTATATGGGGACAGAAATTGGGGCGAGAAACTTTGCTGATGAACAGCGTTACAATATGTTGCCGAAAGTAGCGGATGTGCTTGAGCTTAATACGTCTACGCAAGCGACGCTTTGGAAAGACCGTGCGCTTGTTGAGTTAAATATTGCCGTGCTTCATTCATTTAAACAGCGCGGTGTCAGCATTGTCGATCATCATACCGCTGCAACGCAATTTCAATTGTTTGAGCAAAAAGAGCAACAGGCAGGACGAGCGGTAACGGGCAATTGGACGTGGCTCATT
>JAHAYH010000038.1 GCA_018384745.1 Caryophanon sp. | reverse complement strand
GTTATCACAGTCGCCCGGTCCTGTTGTGTCAAAGCTGCCTGTTTTTGATGAATTACATTGGGCTTTGCATCTGGAAAATACAAATTTTTCTTGCAAAATTCGTAAAAGCCTTCTGGATCGCTAACAAAATAACGATGACTTGAATGAAATTCAAGTCGTAAGTGCAAATTTCATGAAAAACACGATAGCATATTACCCGCTTGAATTTCAATTCACAGGGTCTTATGCTTGAGTGGTTTTCTATATCCCGAAATCTGAATCATGACAAAAGCTGCTGAAACTCTCGAAAAGAAAATCGAAGCCCAGTTAGAAAAGCTGAAACAGCTAAAGGCTCGTAAACAGGCTATCGAAGCTAGAGAAAAATCGAAGCAAAAAGAGCAGGAAAGAAAGGATGATACTAGACGTAAAATTTTGCTTGGCTCTTATTTGATTAAGAAGATGCAAGCGAATGAAGCCAATAAAGAAAAAATTCTTGCTGATCTAAATGAATACTTAACTGAAGACCGTGACAGAAAGCTTTTTGATTTACCTCTAAAAACAGAAACTAAAGATATTTAGGTAATTAGTAATGGATAAAAAATCTTTTTTTAAGCAATATTTTGAGATCGAAGCGAATTCCTCTTTACCCCATGCAGAAGACGCTTACAAAGATTTTGATTTCGACATTATGATTTCCAATCCTATTGGAAAAGAACCATATATTGTTGTATTCACTCCAGTAAAGGATAAAGAATCCTTATCCCTCATTGTTGAACTTCCTCAAAACGAGTGTCACATTGATTTTGGACATACTGATATTTTTTTCATCGACAAAAAGCCTGTCAGAAAAGGTAAAAAACGAATTAAATTATTAAAACTTATTAATAATTTTTTAAAGTCTAACGGACTAATTGAGGTCTAATCTTTTAATCATAACTGAAACCCTGATTTTTCTAAGAGTGGATAAAGTTCTCTAAATTTTTGAGGTTCTAAAAGCATGTCAGCAATACGTATAGCAAACTGCTGGTAGCTTTCAGTACCTTGAGAATATTTACTCATTTCTGGCATTTCAGAGAGTTTATTTGCAAATAAATGTCGTTGAGCATCTGTCATTTGGATAAAGAAATCAGGTGTATTTGGATCTCTTTTAAGATCAACAATCTTTTCAATTTTTGGTTGGTGCTTCTGCTTAAAGCTGAATGAAAACGCTGAAATTAATCGCCCTTTTTTATGCTGCTCATATGTTGCAGTAATGTCTGTATATTTATTAATTTGCTTAATAGCTGGCTCTAATACACGTTTTTTAAAGTCATTCATGGCTGTGTATTCAGTATCTTCAACACCAATTTTGCTTCTAAAATCCTCTAATTCAATTTTTGGAGTTTTACCAACTTCACGCCATGCAATTAAAAGCTCATATAAGCGGATTGCGTATTTACTGGTAAGTTGGCTGACTTGTTTAAGCTGATAACTCGTGAAATGCTGCTCAAGTCTTGTAATTAGTGGTACTACATCAGGTGCAAACGTAATCTCTAGTGTGGCCGAATCATCAATATATTTAATACGGCTTACCCATCTTGATTTTACTGTACCTACATTCCCTTTCTTATCTTGTTCTTTAAAAGAAAACTGTCGATCAAATAAGTTTAAAACAGCATTTTTTAATGCTTTATAAGCTCCATCATTGCTTATATCAAAGCGGCTAGCATAGTCCTTTGCATGTATTTCTAATTTACTATCGGCTGTAATACCGTTGCCTGTTTCTCTTGCATTAAGAATTGCTAAAAGTATTAAACGCTGTTCAGTTACTTCTAAGTTATAACTAGCATTAATTAACGCATTATCCTTCACAACAAGCTCATTTTTCATAATCAGATTATATTGTTACTTATAATATGGACATTGTAAATTAAAGTCACTAAAGGGTCAATACCTACAATGTCCCTTTATATAGACTAAATGTCCCTTTATAACCGACTAAATGTCCCTTTATAACCGACTAAATGTCCCTTTATGAGCGCTAAATGCCTTTTGTAGAAAGGCTTTTAGCGTGCTTAAAAGCATTTAAAAGCTTTAAAATATATATAAAAGCCTAAGCAGACATGAAAACAGCCCTATGCCCTCGCTAAAGCTCGGACGTTTTAACCTCGCTTCGCTCGGTTGAGGGGCTGTTTTTTTCAAATATGAATTGAGGATTTAATAAAAAAGAGACTATGCCTTCGCTTCGCTCAGTAGTCTTTATGCTCGCTTCGCTCGTCTAGAATTTGACTAATACAGTTCGCACCCATTCGGGATGCTCTGTATCTTTCGTTACGAAGCAAAAGGGAGCTTGTAATCAGAGAAAAGGCAGGGGCGAAATTTTAATGCCAGGTGGTCGCTCGTAGACACTCGCTCGGCTCTTACTGGAATGATTAAAATATCTAATCAAAACCGTGGAACATTGATTAAAGAATATTCGTGGAACATGAAAAATCATAAAAAAAGCCCAAACGGGCTCGATTGGGCTATAAACTAGAAACTACAGCATTGATTTCTAAGTGGAATTATAACGTATTTCGTATAAGGTGTATTATGTTAACTTTAGATATTCTTAACCTTAATTAATTCTATAAAAGCTTAGTCCCCAACGGAACATTCCCATCTGGAACGCATAAGAAAACACCACCTTGCTCATCATGTAATCCTGTAATTAAGCATTCTGATTGAATTGATCCAATTTGCTTTTTAGGAAAGTTAACAACGGCTAAAACTTTTTTCCCTATTAACGATTCTTTTTCATAATTTTTCGTAATCTGAGCACTACTTTTTTTAATACCCAGTTCTGATCCAAAATCTACAAAGATAATATAGGCAGGTTTCTTAGCTTTTGGGAAATCTTGAACTTCTACAATCTTTCCTACTCTTAACTCAACTTTTGTAAAGTCATTCCATTCAATTGTTTCCATAAATAATATATTCCAAATTCCATAATTATAAAAAGCTGTCTCGCATTTTGATAAATCATAAAAATTTATGCAATAACTACTCTATTTAACATAATGGCGATTATACGAAATTCATTTGTTAGAAACCATTTATTACATCAAAAGTAATGAAAAAGTAAAGAATATGCCTTATATTATCTTTACTTTAATGGTTTTTGAGTGAGGAAATCATGTCCGCAGTCAATTTCAATATGCGCTTAGAAGCAGAGTTAAAAGAACAAGTCACGCCTATTTTGGAAGACTACGGTTTGACTATGCCCCAAGCATTCAAACTGTTCTTGAATCAAATCGTTAAAACTAAGGCGATCCCTTTATCTTTTGACTATGCGCGAGAAACTGCTTTAACTCCTAAAGCAGCAGCCAAGTTACTTCAATCTTTAAAAGAGATTGAAAATGGCGAGTACACCGAGTACGAAACGGTAGAAGAAGCGATTAAAGCTATGTCGGAAGAAGCACATGGCTAAACGTAAGATTATCGTAACCAGTTCTTTTAAACGTGATATTAAAAGACGTTATTTAGAACTGGTTACGGCTGAATGGGCAGAAGTATTAGATTGTTTAGTCGCAAATAATCCTTTGCCTGGAAAATATTTAGATCATCCCTTGAAGGGTGGTGCAGAGTTTAAGAATTGTCGTGATTGTCATGTGAAGCCTGATTTAGTCTTGATTTATAGGCTTGTTGGTGACGATATTTTAGAACTGCATCAGTTGGATAGCCATTCCGAAATTTTTGGATGACTATCGCTCGATGCTTTGAAAGATGGCTTTAGCCATATTTCAAAGTCGGGCAACTTTGCGCTTGCTGTAATCTGATCAGTAATGATAAAAACCAAGCAAAGTACCGATCAACTAGTATTTTTTAGGGTCGATCTGACACCAGTCATACGTTTTTTCTTTGACATTATTCGGTTCAAATGAGTAACACGGCTTTTTAGTCATAATTCTGACTAATGTTTTCCCATCATGCTCCTCGATTTGTAACGGATATTTTTTTAGTACAGCCATATCTGCTCTACGTGCATCAATTTCGTCTTTGCTTGGTATGTATAAGAAGATAGCCAAAATGAATACCATCATCACAGCAACAAACGTGCTAGCAAAAATAATGATAAGTTTTAAGTTGAGCCTGTGTGTAGCTTCGTTTAATGCCTGAATACTGTTGTTTAATGCACCTGTATGCTTCTTATTTGTGTTTTCTAGCGATTTTTCAGCCTTGTCTAGCACTCCACTAGCGACTTGGTTGTAAAACTGCTCTAATCGCTTCTTATCGTCTGCTATGGCTTCTCGATATTCCTTCATGGATGCCAATAAAATATATAACTGGTCATCTAAATCATTTTGATTACTCATAATGACATTCCGCCTCTACTTAGTTTTTGATATGCCTTGCGGAGTGCTTGCTCGGCTCGTTGTTTATCTAATTCTTGCTGTCGTTTCATTTCCGCTTGGCGTTCCAGTTCTAGACGTTTGGTTTCTTGGTTCTTCTGCCATTGATCAAAACCTTGATCGACACGGCTTAAACCACGCTGTAAAACGCTCTCTTTTTGCTGTTTCTGTTGGTGAAGCTGTTGGCTATTTTGCTGTTTGACGTTGTCATTAAAACGGCTGATTTCAGTGTCTATGCCTTGTCTGCGTAATTGTGTGACTTTGGTGCCTTCATGGATGGTGGCTTGTAGTCCGTTGTTCTGATCGGCATAGCTACGATGGTCTATTGTTTCTCGGTAGCCTGCACGTTCCAATGCTTTATTGGCTAAGTCTGCCCATGTTTCTCGAATTTGCTTAATGTCTTCTTGGGTTGTCCCTATACCAAGGCTTTTTCGTTTGGCGTTGCTGAGTTCAATATCGGTTTTGGTGGTCAGAGTGATTTTATTGTCTGCGTCTAATTCGGCTTTTCGGGTGGTAAGCATGATATGGGCGTGATGGTTTTTATCATTACCGCCTTTGCTCGGTTCATGGATTGCTAAATCTGCGATTACGTCATAGCGATCAACTAAGGACCTGGCAAAGTCTTTTGCCAAGTCCTTACGTTGATCAGCGTCTAATTCATCAGGATCCTTGGCGTCCCGCATCTGCAGAACCTTGACCTGAAGGCCGGCCTTTTCCAAAATCGGAATGGCTCGCTTGGTGGCGTTCTGCCCCGCCTCATCGCCGTCATAGATCAGCACCACCTGATCGGTATACC
>JAHAYH010000009.1 GCA_018384745.1 Caryophanon sp. | reverse complement strand
TCCTGTGGCACCGCCCTTATGACGAACATCATGTTCGCCTCCACGCCCGCGGAAAGCCTGCCTCGACGTGAAAAGCAACCCCATGTTATGGTGAAGAGCCTACTTTATGGAAAGTGAGGGACGATCATGCTTATTGTAGCATTCATATTAGCTTGTTTATTTGCCGCATTATTGCTGACGTACAATAGCGAAGCGATGCAGCGTTTAGACGAAACGATGGCAACTGCGTTATTTGGCAATGAAGCGGTGCAACTGTTTCATTATTTTGGCGAAACGCTCCTCGTCATTGCCGCAGGGATCGTTATCATCTTATATTATTTATGGCGTAAAAAGCGTGCAGAGGCGCTTCTCGCGTTTAGTACAATATTTATCGGTTATGGCATTAACCAAGCGGTAAAAAACGTTGTCGCACGTCCTAGACCGCTTCTAGAAGACCAGCTTACGAGCTACAGTTTTCCATCTGGTCATACGATGGCGAGCTTACTGCTGCTGATGACGTTGGTCTACATGCTGACGTATGCGAAAAAGAAGCAACTCGGCGTTGTGTTAATGTGGGCAGTTGGCATTGTATGTGTAGCGTTAACAGGCTTATCGCGCGTTGCACAAGGCCGTCATTTTTTCACCGATGTGCTAGCAGGGTGGACGCTTGCAACAGCGTGGCTACTTGTTTGTTTATACGTATTTCAGCGCTATAAGAAGAAGCAACACCACGCACATTAAATAGCAAAAAGCCTCAGCGGATGAACGCGCTGAGGCTTTTTATCGCTTATAGGTGCACATTAAATAACTTACGACGCACTTGTAATGTTTTCAGAAGCGACCGTAATGCGCTCTTGTAAATGTTCTTTTTTCTCTGCAGTATCGATCACGGCAACGGCAAAGTCTGCATAGCTCACGTAGCTATTTAACTGCGAGTTGTAGAGCACGTGGTCTTTTCCTTTTATATAATGACCTGTACGTGGGCCAGATGGGTCTAAAATTTCAGATGAGCTAATAAACGTCCAGTTGACGCTTGAATTGCGTAAGTCTTGCAAGTTTTGCAGCTGGTTTAAAGCGGTTTGTAAATAAATTTTCGGGAAGCGCTCTTCTTCTAATAAGCGGCGCTTTTTCTCTTTGTCCACAAATAAATTACCAGCACCAGCAACGGTAATTAAATGCGTATTTGTGCCTTCAAGGAGTGTAATTAAATGCTTGCCAAAATCAACGTACAGATGCTCCTCGCCTTGTGCTGCACCGAATGCGTTAATGACAGCATCGACACCGATGAAATCATGTGGCGTTAAGTCTAAAATTTGGCGTTCAATAACAGCTACGTCCAAATCTGCTGGTAGCTTTGAACGATTGCGTACAATAGCTACAACCTCATGTCCACGCATTAATGCCTCACGTACAACGTCTTTTCCTACTCGACCTGTTGCGCCGATAATTGCGATTTTCATATAAATCTCCCCTTTACATGTGAAGTTACTTTTCTATTATATCTATTCCCGACATAAAAAACGAATAAACGAGCTTTATTTGGTATTAATTGAAGAAAATTAAGACTTTTGATGTATAGGCGGGAAATGTGGCGTTCAACATCGATGTGACATGAATGGTGTCGCGTTGTGCATGTAAAAAAGACTAGCTAAAACACATAATGTGTCAGCTAGTCTTGTTTTTACATTGTAGCAATCGTTGTTACTTGAATGCCATGCTCATCTGCTTTTGTTAGCACGATATCATGATTTTGGAAGCGCTGCTGCATGCTTGTAACGAACACTTGTTCAATCGTTGTTGGAATGATTGAAATCATCGTTGGTCCAGCACCGCTTAACGCTGTACCGTACGCACCTGCTTCTTTTGCCGCGCTACGAATGTCGTCGTAATTTGGAATTAATGTCGCGCGAAATGGCTCATGGAAGCGATCTTGCTCCATGTAATGTCCAACGCGTTTGAAATCGCGTGCCATCAGTGAGGCAGCAAGCATGTTGGCGTTGGCACTTGCTTCTACTGCATAGCCACGGTCGAATTGTGCTGGCAATACGCCGCGTGCTTCCGACGTTTTTAACTCCACATTTGGAATGAACACAACAAATGATGCGTCGACGTTGTTAACGTGCAGTGTATCGACAACGCCTTCTTTTGTCATCGATGAAATCGTTAAGCCACCAAGCACAGAGGCAGTCGCATTGTCTGGGTGTCCTTCAATTTGTGATGATAAGTTTAAGCGGTCTTGTGTCGTTAAGTGTAAATCACATAATAAGTTTGCTACTTCAATGCCAGCTACGATTGCTGCTGCACTGCTGCCTAAGCCGCGTGCAAACGGTAACTCGGACGTCATTTCAATTTTACAAGCAGGCAGTTGTTTTCCATATTGATCGGCAATTTGTTTCGCGATACAGTAAATTAAATGTTCTTCAATAACGATGTCTGTTGGTAAATGTTCAGATACGTGAACGATTTCCCATTCGTCTTGTGGCGTGACATCTAGCTGTAAGTACAGGGAAAGACCAAGCCCGATTGAATCGAAGCCTGGCCCTAAGTTTGCTGTACTACCAGGTACAACAATACGCCATGTCATTATAGTGTACCCTCAATGTATGTGCGAATTTCATGTTCATCATTTTGAAGAGATACTAAATCTACTGTTGAAACATCCATTGCTGTATCTGGATCTTTTAAGCCGTTACCCGTGAAGATTGTTACGACTTTGCTGCCTTGTGGAATTTTGCCGCTTTCCACTGATTTAATGACACCAGCTAATGATGCTGCTGAACCTGGCTCTACGAAAATACCTTCTGTGCCAGCGATTAGCTTGTATGCTGCTAAAATTTCTTCGTCTGTTACTGAATCGATAATGCCGCCTGACTCGTCACGCGCACCTTCTGCTAATGACCAGCTTGCTGGATTTCCGATTCGAATAGCTGTTGCTACTGTTTCTGGGTTTGCAATTGGTGCACCTTGTACAATCGCTGCTGCACCTTCTGCTTCGAAGCCAAACATTCTTGGTAAGCCTGTTTGTTTTGCTTCATTGTATTCTTTAAAGCCTTTCCAATAGGCTGAAATATTGCCAGCGTTGCCGACTGGAATACATAAGTAATCTGGTGCTGCGCCTAACGCGTCAACGATTTCAAATGCCGCTGTTTTTTGACCTTCTAAACGGTAAGGATTTACCGAGTTTACAAGCGCAACAGGTGTCGTTTCAGAAATGCGACGTACGATGTTTAAGGCGTCGTCAAAGTTGCCGTCAATTTCAATAATTTTGGCACCGTACATTGTTGCTTGCGCTAATTTCCCAAGTGCTACTTTGCCTTTTGGAATCACAACGATTGAGCTAATACCTGCACGTGTTGCGTACGCTGCTGCAGCTGCTGATGTGTTGCCAGTTGATGCACAAATTACGCATTTAGCGCCGTCTTCAATTGCTTTTGCCACTGCAAATACCATACCGCGATCTTTGAATGAACCAGTTGGGTTTGCACCTTCAATTTTACCGTATAGCTCGATGCCAAGCTTTTTTGATAAGTTCACTAAGTGTACTAAAGGTGTGTTCCCTTCATTTAATGTTAACGCTGGTGTATGTTCAGTAACGGGTAAAAATTGTTTATATTCTTCGATTAAGCCTTTCCACATAACGGTATTAACTCCTTTTTGTTCGTATGAAGAGAACAGTTGTTTTTGTATAAAAGACATTCTAACGCAAAAATGACAAGCATTCAATAGAAAACACGAAATTGTCAAAACAATGAAACATATTGAGTGTCATTTCAAACATGTAACCGCTTTATAATAGGAAACGTGTTCATTTTTGCTGTAATACGTCATTGCTAGTTGTCATATGTGCGTAAACGGTATATATTTAACTGTAAAATCAGGTGTAAAGACAGGTGGAAACTAAATATGACAACTGTAAAACACGTGAAGGCGGCACCCGTGCCCCTTTCACGCAATAAGTTACTCGGTGTAGCAGGCGTCGGGTGGATGTTTGATGCGATGGATGTCGGCATTTTGTCGTTTGTCATCGCAGCGCTCGCTGTTGATTGGGGATTAACATCACAGCAAATGGGCTGGATTGGGAGCGTCAACTCGATCGGCATGGCGGTTGGTGCACTCGTGTTTGGATTGCTTGCTGACAAAATAGGACGCAAACAAATTTTTATGTGGACGCTTGTATTATTCTCGGTCGCAAGTGGCTTATCCGCACTTACGACGACGCTCGCTGTCTTTTTAATTTTACGCTTCTTTGTCGGCATGGGGCTTGGGGGCGAATTGCCCGTTGCGTCAACGCTCGTTTCAGAAAGTGTCGAAGCAAAAGAGCGCGGTCGCGTCGTTGTGTTACTTGAAAGCTTTTGGGCAGCTGGCTGGTTAATTGGTGCGCTCATTGCGTATTTCATCATTCCAGATTACGGCTGGCGCATCGCGTTATTATTAACGGCATTGCCAGCATTTTATGCGCTGTACATTCGCATGAAGTTGCCGGATTCACCGCAGTTTGCGGCAAAGGCAACGGCGAAAAGTCGCTCCGTTTTCCAAAACATGCGCGATCTACTCGCAAAGCCATATCGCAAACAAACACTCGTGTTATGGGTGCTATGGTTTGCTGTTGTATTTTCGTATTACGGCATGTTTTTATGGTTGCCGAGCGTGATGACAGGAAAAGGCTTTGATTTAATTACAAGCTTTAAATACGTGCTTATTATGACACTTGCACAGCTGCCAGGATACTTTACAGCGGCATGGTTTATTGAAAAGTTCGGCCGCAAATTTGTACTTGTTACGTATTTAATCGGCACAGCCGCAAGCGCGTACGTTTTTGGGAATGCTGAAACGGTCGCGATGCTGATTGGGGCAGGGATGGCATTGTCGTTCTTTAACCTAGGTGCATGGGGTGCGCTCTATGCGTACACACCGGAGCAATATCCAGCGGTAAACCGTGGGACTGGTGCAGGAACAGCTGCCGCAATCGGACGCATCGGCGGTATTTTTGGTCCATTACTTGTTGGATCGATGCTGACGAAAGGATACGACATTAGCGTCATTTTCGGCGTGTTTTGCGTCGCTATTTTAATCGGTGCAGGCGCGGTATTATTTTTTGGGAAAGAAACGAAGCAAACGGAGCTACAATAGTGAAGTTGTTCGTATAAAGCGGTGGTGGGGAGAACGAAATGTTTTCTCTGCCATTTCTTTTTTGGCGACATATTATAGAAGTGATGTCAGAAGTGATTCGTCAAAAAGAAGCAAAAATCTCAATAATATGTACGAAAAACGCTCATTAATTTAGTTGGATGAAGTTTTTTCTGAAAAGTCATTGTTTTCAAACTATAAAAATGTTAATGTAACTTAAAATACGTACATCGACACGTAATAAAGAAGCAAGCTACGTTTTCATAGTCATTAATCATCTGTACTTAGCTTGTTTTTGACAATCGCATTGTATTTGGATTTTGGCATTTGTACATGATTATTTTGATGAAGAAAGGTTGTTTTGCATGACGATTTATGAAGAAGTAAAAAAACGTTTTCATCGACTTTCAAAAGGTCAACGAAAAGTTGCACAATATGTATTAGACAATCCACGCGCAGTAGCACAGCATGTTGCAGCGGAAGTAGGTAGACAAGCGGGCGTAAGTGAATCAACCGTTATTCGTTTTTGCTATGCGATCGATTTAGGTGGTTATACAGAGCTACAAATGCTGATGAAGGAGCATTTATTACAAGCTGAGCCGACAAAAGCACGCGCATACGGTTCAAATGCAAAAGTGAAAAGCATTGAAAAAAGCGCAAGCAATTTAATGAATCAAGATGCAAAAGTCATTGTTGATACGATTCAACTTATTGATGATGAGCAGCTAAACGGAGCCGCAAAAGCGCTTGATGAAGCACAGCATGTGTATGTCATGTCGACGGTGTCAACAGCACCGATTGCAAGCTGGCTTGTCGGTACACTTCATCAACTGCATCCGAACGTGACACATATTGATGATTTCCATACGTATGTGCAAGAGGCGCAAGAGTTTGGACAAAACAGCGTGATGCTCGTGGTGGCACTTGAAAAACCGACCGCTGATTTTGCCAAGTTTATTGACGGGGCACAGCGTAAAGGTGTAACCGTTATTACAATTGCTGATACAGCGATGACGCAGCTTCGATCTTCAACAACGCACTTATTTGCGATGGGCATGAAACAAAAATCCATTTTAAATATGACACCGGTTGTATTTACGTTTTTACATACGTTACTCGAATGTACAATCGCGCAAAATCGACGGAAGTATGAGCAATTTCAAAAGGAAGGGGTAAGTCAAGAACGCCCTGCACTACGACTTGTCAATACGCTGCATTCGTAATAAAAAAAGAGCATGCGAGAGTGTTTCGAGGGCATTGAAAAAGTCGATTTACGCTAAAATTTTTAGTATGAATCAACTTTTGCGACATCGAAAAACGCGAAATTCACAGTTAATGACAATGAATTTTCGCGTTTTTTAGTTTTTCAATACCTCTATCGAATGGAGGGAATTTTTTGTCTGATATATTGTCAAATACCAACTCAAATAGCTTTCACAAAGTCTTCACTTGATACCTCGTTGAAGGTCCATTTCCAATACGGACAATTCGCTTCTTCTCTAGTAAATTTTCAATGATTTTGCGGACAGTTGCTTTACTTTTATTTAAATAGGTTTCAAGCTCCTTTGTCGTAAATTCAGGGTTGTCTTTTAACCATTCATTTAGCATATTGTCTTCAGCAGTAGGTATTTCGAGCGTTTGTTTCGGGAGTGTAACCACAAATACATTCGGTCCAACTGTCCAAAATGGTTGATGTGCGCTTTGTTTGTAGCTTTCCTTCATACGCTGTAAGCCAGTACCATAACTTTCAATCCATTTCAGACGATAAAATACATTCGCAAGCTTGGGATTTCTACTTTGCGATACACCCAGTTCGATATCTTCTAGTGTTAAACCTTTCACTAATCCACCAACAGAAACGATTTCTAATCGATTTTGGAAAAGATGAATTAATATACTCCCACTAAAACTATCATCTCGGTGCGTTGCAGCATTGATTAACGCTTCACGTAAGGCATATGATGGAAAGCTTTCTTGTTCAATTCGTTGTAACCCTTCAAAGTGGGCTGACTTTGCATTATAAAGGCTTAAGTATTCAAAAGCTGCTTCTACTTGTGTCAAAATTGAGCTTATCATTGCCTAAATAACGTGCACATTTAATCGTATGCTCACATTGGTCAGAGAACAATAGCCCTAAGTTCGTATAATAGCCATCTTCTGTGATTATCCCAAGTGTACGTTGTTGCTCTGGTCCAAATTTTAAGCCCTGTTTTTCAAATACCGCTGTAGCTTCTTGGAATGTTAACTCCTGTTGTAAAATACGCATTGTTTCAAAGTTCGTCCCGTCTGATTCCATAATCATTTGACGAATATTTTCTTCAGAAGCATTTGTCACAGATGTACCATAGCGAATGAACACACCGGATGGTTTCATACCTTTACTTTTTAAATGGTACGGACGTTTAGTGCCTCGTGAAACAGAAATTTTCACAATCTCCTTATCGTCAATCACTTCAACATTCAAATACGTATGCACTAAAATATCGGGTTGAATGCGATCATGAAGCATACTTGAAACGGCTTCTAATGTTTTATGTGCATGTTCTAAACCAATGACTGTACCATCATCATCAATTCCGATGTAAAGCTCACCACCTTGTGTATTCGCAAAGGCAATAATTTTACGTTTAACGGCATCTGTTAATTCACGTTTAAACTCAACGGTTGGTGTTTCATGTAATCTCATATTCTTCACCTCTATCGATTATTTGTACGGATATATAATAATCGATTAATCAATCAAAGTACCTTACTTGATTTCTTTGTGCTTTTCTTTTCCTACATCATTTCAGACATAAGCGCATTGATCTTAGCAATATATTCCTTATGCATTTTCTGCAAAATGGTTGCTGAAAACCTCCGAAAGTAATGGCAAAAAATAGCTAATCAACAAACCTGGAATGTACTAAATATAGAGTCGTTTTGTATGAAAGTTGGGGTACAGGCAGCATGCTACCGTTAGCGGATTACGCTCGCTAAAAATGTTACATGTACTGTATATACAAATAAACAATCAGCAACAGTACTCAGTCGAAACGCAACAGGAACTTACCGTATGAAAATGAGATTGTGTTTATTCCACAAAAGCCGATTACACGTGCACAATTTGTACTGGCACTTGAAGAAATAGAGCAACGTGCGAACAACTAAACATATCGAGCGAGACCGCGAGCGACATTGGCGGTCTTTTCGCCATGCGCAAAAATTTTTTTCATCTGTTTTGAAACTTTTTCACATCGGCCCCGTCTGTACGGCAGCAAAT
>JAHAYH010000153.1 GCA_018384745.1 Caryophanon sp. | reverse complement strand
ATTATCTAATTAAACAAAAACTGGCCTTCATGAGTCCGATACAATATCGAACGCATTCAAGCCAATTCGCTTCATAAATAAAACTCTAACTTTAAGGGGTCACTACCGTTCTCCTTCAGTGCGAGGGCTTTTTTAGTTGAAGTAGTTGAATAATCGAATTTGAACACCTTGTGCGCCTTGTGAATCATCTTCAATTACGCGCTCGCGTGGCATTGTATCATACACTTTTTGGCGTGTTGTGTGAGACATATGGCTTGTACATAACACAACGACTTCTGCTTTACGCGCCGCTTGTGTAATTTTTTCAAGCGGTCCGAAACCATCTACAAGCGTCACGTCATAATAAGGACTTAGACGGTTTTTGTAGCTATCAAAAAAGTCCACACGCGTCACAACTGTGATCACTGGTTTATCGTGTTGCTCATCGCGTGAAGCAAACACCACTTTTTCCTTTTTAGGCTCATATAAATTACTGCGCGACAACTTTTGCTCAAGCGTTTCTTCACGATTGCCTTCGCTGTCTACTTTATATAAGTAACGATGATGTTCATCAATGTAAATGACCTCACCGAGCGTTGGGGTGTAATGAGCAGTGTCATACGTTAAAATTACGAGCTCGCGGTTTTCCTTCCGCACGAAGCAAGGTCCGGTAACGTCCTCAATTGTTGCGAGCTGCCGTTTCGTATAATACGCTGAGCTTTCATAAAACGCATGACGACGGAATACGTGTAAAATAGCATCGTCATCGTATGTGAACGTATCGTATACATTCAGTTCATGGTCAGTGGGTAACTCTTTATAGAGCACTTGCTGTGTGAATGGCTGAACGACAACGGCACCATTGCCGATCAGCTGCTGCACGTGATACAGTTCATGCTTTTTTAGCTGGATGGATGCGGCAATATCATCTAAGTTGCTTGGCTTTTCCATATAATAGCGCGCTAGCTCAAACGTGCGCGTATACGCAACAATTTGTCCATCAAGTGCGCGTTCGTCCGCTTTTAAACGAAGCGGCACGAGCTTACCACCAGCGTAAACATGCGGTACATCATTGACGAGTTCGACGATGCTAAACTGCGCACCAGCAAGGAGTGGTGCATCGTAATAGCAATAATAGTAGCTTTTTAGAAACTCGAAGTTTTCTGTAACGCGTACAAATTGATGATTGCGTAAATAAATGGCGCTTGGAATTTTTTCAATGATGTGCGACTCACCATTTGCAAGTACGATGTAATGGCCATCGTCACGTGGCTCATAGTAGCCGAATACATCATTCATCGTTGCTTGAGGACGTTGTTTTGCGCGACGATCTGTCCAAAGTTGTGAAAACATCGTAAAAAATTGCTCAAGCTGCACTTCTTCTTCAGCTGTCGCCTGCTCAAGTAGCGGTTTCCCGATCTCCATCCACTCGGCAATCGTTACGGTTGTCGCTTCAGCATCAACTTGCTTCTGCTCGTTTAGTTGTTTAATTAAAGCGGAGCGCTCCGCTTTTAATTCTTCTACTTGCGATTTTTGTTTGCGTACTTCACGTTGTTCCGTTTTTAATTCAAGTGCAAATTGCTGCTTTTGCGTATCGATCTCACCTTGGAGCGATTTCACTTTCGTTTGTAGCTGCTGTACTTCTTCCTTATTCGTCATCACAGGCGCTACTACTTTTTGTGTTGCACGTGCTTCCTTTAATAGTTCTTTTTGTTTTTTCGTCTCCAATTTTTGTTTTTCTAATTTCGCATCTTTATCAGCAAGTGCCGCTTTTATATGTTTAAGCTGTAGTTGCAGTTGTGTGACTTTTTGCGCGCCAATATTTCGCTCTAAGTTGCCAATGACCGCATTTTCTTGTGCATTATGGAGCTGCATGATTTCTTCGAATAATGGTTCATCGTGAAACTCCTCTTTTAGGAGACGCATTAATTGGCGAGAAAACACATAGTATAAGCATGTCGCAACCGGTGCAGGAGAAGATGTTAACAACTCAGATACCGCCATATGTTCGAGCGTTTTCACATGCGTTTCAAAGAGCGAGCCGTACTGTAGGTCGACGTATTGTGTAAATACATATTTTGATAGGGCGCTGCGCAATTCCGTTTCGAAAAGACGGCTCAACATAAACGCTTGAATGGAAATCGTTAACGGTAATTTTGCATCTTCACTGTTAATGAATGACACCGTTTGTGCATCTTTTTGTTCAAAGCCACCTAATACATGGAATTGTCCATCATTCATATGGTACGGTGTAAAGGTATAGAGCACTTTTAATTCATGCAGTAGTTGCTCAAGCGGCACGACAGCAAAAAAGTTTGTCATTTGCTCTGTCAGTGTGGAAATCGGCTTTTTCGTCATTACTTTATGCATGCGCAAATGTTGATCCATTTCCTTTAAGTCATTTGCGACGTTGAAAAATTTAGCATCATTTTCAGTATATAGCTTATACCATGTAGCGAGTGTTTGTTGCATCGCCTTTGGTAAGTCGTTTAATACATCCTCGGTTGTAAATGTATGTTCAATGGCTTGTACTACTTTTTTCTTTGTTACTTTTGTTTTTGTTGCAAACATTGGAAATCCTCCTATAAAATCTATTTTTTTACATTAAACCATTTTCGGTTGGACGAAATATGTACATGTTATAAATGAAACACAAGTCGGACCTTTTTTATGGCAAAATTTTGACTACTTGAATAGAAAGAATATAGACATATGTTTGACTTTTTCAGGAAGACATTTGTTTACGTAAGGAAGATTGTTCTTGATTTTACATAGCACTATCGTGTAAAATTTTCTTTAAGTAATTTTTTGAATAGTTCGAACTTGATGATGTTTTGGAGGAGAAATACAATGGCGACAATAAAGGCGGCCATCTTAGGCTTTGGTACGGTAGGACAAGGAATTTACAACGTTGTAAATGAAAAGCGCGCAGAGTTAAAAGCAAAGCTAGGCGTGGAGCTAGAAATCGCAAAAATTTTAGTACGCAATCCAAATAATGAGCGTGTGCCAGGAACCGCTGCATTATTAACGGATTCAATTGATGAAGTGTTTGAGGTAGAAGGGCTACAAGTTGTATTTGAAGCAATTGTAGATGAGGAACCTGCCTTTACATATTTAAAGCGTGCAGTGGAAAATCGCTGTCACGTAATTACAGCAAATAAAGTGATGTTTGCAAAGCGTGGTATGGAGTTACAGCAGCTTGCAAAAACAAAGGGCGTACACGTTGGTTACGAAGCGACGGTAGCAGGTGGCGTTCCGGTCATTAAAACGATGAAAAACATTTTACTTGTAAACGATGTAAGTCGTATTCAAGGTATTTTAAACGGTACGACAAACTATATGCTCACAAAGATGCGCCAAGAAAATTGGAGCTACGATGAAGCATTAGCGGAAGCACAGCGCCTAGGGTATGCAGAAGCGGATCCATATAATGACGTCTCTGGACAAGATGCGTTTAAAAAGATTATGGTGCTATGTGATTTAGCGTTTGGTGAGCAACCAAACTGGGAAGATGTAGATGTCATTGGCATTAATACGTTAACAGCAGCACAGCTTGAAGACGCTAAAGCAAAAGGATTGCGTTACCGCCATGTAGCAGAGGCAGAAAAGCGACAAGACGGTACAATTGTGGCAAAAGTTGCGCCGCAGCTCGTTGCACCAGATCATCCGCTTTATCCAATTGACGATGTGTTTAACGCAGTCGCAATGGAGACGAACTACATCGGTACATTAACGGTAACGGGACCAGGTGCGGGGATGTATCCGACAGCGAGCGTTATGGTAGAAGATTACGCAGAAATTATCGGCAAGCGTGCAGGCTTTACTGTGTCGATTTAATCCATAAAAGTAGTGTTTGAGACAAAACAAGTGCAATCAGGAAATATCGCATTTTCTGATTGCACTTTTCTGCTTTTTCAATCACTTTGCTTCGAGCA
>JAHAYH010000148.1 GCA_018384745.1 Caryophanon sp. | reverse complement strand
CAGCAGCAGAGTCCAAATCGCTCTTTTGATTTGCAAGCAATTGTTCAGCATGTTTACGTGCTTCAATAATTGCAGCTTCATCTAAGTTTTCGGCACGGACTGCAGTATCTGCAAGAACCGTAACGACGTGCGGTTGAACCTCTAGAACACCACCTTGCCAAGGTGGGGGTCGCGAGTTCGAACCTCGTCTTCCGCTCCAATTTCATATGGCGGCATAGCCAAGTGGTAAGGCATGGGTCTGCAACACCCTGATCGCCGGTTCAAATCCGACTGCCGCCTCCAATTTTTTAAATCGGTCTAAGATGCCGGTTTTTTTATTTGTCTTTTTTATGTGTATATAAATGAATTGATTATAAAATGAAATGCTAGGAGAAACAAACGTCTCCTAGCATTTTTATTTTGGCTTGTGCTGTTGTAACAGCGCTTGCCATGTCGGTAAGTAATGAATAGCAATTGTTGCATCATATGTGTGATGCAATGTGTCCATTGCTTCATAAAGCGTTAAAGCAGAAACATCGTAAAAGCTAATGAAATCACCTTCAAAGGATTGGGCAGTTTCAAGTGCAATGGTCATCTGTTTCTGTTGTTGTTGGGCATACATAAATTCATCGGCAACGAGTGGAACAATGGCAGAAGCATCATTACGATATGCCATGATCGTTACTTCATCGCTATGGTCAATGAGCCAGTTTGCGGCGTTACCTGTGCCAAAATGATTGGTATATGTCACCTCATCGAACCAAAAAGGCATATCGATTTCAAAGCGTAAATTGAGTGCACGAGAAGTTGCTTGCAGTTGCTGTACATGCGTAAAATACTGAGCGAGCAATGACTGCTCGTTCCACTGCCAAGAAGGGTCTGTATACGGTTCAATATCTAGATGAATGCCGGTAAAATACTGATATTGTTGTTGAAATCGTGTGACCCATTTTACAAAACGTGCTGTTTTTTCAACGTCTTGAAATTGTAAGCCTGCAAAGCCTTCTAATGCATAAATATCGATGTCATTTGCGCGCAACGTTTCAAAAAACGGCACGTATGCAACGTCGGGCAATTCACTTTCGACTTGTACGTATACTTTTGTTACGTGTTGATCAATTAAAAACTGTGCATCTTCTTCATGCAATGCATAAGCATTCCAAATCCATGTTGCTTTTGGGACCGGTGTGAACGAAAATGTGTGTGTATATGGTGTCACATGCGTACCGGTAATATCTTCTACGTGTGTAATAACAATTGTATACGTGCCGCTTTCTATATAAGGTGACAGCGGCTTTAATTGTACCGTTGTATCATTTAACGATGTAATGTGTGTAGGATGAATATGCCCACTAGGTGTTTGTATATACATCGTTTGTGCAGACAGCGAGCTATGCTGCAGTGGTTTTGAAAATGTGATCGTCCATTGTTTTGTTGCAGAGACGTCTGCAGCTTCAGCACTAGGACTTAGAAGAAGGCAGAGCGCGAATATACATGTGTATAGACCAAGAAGTTTACTCATCATGATGTTCATCCTTTCTTACTTATAGTAATCGGACGTCATAAAAATAAATATACATTTTCTAAAATAAATATGACAATGTCAACACAATTGTGGATCGCATTTTCCAGTTTTATATGTTCATGCTCGACGACGTTCGGTACAATAAAAGAAAACGAATAAAGGGGGAGATAACGTGAGGCGAATTGTAACCGCATTTGCGTGTTGTGCCATGTTACTGAGTGTTGCAAAAAATGCGCAGGCAGCGACGTTTACCGATTTAGAAGGGAACGGTCATACACCAGCGATCGAAGCGCTCGTAGAACAACAAATTATTAAAGGTTATGAAGATCAAACATTTCGACCAAATGTTGCGGTAACGCGCAGCAACGTCGTCAAATTGCTCGGTCGATTTATGCAGGCAAATGGCTACGTATTACCGGAAGACGCATTTGATGTGAAGCGCTTTGAGGACGTGTCGTTAACGGGGGATCAAGAGCTTGCGCAACTTGCGGCGCTTGTACAAGAAGAAGGGGTATTTGCAGGGTCTGAAGGATTTTTAAACAGTCAAGCAACAATGGAGCGTAGGCATATGGCGGTTGTCCTTGTGCGCGCGTTGAAAGCGATTTATGGCATCGACGTCGTAGCCATGTATAAAGAAGCAAAGTTCACGTCAGCGATTACCGATTTACAGGCTGCAGGAGACGCTGAAAAAATAGAAGCCATTACGGCGCTTGAATTTGCAAACATTACAGTCGTCAACAAATTCGAACCGACGAACACCGTCACACGTGCGCAATTTGCATCATTTTTACATCGCGCTATGACGTATGCAGCGCAGCAACAACAAGTATTACCTGAACCATTAGTCGCAAACGATGTCTCGACAGCACAAATGATTATGATTCAAGATCGCGCGCAGTTATATGCATCGACGAATATGAAGCACGCTGTCGGTTTATGGCGAAAGCCGGAACTACCGGTCACATTTGAAGCGATTAATGAATCGATTGTCGCAATAACAATCGGTGGTGAAAAGTATTACATACGTGCATCAGACGTAACACCTGCAGAAGGTATAGCTATTGAACATGAAGCTGTAGTAGGTGCTGTACGCACAACACCGTATTATCGCATTGTCGATGAACAAGGGGCTATTTTAGTAGAAGGTACACGTCAAACGAAGCTATTTGTAACAGGTATAAAAGACGATTCATACGAAGTGGCGATTGCTGGTCAAAAAGGATATATCGCGCTGTCACAAACGATATTAAGCAGTCGTGTACCGTTAAAAGTTGCGGTCGATACACCGTATTTAAATACAGCATTAAAACCAGTTGGACAGTTAACGAAAGGGTTTACGTTTACGCAAAGTGGTACCGTTCAACATTACGTGAAAATAACGTCAAATGATGGCGTTTACCATGTAGCACGCAAAGCGTTAGTGGAAGGTGAAGCACCAAATTCATTAGTGGCGCCAACTGCAGGCCGCTACACAACGAAAATTGTGGCACAGCATGATGCAGCAGCGATGACAAGCGGCGGTGCTAAAATTGGTGTGATTGCGAAAGGACAAGTGTATGAATTGCTACATATTACCGATACGATGGGTATTGTGCCGTTTGCCGGTGGCGCGGCATATGTGCGTCTTAGCGATTTTATGCATATGAATCAAGTAATCCCAACGAAAAATATAAGCTATGATGAAATGGCACATCACGTAAAAGTGTTCTCACTGCTATACCCTGAATTTACAGAGCTTGTGTCGTATGGGAATTCGACGGAAGGGCGACCACTTTATGCGCTACGTGTCGGAAACGGTCAAAAAGAAATTTTAATGGATGCAGCGCTACATGCACGCGAACATATGACGACAAATGTATTGCTTGAAATGATCGATGCGTACAGCTACGCATACGTAAATGGACAAAGCTATAGCGGCTACAATGTGCGCGCGTTACTCGATGCGACGTCTATTTGGTTTGTGCCGATGGTTAATCCAGATGGGGTCACACTTGTACAAGGTGGCATGAGTGCAGCAAAAGATCCTGCAGCGATATTAAAGCTCAATAGCAATAGTCGTGATGTCGGTCGTTGGAAAGCAAACATTCGCGGCGTTGATTTAAATCGTAACTTTGAAGCTGGATGGAAGCAAAAGGAAACATCTGCTGCACCATCGTATAAAAATTTCAAAGGCTATAGCGTGTTCTCCGAAGCAGAATCAAAGGCGCTACGTCAATTTGTCGAAAGTCATCGCTTTCAATCATACATTTCATGGCATTCATCTGGACAAATTATTTACTGGTCACATGATCAAACAGCGGCTGAGGCAAAGCGCGATCGTGCACTTGCACAGCGCGTCGCCAATGTTACAGGCTACTCGCTTGTACCACCGCAAAAAGGATGTTGCTCCGGTGCATCGACGGATTGGTTTATTCAAACGTATAATTTACCAGCGTTAACGATGGAAATTGCACCATATGCAGGTGAAGGACCTGTGCCGTTGCATCGTTGGGCAGATGTATGGAAGCGTAATGAAACGGTCGGCTTATTAGCAGCAACGGAGGCAAATAGTCGGTAAACGAAGGAGCGCGTAGGTTTACGTGCTCTTTTGATTGTTTTTCAATGAAGAATACGTTAACGTGATTAAAGAGGTGAAGGAATATGAAACAAAGACCACAACGATTACAAGTAGGCGATACAGTGGGCATTATCGCCCCAGCCAGCCCGATTAGCCGCGAGCGCTTATCGATGGCATTGCCAGTGCTTGAGCGCTTAGGTTTACGCTATGTATTAGCGGATTCCGTAGTAGAAGGCGATGCGCATTACTTAGCAAAAAGCGATGAGCAGCGTGTCGATGAACTACATGCGATGTTTAAAAATCCAGATATTAAAGCGATCATTTGTGCACGCGGTGGTTACGGCACAGGTCGTTTACTAGATAAAATCGATTATCCTGTTATTGAAGATCACCCGAAAATTTTTTGGGGGTACTCTGATATTACAGCACTACACACGGTGTTTAATGAATATGCGAACTTAGTAACGTTCCACGGCGATATGTTAGGCGATGCAGCCCGTGGCGATTTCAGCGACATTAGTGAGCGCATGTTTTTACAGCTAATGCAGCCGTGGGAGCTACATTATGATGAAACGCGCAGCCCGCTTGAAACGGTTGCACCAGGTGTTGCACGCGGTGAATTAACAGGTGGTAACTTAACGTTACTGACGTCTACAATCGGCTCTAAATATGAAGTTGATACGCGCGGGAAAATTTTACTGCTTGAAGATATTGAAGAGTCACCGTTACGTGTCGATCGCATGCTGAATCAGCTTCGTCTTGCGCGCAAGCTTGATGAAGTAGCAGGCATTGTCATTGGCGATTTTAAATATTCAAAGCCACTTGCAGCAGAGGATGGCACGTTTGATGCGGTATTTGATGATTACTTTAAGCATTTAGGTGTACCGGTTGTAAAAGGCTTCAACATTGGGCATTGTGAGCCCCACTTTGCATTACCACTAGGTGTGGACGCTTTATTAAATGCAGATGAAAAAACATTAACCGTTTTACCAGGGGTAGAATAAAAGAGAGCGCGGGACATAAGTGGAACTTGAATACATCCGAAACAATAAGATTTTCGGGCTGAAGTTCCATCCCGATTTTCAAAAATTCGCAGTTGACGATCCGAGAATGGACGTGGTGTATGAGTATGCACAGGAATACAGGCTCCCGATCGTTTTTCATGCGGGAGATAAA
>JAHAYH010000141.1 GCA_018384745.1 Caryophanon sp. | reverse complement strand
TCTTGCTCATTACAAATGATGGACAGCTGGCGCACAATTTATTATCGCCGAAAAAGCATGTGCCAAAAACGTATTTTGCGCACATTGACGGTCATGTAACGGAAGACGATGTAGCAGCGATGAAGCAAGGTGTGACGCTAGATGATGGCTATGAAACAAAGCCGGGTCATCTAGTCATTTTAGAAGCAGGCGCACAGTCAAAAATTGAGTTAACGATCTCAGAAGGGAAGTTCCATCAAGTGAAGCGCATGTTTGAGGCGGTTGGCAAAAAGGTGACATATTTAAAACGTCTATCTATGGGTCCGCTACAGCTTGATGAAACGTTAGCACTGGGCGAATATCGTGAACTTACGCAAGAGGAAGTAGAATTGTTACAAAACAACGAAGGAAAATAGTATAATTCCAACTGTTTTCATGCGGGACTTTCTATATAATTGTAGAAGGTGCCGCTTTTTTGTTTCGCGGTACATAGAGCTGTTTATAAAGGTGGGAAACATATGAATAGAATGCGCATCGTTGGCGTGTTGATCGTTGTTGTACTGCTATTTGTTATGTGGGGAACAAGCTTACAAAAGCATGAACAACGATTGACGCTTACAGAAGACGTTACGGTTGTCGCTGCGGATGATGGGCGTAAGCTTGGCACGTTAACAAATGGCACGACAATTTGGATCGACAACTGTGATAAGAAGTGGTGCTACATGACGTGGGGCGAAGCGGCTGCAAAATTGACAGCAGCAAGCGGGACGATTGAAAAGGTTAAAGAGCGCGAGGATGCATATGATGTCGGCGCGCAGCCGTTACACATCGTACATGAAGCGTCTGTATTTACGAAAAAGGATGAAGCGAGCGATGTGCTTGCAACGCTTGCAGCAGGCGAAACATACGTCGCGCAATCGATCGATGAGCGTTGGGCAAAAGTCGCGATGCCAAACGGTGAAGGATATGTGGCGTTAACACATACGCTCGTTAAAAAGGAAACGCGCGTGAATGATGCCATTGAAACGACGGTCGATGCACCCATTTATCAGTTTGACAGTGCAGAACGTCGCTATCAAATCGGAACGTTACGTGCATATGAGCCCGTTGAAATCATTGGCACAACGCGCTATTACTACATCGTGTCCTTTGGTGAAGGGCAAGCATACGTAGAGCGTGAGCATGCGAATGAAACGACTGCAAAAGATTTTGAAGATGTACATTTACAAGCAACAGCGATGGGCAGCTTTATGCTTCAAACGTCAACACCTGTTTACGTAAGTACAGAAAGCGATGCGGACGTGTTAGCCATTTTAGAGCCAAATATGCGTTACTCAACGATTGGACAATGGGGCAAGTGGGCTATTGTGCGCATTGGTGGGCGCATCGGCTATATTGAACAAAACGTTGAAGCGCAGCCAGCAGGTGTGGCCGTGCTGCATTATGAGCACGTCTTACCAGCAAACGTTGCCAAAAACATCGAAACGAATCACACGGTCGTTACAGAAGAGCAGTTTGAACAGCAAATGGCTTACTTAGCAGCACAAGGCTATACAACAATCACAAAAGAAAATTTAGCGGCTTACATTGCCGGAAGTTTTGTGTTGCCAGAAAAGGCCGTGCTCATTACGTTTGATGGTGGGCTATTATCAGCGAAGGAATTTGCGTACCCCATTTTAGCGGAGCATCGTTTTAAAGCGGTACAGCACGTTATTGCCGGTCGTGTCACGCGTGAAAGTGGCACGCAATCGTTCAATGAAGGCAGCGAGCAATACGTGACGGTAGCAGAAATGAATGCAACATCCGATGTGTTCGATCATGAAGCACAAACGTTTAACATGCATCAGCTTGTCGGCAAAAAAAGCGTGCTTGTTGAAGCAGACGTGAATGTCGTAAAAGATGATTTGCGTCAATTAGTAAAAGCGCTCGGTACGGTAACGTCGTTTGCGTATCCGTTTGGCCAATATTCAGATGACGTCATCGATGCGCTAAAGGAATATGGCTTTACGATGGCGTTTACAAATGAAGCTGCACACGTTACGATCGGTGCGGATGCTATGAAGCTACCGCGCTATACGATTACGGAAGACACGACGATGAAGCAGTTTGAAAAGTTGTTGCGTCAGCAGCCATAAACATGAAAAAGCAGTGCGTTGTTTTCGCACTGCTTTTTGTTATATGCTCGGAAAAAAACGACCTGTTTAAAGGTCATTCTTTTCGTTAATTACGACATTAAGAAGATAATTTTACTTTTTTCTTCGTCGTTGTCCATTTGCCTCGACTTGGACTCACAACCAAATCGTTAAAGGCTAACACATTCAAATCTCTTTGAATGGTGCGAGGAGTGATATTGAACTCTTCGACTAAATCTTGTGTAGAAACCTCTCCTTTATCTAGGATAAACATGTACACATCTTTAATACGATTAAGCATTCGATCAGTAGTTGGTTTCATAAATGAACCACTCCTTCATCTTAATTCTCTTGGCAAAGACTAGCGGACGACATGATGTGCGGGCTGCACTTGTATATAAGTTTATGCCTCATACATCTCCCTTATCTATCAACTTGTCAGCAGTCGTGAAATACTGACACCTACATTATAGCGGAATATGATTGGGATTTCTAGCACTTCTCCTTAAATTATTATAAATTCACATAACCTACATACATTTACAAATGTTTCATAATCGCAACGAATCATTTTATTATTGAGCAATAAAAATAATGACAAAACGCTACACGACAATGATGAAAGCGCTCCCTCTATGCGTTGCTGTTGCCTATTTTTCGCACAGCGGTTTTCAATTCGCAACGTAGCGCACAAAAAACGCGGAAAAACCGAAGAAAACGATGGCAAAACGTTGTAAATTTCATAAAAAGGCGTACAATAGCAATACATTACAGTTTTGAGGTGAAGCACACGATGAATTGGGAGCAACTTGCACAATCTCGTAAAGACGAATTATTAACAGAATTACAACAATTGATCCAAATTGATAGCGTATTAGATGAAGACGCGGCAACGGCTGACGCACCGTTTGGGCCAAAGCCATTAGAAGCGCTTCAATGGATGTTAGCGCGCGGTGAAGAACAAGGCATGCGCACAAAAAATGTCGACAACATGGCAGGCTATATTGAAATGGGAGAGGGCGACGAATCGGTCGGGATTTTATGTCACGTTGACGTCGTACCAGCAGGCGAAGGGTGGACATATCCACCGTTTGAAGGGCGCATTGTCGATGGTAAAATGTTCGGTCGTGGCACAATTGATGATAAAGGGCCAACGATGGCGGCATGGATGGCGATGAAGCTTGTAAAAGATGCAGGTATTCCACTATCAAAGCGCGTACGCATGATTATCGGAACAGATGAAGAAAGCGGCTTCCGTTGTGTCGAACGTTATTTTGAAAAGGAGGAAATGCCAACGATCGGCTTTGCGCCAGATGCGGATTTCCCGTTAATTAACGCTGAAAAAGGCATTGCGACGCTTGTATTTTCAGGCATAACGAAGGCGGATGAGCACGAATCACTCGTGTCGTTTACAGCCGGAAAACGTACAAATATGGTGCCTGAAAGCGCGACGGCAGTCCTAACTGCACAAGATGAAGCATTTTGTGCTCGATTTGAAGCATATTTGCAGAAAAATCAGTATATAGGGTCTTTATTAATCAAAGGTAATCAGTATATAATCGACATGAAAGGTAAATCTGCACATGCGATGGAGCCACATAAAGGTGTAAATGCAGCGGTTTTACTCGCGACATTTTTACAACAAGAGCTTCACGGTGCGCGTGAACAAGCCTTTTTAACGTTACTAACAGACGTCTTTGGTCGCGATATTTTCGGCTCTGCTTTATCGCTTGATTTTGCAGATGACGTATCAGGACCGACAACGTTAAACGCGGGTGTCATTACGTATGATGCAACACGTGCGGAAGTAGCAGTCAGCATGCGCCATAGCGTGACGTATGACTTTGATGCAAAGTTAAAGCTTGCGCACGAAGCGGTACAGCCGTATAAATTTGCACTCGATGTGGCGGATTATTCAGCACCACATTACGTACCAGAGGACGATGCACTTGTTGCGACGTTACTCGATGTGTACCGCGAATATACAGGCGATCTGCGTAAACCACTGTCAACAGGTGGTGGTACGTATGCACGTGAGATGAAAAAAGGTGTGGCGTTTGGCATGCTGTTCCCAGGAGAGCCAGAGCTTGCCCACCAAAAAGATGAATTTGTCGATCTTGAGAACTTAGTGAAAGCTGTCGCAATTTACGCAGCAGCCATTGAGCGATTAGCGAAATAAAATCGAAAATTACAATAGAAAAGGATGAGTTGAGAATGAGCTACTGCTTATACAATGACCAAATCGTAAAAAACGAAGACATTATTATTGATAAGGAAGACCGCGGCTACCAGTTTGGTGACGGTATTT
>JAHAYH010000133.1 GCA_018384745.1 Caryophanon sp. | reverse complement strand
GAATACGCAAAGATTTTGTCAGCAGGTGCTGATATGTAATACCCACCTGATGCTGCCATTGAACCCGTCGATACGTAGATTGGAATATCACGTGCTTCTTGTAGTTCGATGATGGCATATACTTCGTAACACTTACTTCTGACTGGATAGGTTTGTCTGTGGAAAAAACCGTTAATTACTATCTAGAAAACATAAATGGCAAATACGATCGATCTGATAAATATAGTCAGACCTTCTATTTACGTCCAGGTAGCAACTTTAGTCATAAGGACATCGATGGTTTTGACTATGATCATGCAGAAAACAAACCATCATACCTACCATTTCCCCTAGTTTATAATTTCTACTACAAACGTCACCGCTACAGCATTGACTACTATTATGCCAATCAGAAGCTAAATACTATCCCACATATTCCGTTTGAGTCAGATATCAATAGTGATGCTTACACCAAGGAGCCAACAACACGTCCTATTGGTGTCGATGATGACTACACCTGGGTAGGATGGTACGAAGATCCAGAGTTGACCACGCCTTATATCTTTAATGAGATGCCGAGTCATAACTTACTGCTTTACGCTAAGTGGCAAGCGCCAAGCTTCACGGTAAGATTTGAGACTGATGGTGCAAGTAGTGAAACTCCTGAGGATCAGACGGTTGAGAAGTACAAGGTAGCGACCGTACCAGATACCCCAACGAAAGAGCACCATATCTTTGCTGGCTGGTACACTGCTGACGGCAAACGTTACGACTGGTCTAAGCCTGTCACTGAGGATATCACTTTGACGGCCCACTGGGTACCAGAAGTCCTCAGTTACACAATCAAATACCTCGATGCGGATAATCAAGACAAAGAATTAGCTCCAAGCAAGACTGTCGAAAGTCCATCTCTAGTAGAAGGGCAAGAATTGACAGTATCAGCCCTTGCAATCACTGGTTACCGCCCAGATGAACACCACAAGACCATTACCCTCGATTATGACAATAACGAGATTATCTTCTACTATACTGCAAAAGCAGCAACCGTTGACTACACCGTTAAGTATCTTCTTGCAGATAACCAAAACATTGAAGTAGCACCATCTGAGACAAAAACCGTTGAAGGTAGCCAAATTAACGCCAAAGAATTGGCCGTCGAAGTCGATAAAGACCATATGAAGACGCAAGATGGTGTGACAGATGATATGTTGGCTCAGAAGTATTACCCAGAAGAAGTGGTACAGACCCTTGTTCTGACTTCTAAAGCTGAAAACAACGTTATCACCTTCCTCTACCACTCCTATGACAGTGCAACACTCACGGTGAATTACTTAGATATGGATGGTAATCCAATCCCAGGTAAAGACGCTGAAGTGATAACTCATACGGTTCCATTCTCATATGCTGTTGATGAAACAGAGATTTCAGGTTACACCTTCCATAATGCTAACGATGTAGACGGTAACGATGTTGATGGTAGTTACTTCATCAAAGATGGTGGTAGTCACGTGCTAAACCTCTACTACCAAAAAGATCTCATTCTTACAGCCAAATCAAAAGAAAAAACCTATGACGGTGAGGCTTTGACATCTGATGGTGTAGATGACTTGGTTTCAGATTATGCAGTTTACCTAGCTGAAGGTGATACGATTACTTCTGTGACTTATGACGGTAGTCAGACAGAAGCTGGTACAAGTAACAGCTTACCAAGTGACGTCACGATTGTCGATAAGAACGGAAAAGACCATACGGATTATTACCATATCTCTTATGCATCAGGTACATTGACGGTTAATCAGGCCAAAGTTGAGGTTTATATTGATGGTGACCAAAAAGAAAAATTCTATGACGGTGTCGCAGAAACTATTACTTACACGGTCAAGATCAATGACCCAAGTGGTAAATACCAAGAAAGTGACCTTGCCTTTACGGGTGAAGCAAAAGAAATCACCCAATGTGAGCAAGACACCGCTTTCTGTCGTGGCGCCACCCGATATCTGTATCAAGGCGATGGCAAAGGCACCGCCGAGCAATTCAAAAACCAGACTGACGGTGGTGGAGGTCGGCATGCCCAGCGTGTTGAA
>JAHAYH010000114.1 GCA_018384745.1 Caryophanon sp. | reverse complement strand
CTTTCGGGGGGTGTGTTTGGTGTTTGTGCGGGGTGTGGTCATAATGGGGGCCGGTGCGGGGGCGGTGGGTTTGGGGGGGCGGGGGGGTTTTTGGGCCTGGGTGGGGTCGTGGTATGTGTGGTTGTAATGGGGGTTGGTCGTGACGATCAGCGGCTTGCCGCTGCGGTAACGGCTGTCAATCACATTGAACACCTGTTCCAGCCCGTATTCCGTCCCGCGTTCCATGCCGAAGTCGTCAAGGATCAGCAGCGGATAACGACAAAGGCGGGAAATGTACTCGTTGCGCCCCTCAAAGCTGGCGGCAAGGTCATTGAGGATAAGAGCAAAGTTCGTCATGCGGACGGGGATTTCTTTCTCCATGAGGGCGTTTGCGATACAGCCTGCAAGGTAGCTTTTGCCGGTGCCTACGCCGCCCCAGAACAGGCAGCCGATATTGTCTGTCCGCATATCTTCCCAATGCTCCACATACCGGCGGGCAAGCCCGGTCTGCGGGTTCCTGCCGTTGTCGTTCTCGAAAGTCCAGTCCCGCATGGTGGGGTCGGTAAAGCCCCGGCGTTTCAGTTCTTCCACGGTGTCAAGGTGTCTGCGCCGCTTTTCGGCGGCTTCCCGTTCCTCGCGGGCGGTTCTCTGGCAGTCGCACTCTGCCGGGTGGCGGTCGCGCCCGAAGATAGCGGCCTTATCCGGCGCAAAATAGGCTTCTTTCGGCTTGCGGCACTTGCCGCAGTACAGTAAACCGTCCTCGCCGGTGTAGTCCTCCGGCTCCGGGATGGTGGTCGTCATATTCTCCAAAACCGCGTTGATTTCATTCTTCATAAACTCTCGCCCTCCTTGCATGAGTAGTCTGGTATGCCCTTTTTAGGGGCTTCCTTTTTGTCGTTCCCCGCCCATATCCGCAGGGCGGCGGCATAGTTCTGGTAGCTTTTCCCGTTGGCGGCAAGGTAGCGGCTCATTTCCTCGATGAACCGTTCCAGCCTGTCAGGGTACTCTGCCTGCAACTCGTCGTATTCGGTCTGTGACAGAAAAATATTTCCATATCGGCCATAGGGCGCGGACGGCCCCCCACTCACTCCCTTTGTTTGGCTCTCTGTAAGGTTGTTTATAGTAGTTTGGTTAGGGGACGGTTTTCCGACCATCATAAGGTCGGTTTTCTGACCATCAGTAGGACGGTTTTCCGGCTCTATGAGGGGCGGACTTCCGGCCATCAGTTGGTCTGAAAACTGTACCTGTGGCACTGGCGGTACTTTGACATAAAGCCGGTTCGGTGCGGAGAAGCCGCCCCGTTCCCGTTCCAACAGCCCCGCCGTGTCCAGTTCATTAAGCGCCCCCTTGATGGTGGTGCTGCCTTTATCCAGTATTTCTGCTATCTCCGCGATGGGATAGATAATATAAATCCTGCCCTCGTCGTCCAGCCACTTGTTTTTCTGGGAGAGGGTGGAACGGTCTAACAGCAGCGAATACAGCAGCTTGGCGGTCTGTGAAATCTCCATTTTCAGCAGGAAACGGGGATACGGCAGATAGGCGGGCAGCCGCGTGTCTGCCCTGATATAATCAGCGATAGGATCACCTCCCTGTGTTCGGGTTGATTTTGGCGTATTGTCACGCATTAAAACGCCGTTTCCGGGGGAAAAGGATAAATGTATCGCGTACCCTTTGACACCCACGAAAAAAGCCTTGATTTATGCGGGTTTGAAAGGCTCTAAAGCGTGACATCTCTGCCTTTGTTTCCGCTTTCTCTCGGCGGCTTTGATTTTCTTCATGCGCCCGGCGCAGTCGGGGCAGTATTTTCCCCGGTTGGATTTGGGGACAAAGGCCGCCCCGCAGACGGCACACCGTTTCCGGCTTCCCCGGCACAAGAGGGCTGCGGCCAGCTCCCCGTCAAGGGGCAGGACAGCCACACGGAACCAGTGGCACATGAGGGAAAAGGAAATGCTCTGGACGCACACGCAAGGCTCCCCGTCGTCCAATAGCAGGCAGTTCCCCTCATCGTAGTTACAGCACTCATGTACCAGCCGCCGCGCCCGCCGGTGCTGGCGGTAGTCCATGTGGGGCAGGTTATCGCTCATGGCTCTGCTCCTTTCTGCGGTGCGGCTCGTCCCGGCGCAAAATCTGGTCGATGTTCCGCTTGACGGTCTGCAACTCCTTGAACCGCTGTTTCTGTTCGTGATAGGTGTTATACAGGCCGTATTTATAGGAGATAAGCTGCTAGATCACGGCCTGCAACGCTTTCCGGGCGGGCAGCTTGGTAATGCAATG
>JAHAYH010000081.1 GCA_018384745.1 Caryophanon sp. | reverse complement strand
ATAAAAAATGAAATAAAAAAAGGCTTTTCAGCATTTGCTGAAAAGCCTTTTTATTTGATGACCCGTACGGGATTCGAACCCGTGTTACCGCCGTGAAAGGGCGGTGTCTTAACCACTTGACCAACGGGCCGTTGGTGGCTACCGAGGGAGTCGAACCCACGACCTTTCGGGTATGAACCGAATGCTCTAGCCAGCTGAGCTAGGTAGCCATTTGTTGTAGTTGTTCAAGCGAACATTTTATATATTACAAGGCATTATAAATTTCGTCAACAAAAAAATGATAAAAATTATAATTTTTTTTATAATACAAGTAAGCATGAATAAATGCGCTTGAAAAATTGAGCAAGATGAAGGGGAAGATCATGAAAACGTTAGAGGAAAATGTACAACAGCTACAAGCCTTTACACCATGTATGACAAAAGGAGATCGATTGCTCGTTGCATGCTCAGGTGGCATTGATTCGATGGCATTGCTTCATTTTTTGTATGCATCACAACGTAAACTTCAAATACAGGTGGCTGCTGTTTATGTCGATCATATGCTGCGTGGTGAGCAGTCGAAAGAAGATGGTGAATTTGTGCGAGCATTTTGTGAAGCACGCAACATTCCGTTTTTTACAACTGCCATTAATATTGGACAAATTGTGCACGAAACAGGTGGTAACGTACAACAAATATGTCGCGACATGCGCTATCGCTATTTTGAAGAGCTGATGCCGAATTTTACAAAGCTTGTGACCGCCCATCATGCAGACGATCAGCTCGAGACGATGCTCATGGCGATGACGAAAGGCAGCTCCATTTCGGCGCTAAGCGGTGTTCGTATTCGACGACCGTTTGCAGGTGGTGAACTCATTCGCCCATTTTTACTTGTGACACGTGCGCAAATTGAACAATATATGACGACGCACCAGTTAGCGCATCGTGAGGACCCAAGTAATACGAAAGATGTCTATACGCGCAACCGAATGCGACATGCTGTAACGCCGCTATTGAAAGCTGAAAATGAACATGCAGCCTCACATGCAGCGCAACTTTCACTGCAATTGCAACAAGATGACGCGTTGTTAATGGAGCTTGCCACGCAATATGTTGACGAATATGTCGAATGTGAACAAAATGGATGTTACCATTTTAAAATTAACGCACTACAAAAAATGCCACTTGCTTTACAAAGAAGATTCATTTTAATACTATTAAACTATGTATACAAAGATGTGAATATGCTACAAAGTCATGCGTTAACAGCAGCTTTACTGAAGCTTTGCCACACGACGGATGGAAATGCACAACTTAGTTTGCCAAATGGATTAATTGCGTATCGACAATATGAGCATATGCGCATTGGCAAGTTACAACAGCAATCGATTGCTACGCAGCGACTGCATTGTAACGAACCGATTCGAGCAGGCAATTACGAAATTACATTAATGAAGGTTGGTGCAACTGTTTTAGCGACAGATGATGTATACTATATAACATTAGCAGAGCACGAACAGTTATACATTCGTTCACGTGAGCAAGGTGATCGCATGTTGCTACAAGGAATGTCGCAGCCGAAAAAAGTTGCGCGTCTTTTTATTGATGAAAAAGTTCCACAAGCAGCGCGTCATGCGATTCCATTACTTATATCCAATGAGCGTGGTGTGTTAGCGGTTATTGGCGTTCGGTCGAGCGTGCATGTGTCACATGTGCCGCAACCTGACCAATGGCAAGTTGTCATACGAACTATTGCTTTGTACTAAATAGTGGTTTAAATGTATTTGAGGAGGAATCAATGATGATTCAGCAAGATATCGAAAAAATTATGATTACCGAGGAACAGTTACAAGCGCGTATCGCAGAGCTAGGCGCAGAGTTAACAGCGGAATATGAAGATAAGTTCCCATTAGCGATCGGTGTATTAAAAGGCGCTATGCCATTTATGACGGACTTAATGAAGCGCTTTGACACGTATGTAGAGTTAGATTTCATGGACGTTTCAAGCTACGGGAATGCAACAGTTTCTTCTGGTGAAGTAAAGATTTTAAAAGATTTAAATACAAGCGTTGAAGGTCGCGATATTTTAATTATTGAAGATATTATCGACAGTGGTTTAACGTTAAGCTATTTAGTGGAATTATTTAAGTACCGCAAAGCAAAATCAATTAAAATAGTTACATTATTAGACAAGCCATCAGGTCGTCGCGTAGAGTTAAATGCAGACTACGTTGGTTTCTTAGTTCCAGATGGCTTCGTAGTAGGCTATGGTTTAGATTACGCAGAGAAATATCGTAACTTACCGTATATCGGCATTTTAAAACCAGAAGTATATTCATTCTAAATATTGTAAACGTCTCACGCAGCATGAAGAGTGAGCCAATGTAAAGGTGAATTTACGGAATTATACAATTTGGTTAGTGCTTTTAATTGTATGATGAAATGCGAATATGATAGTATTTTATGTATAATTTTTCTGTAATGTTGTGAGGAGGCTAGGGATGAATCGAATTTTTCGATATACGATATTTTATTTACTAATTTTCTTAGTGATTATCGGTATTTTTGGCACGTTCAACGGCAATGGTAACCCAACCGAAGAACTGTCGTATCACGAATTTCTAGAAGCCTTAGACAATGGGGAAATCGCTGAAGCGAATATCCAGCCGGATCAGTCGGTGTACATTGTTACAGGTTCACTAGAAGGCGCTAAAGAAGGCGAAACATTTATTGCCAACCTTCCGCGCGATAACCAATCATTAATGACACGCATTGATGAAGCAGAAGCACAAAGCTCTAAAATTAACTTCGTGCCTGCACCAGAAACAAGTGGATGGATTACGTTCTTTACGGGCATCATGCCATTCATTATTATCATGGTATTATTCTTCTTCTTACTAAGCCAATCACAAGGTGGCGGTAACCGCGTGATGAACTTCGGTAAAAGTAAGGCGAAATTATACGATGACCAAAAGAAAAAAGTACGCTTTAACGATGTAGCAGGTGCGGACGAAGAGAAAGCAGAGCTAGTTGAAGTAGTAGATTTCTTAAAGGATCACCGCAAGTTCACAGAAATCGGTGCTCGTATTCCAAAAGGTATTTTACTTGTTGGTCCTCCGGGTACTGGTAAAACATTACTTGCACGTGCCGTTGCAGGTGAAGCTGGCGTACCGTTCTTCTCGATTTCAGGTTCTGACTTCGTAGAAATGTTCGTCGGTGTCGGTGCATCTCGTGTACGTGACTTATTTGAAAACGCGAAGAAAAACGCCCCATGTATCATTTTCATCGATGAGATTGATGCTGTAGGTCGTCAACGTGGCGCAGGTTTAGGTGGCGGTCACGATGAGCGTGAACAAACGTTAAACCAACTATTAGTTGAGATGGATGGCTTCGGTGCAAACGAAGGTATTATTATCGTCGCTGCAACAAACCGTCCTGACATTTTAGACCCTGCATTATTACGTCCAGGTCGTTTTGACCGTCAAATTACGGTTGGTCGTCCAGATGTAAAAGGTCGTGAAGCAGTACTTAAAGTACATGCGCGTAACAAACCTTTAGATGAAGCGGTAGACTTAAATGCAATTGCACAACGTACACCAGGTTTCTCAGGTGCAGATTTAGAAAACTTACTGAACGAGGCAGCGCTTGTAGCAGCTCGTCGCAGCAAGAAGAAAATTGATATGACCGATATTGATGAAGCAACAGACCGCGTTATTGCTGGTCCTGCGAAATCAAGCCGCGTTATTTCAGAAAAAGAGCGCAACATTGTAGCGTTCCACGAAGCGGGTCACGTTGTTGTAGGTTTAACACTTGACCAAGCGGAAAAAGTACACAAAGTAACAATCGTTCCTCGTGGACAAGCTGGTGGATATGCCGTAATGCTTCCAAAAGAAGACCGTTACTTCATGACAAAACCAGAGTTACTAGATAAGATTGCCGGTTTACTAGGTGGTCGTGTAGCAGAGGATATCGTCTTTGGCGAAGTGTCAACTGGTGCGCATAACGACTTCCAACGTGCAACAGGTATTGCGCGTTCAATGGTAACAGAGTACGGGATGAGCGATAAGCTTGGACCGATGCAATTCGGGGCAAACTCAGGTGGCAATGTATTTTTAGGACGTGACTTTAACTCAGAGCAAAACTACTCTGATTCAATCGCTTATGAGATCGACAAAGAAATGCAAGCGATCATTGTTGAGCAATATGAGCGTACGAAACAAATTCTGACAGAAAAACGCGAGCTATTAAACTTAATCGCAACAACGCTGTTAGAAATTGAAACACTAGATGCACAGCAAATTGAGCATTTACGTGACCACGGTACATTACCAGATCGTCCGGTTGCTTCATTAGAGAAACCAGCGACGACTACAGGCGAAGCGCATGTAGAAACAGCAGGTACACCTTCTCTTGAAAAGCGTGTAACAGGCGATGCAGATGTAACGACACAAGACCTTCCAAAAGAGGGCAATTCAGATGACCACTTTGGTGATATGAACGAAAAACGCTAATGGCGTAAAGAGGAGGCTGTCCAAGCATGATCTTGGACAGCTTTTCTTTATGGAATGGAGAGATTTTCATGATTTTAACGATGGATCTTGGCAACTCACACATCGTCGTCGGTGTATTTGAACATGATACGCTGCGCTATAAATGGTCGATGGAAACGGTACAAAAGAAAACAATCGATGAATATGCGATGCAGCTGAAAGTATTTTTCGATTTTGAACAGCTGACGTTTTCGCAAATTGACGGCATTATTTTATGTTCCGTTGTGCCATCGATGATGTATACGTTTGAACAACTGTTTATGCGTTACTTTCGACAAAAGCCGCTCGTTGTTGGCCCAGGGGTGAAAACAGGCTTAAATATTAAGTATGAAAACCAGCGTGAAGTTGGCGCAGACCGCATTGTCAATGCCATTAGTGCACTGCAGCAGTTTGGTGGTCGTCCTATAATCGTCGTTGATTTTGGAACGGCTACAACCTATTGCTACTTAAATGCGCGCGGTGAATATTTAGGGGGCGCGATCGCTCCAGGTGTTCATATTTCAACGGAGGCATTATATGAGCATGCGGCGAAACTACCGCGTATTGAAATTGCGACACCACCAAATGTCATCGGTAAAAATACGGTACATGCAATGCAAGCAGGGATTGTGTTTGGCTGGATTGGTCAAGTAGAGGGCATCGTTCATCGGATGAAAGCACAAAGCGATGAGGAGCCGCTCGTTGTGGCAACAGGAAGCATGGCATCGTTAATTGCGAATGAAACGACGGCGATTGATGTTGTCGATGAAGACTTAACGTTAAAAGGGCTCCATATTATTTATAAACGTAATCGTTAGAAGTAATATTCCTTTTATCAAAAAACGTTCTGTATTATCATTTAAGAAGTACGTGCAATCGAGCACGAATACGAGCACTACAAGAAAAGAGGATTTTAATATGAGTGATTATTTAGTAAGAGCAATTGGCTATAACGGTCAAGTTCGTGCATTTGCTGTTCGTTCAACAGAAACAGTAGCAGAAGCGCAACGTCGTCATAACACATGGCCAATCGTATCTGCTGCGCTAGGTCGTTCAATGACAGCAGCATTAATGATGGGTGCGATGTTAAAAGGCGATGATAAAATTACAGTAAAGATTGAAGGGAACGGTCCAACAGGTCCACTTGTGATCGATGCAGATGCAAAAGGGGATGTGCGTGGTTACGTAACAAATCCACACGTTCACTTTGAATTAAATGAACAAGGGAAATTAGATGTGCGTCGTGCGGTTGGAACAGAAGGTACGTTAACAATCGTAAAAGATTTAGGGATGCGTGACATGTTCTCAGGTCAAACGCCAATCGTATCAGGTGAGATTGCAGAAGACTTCACTTATTATTTCGCAACAAGTGAACAAGTACCGTCATCAGTTGGTTTAGGTGTACTTGTTAACCCAGATAACTCAGTGCTTGCAGCGGGCGGCTTCATTTTACAGTTAATGCCTGGTTGTGAAGATGAAACAATTACAGCGATTGAGCAACATTTATCAACAATTGAGCCTGTATCAAAAATGATTGAAAAAGGCTATACACCAGAGCGAATTTTAGAGGCGGTATTAGGTAAAGAAGGTAACGTTGAAATTTTAAGCAGCATGCCAGTGAAGTTCCAATGTCAATGTTCAAAAGAGCGTTTCGGTGCAGCAATTATCGGTTTAGGTGTTCATGAAATTCAACAAATGATCGACGAAGACGGGCAAGCGGAAGCGCACTGTCACTTCTGTGAAGAGAAGTATGTATTCTCTAAGCAGGAACTTGAAGGATTAATTCAAGAAATCAATGGCTAATCCAGCACCAAAAAAGAAACAAACACCACCGAAAAAAACATTATCTGACCTTCGTATGAAGGCGAAACCCGCACTTGCGATTATTGGCGTCTTATTTTTAGGGAATATTATTTGGTTCGTCGCTTGGTTATTTGCACTTGGCGATGATGACAAATCATCTGTGAACAATGAAGTGGTGGCGACAGTTGCAGGCGAAGATATTACGCGTCAACAATGGCTTACAGCAATGGAACAGCGCTACGGCAAGGAAGTATTACAAACATTAGTGAGCGAGCGCGTGATGCTTGAAGCGGCAAAAGCCAATGATATTACCGTATCGGATGAAGAAATTGAGACGGAATTAGCGCTTATGCGTACCGTACAAGATGGAACGGATACAACGATTCAATCGCTATCAAAAGATGAGCTTAAGGAATACATTCGCACGCAATTAATTTTAGAAAAAGTGTTAACGCACGATGTGATTGTAAATGATGAAGACATTCAAAATTATTACGATGAAAATAAGGCGATGTATGATGTTCCAACGGCGTATCGCACAAGTATTATCGTTTCAGAAACGAAAGAAGCTGCAAAAGCGGTCGTCAAAGAGCTGAAAGATGGCTCTGAATTTGGTGCATTGGCACGTGAACGTTCATTGGATCGACTTTCAGCAAGCTTAGATGGCGATTTAGGATACGTAACAGGAAATGTGGAAGAGCAAGACCCAGCCATTATTAAGGCGGCAAAAAAGGTAGAAGAAAATGAAGTAAGTGATGTGTTTGAGCTACAAGATGGTACGTTCGCCGTTATTCAAGTAAATGAAATCCAAGAGGGGCATACGTTTAAACTAGCGGACGTGAAGGAAAATATTCAGCGCACATTAGCGTTAGAACAATTGCCGATGTCGGTATATCCTGAAACATTTTGGGATGAGTTTGATGCCACTTGGTTTTACGGTGATGTAAAGTAACGGATTGTAGCGACGGTGGGGAATGCAATATTCTCCACTATTTCTTAATTTTGGTTCATCACCGAAAGCTGGGGTTGACACCTGAACCTACATGTTGCTTGGAACAAGAGGCGG
>JAHAYH010000075.1 GCA_018384745.1 Caryophanon sp. | reverse complement strand
GCATACAACAGGAGCTTGAAAAATCAGATGTTGTTGTGGAAGTGCGCTCTGATTTAGCGAATACAGCAGAAGAGCTGCAAATTGATGTCGACAAAGAGGCGGTGAAGCAATATGGCTTTGTGCCAGCACAAGTGGCGCAGAGCGTCTACAATATGACACGTGGTATGTTGACGACACAAGTGATTACAGACGATCGCGAAGTGTTATCGGTGTATACCGGCTTTGGCGATGCGTTCTCGCGTGATGTTGATGCATTGCGTAACATGGAGTTGCGCGCCCCGTCTGGTGTATTCGTACCACTACAAGACGTCGCAAACATTGACATCGCGAATGCGCCAACATCGATTCGCCGCTCAGATCAAACACCAGCCGTTGCTATTTTTGTCGATTATAATAGTGATGCCTCGCTAGGTAGTATATCTGAAATCGTCGATGAAGCGATCGCAAACGTTGCGCTACATCCACAAACAGAAGTGGCGTTTACAGGCGACCGCGAGCTATATGATAGTGCCATTAACGATATGATCATGGCTGTTATTTTAGCAGTCGTGCTAGTGTATTTAATTATGGCGGCGCAGTTTGAGTCGTTTAAATATCCATTTGTGATGCTGTTTTCGATTCCACTTATGGTCATTGGGGTATCGGCAACGTTATGGATCACAAATACGTTATTAGGAGTAACCGCGGTCATTGGTATATTAGTGCTCGTCGGAATTGTCGTGAACAACGGCATCGTACTCGTTGACTATATGAACCAGCGAAAAGCGGACGGTGCGACGACCGAAGAAGCGATCATGCTTGGAGTGCGAGACCGCGTGCGACCAATTTGTATGACGGCGTTAACAACCATTTTAGGGCTATTGCCGTTAGCACTTGGGCTCGGTGAAGGCACAGAGCTGAACCAGCCGATGGGAATCGTCACAATTGGCGGTTTAGTATGCTCAACGGTGTTAACGTTATATATCGTACCAATTATGTATAGCTATGTGGACCGAATGAACAAGCGATAAAAAAATGTGTGTTCATTTGCGTAAACGTATTTTTATGCTATACTAAATATAACTTAAAAGAATATCTTTTTGACAACGTTGTCAAAGGGGAGTAGCTATAGAGCATGTCTCTACTTCACATTCGTCATTACATGGTGATGAGCCATCGGGTGTGATAGCAAGTGTTTTCTTACTTTGCTTAGCAAGACCTTTGCCTTTTATTAGGCATGGGTCTTTTTTGTTGTCTTAAAATATTTTTTTTCGTCAATGCATTAATTACCTACAGAAGTGGGTAAACACACTTTGTATCGATTAAAGGAGGAACAGTGTTCATGGAAGCAGTATTATTGGAATACGCATGGGTCGTTGTTGTACTGATTTTTTTAGAAGGCTTACTTGCTGCCGATAACGCAGTCGTAATGGCCGTTATGGTAAAGCACTTACCGAAAGAGCAACAAAAGAAAGCACTATTTTACGGGTTATTTGGAGCGTTCGTGTTCCGATTCGCCGCATTATTCTTAATTACAATGTTAGCTAAATATTGGCAAATTCAAGCGTTAGGTGCGATTTACTTATTATTCATCTCCATTAAGCACTTATACGATAATCACTTTAGTAAGGCCGATGATGAAGACGGTGAAGAAGGAAGCGCGAAAAAAGGTTCTGGCTTCTGGATGACGGTATTAAAAGTTGAGCTTGCAGATATCGCATTTGCGATCGACTCAATGCTTGCGGCCGTTGCGATTGCGATTACATTACCAGCAATTCCTGGTTATGAAGATGTATTCGTTGGTGGTATTAACGTCGGACCATTCGCCGTGATGTTCTTAGGTGGATTTGTTGGTTTAATTATTATGCGTTTTGCTGCACAAGCATTCGTTGGCTTATTAAACAAATATCCAACACTTGAAACGACAGCATTCTTAATCGTAGGTTGGGTAGGGGTGAAGCTAGCTGTTCTTGCATTAGGACATGAAAACTTAGCAATCATTGACCCGCACTTCCCACATTCAACAACGTGGAAAATTATTTTCTGGATCGTGTTACTTGGCTTAGCAATTGGTGGCTATGTTGTAAGTGTCATGAAAGAGAAAAAGAACGCGTAACGAGCAAAACTGCTTGGCAAGTCATCTACTTGCCAAGCGGTTTTTTTTGTACGATTATGTTTTGACGAAACGGGTAACAACAAAAAGCGACTATTTTTTTTACATAACTTTTCGTATACTGTAGAAATATTAGAAAGTGAGGGATGTACGTGTGGAGTAAGTTATTAAATCGAACGGTTACCCCATTCCAATTAATTGTATCGTATTACTGTATTGCGATTGCGCTATCGTTTGGCTTACTGCGGCTACCATTCGTGCATCAACCTGGGGTAGAAGTGGACTGGTTTGATAGTTTATTTATGGCTGTCAGCGCGGTCAGTGTTACGGGCTTAACGGTCATTAACGTCTCTGAAACGTATTCGATTTATGGCATTATCATACTCATTTTAATTTTGCAGCTTGGGGCAATTGGCATTATGGCAATTGGCACGCTCATTTGGGTCATCCTCGGACGCAAAATTGGCATGAAAGAACGACAGCTCATTATGATCGACAGCAATCAGTTAACCGTATCAGGTGTTGTGCACTTAGTGCTGCAAATTGTGCGCATTTTAGTGTTGATTGAAGTCGTTGGTGCATTTATTTTAATGGTCCATTACAGCCGGTACTTTAACACGTTTGAAGATGCGATGCTCCACGGTGTGTTTACGGCCGTTTCTGCGACGACAAACGGTGGCTTTGATATTACAGGCATGTCGATGCAGCCGTATCACCATGATTACTTCATTCAATTTATTTGCATGATTCTCGTTATGCTTGGGGCGATTGGTTTCCCAGTATTAATTGAAGTAAAACAATTTTTAAAGTCGTCTTCAAGCAATTTCCGCTTTAGTTTATTTACGAAAATTACGACGGCTACATATGCGCTGTTATTTTTAGTTGGTGCGATTGGGATCTTCATTATTGAAGTGTTCAATTCAATGAAATATATGACGTGGCATGAAGCGATTTTTACAGCGCTATTTCATTCCGCCTCGACACGTTCAGCGGGACTTGCGACGGTGCCAGTCACTGATTTTAACGAAGCGACGCATGTGTTTATGAGCTTTTTAATGTTTATCGGGGCATCCCCAAGCTCAGTCGGTGGCGGTATTCGCACGACGACGTTTGCACTTGTTGTGCTGTTTTTAGTGACGTTTGCGATGGGGCATGAAAAGATTCATGTGTTCGGGCGCAGCATCTCACAAATCGACGTCTCGCGTGCGTTTGCGGTGTTTATTGTCGCGCTGCTGTTAGTGATGGTATCGACGATGATGTTACTCATTACCGAGCCACAAGCAACGCTGACGCAAATTTTATTTGAAATTACATCGGCGTTCGGAACGTGTGGCTTGTCGCTTGGCATTACGACTGATTTATCGACGATCGGAAAAGTCGTCATTATGCTGCTCATGTTCATTGGTCGCGTCGGCTTAATTTCCTTTTTATACTCGCTCGGTGGTCGTACGCGTAAGCGCAAATACGACTATCCAACAGAGCGCATTATTATCGGTTAACGAAAAAACGCAGATGCGCATGAAGCGCGTCTGCGTTTTCGTATTAGAAGCGGTCGACCGTTGTGATGAATGGGCGATCGCCTTGACGGAAGTATGCAATCATATATTGTTGTTTGCGCTCTACGCGTCCTTGTTGTAATGCAGCATAATCAAATGCTACGGGCACAATTAACGTATGCTTAAATAAGTCGCGTTCGTTAATGCCAAGCGCCGCAAATGCTTCACCTGCAAGCGCTGGATTTTGCTTCATTTGCTGAAGTAATTCTTTTTGCGCTGTGCCGGCTAAATGCATCGACCACCATGCTTTACGAGGGATGAATTGCTGCGGTGCGATGTAATCAAGCACCATTAAGCTTTCAACAATCTCAATGTCCACATGTGGCAGCGTGCGTAAAAACGCCAGTAAGCGCTGGAATAAATCTTCAAGCTGATGGCCAATGCGTGACCAACCACGTGTTTCCCAATACGTGCCGAACTGTTGGAAGAAATCAAACGGCGTCTCAAAAACGTCCGTTACTAAATATTCAATCGTGTTGTCCATGCGGTGGTCGTTCCAATATTTCTCGAGTACATCTTCAGCATGTTTAATGCGCACGATGTCATCAAACGTTAACACGTTGTTTGAGAAAATTTCATATGGAGAGACGTCGACATACGTATAACCGTATTTTTCCGCTTCAACGCGTAAACCTGTACCGCGCAGAAGCTTTAAGAAACCAAGCTGTAATTCTTCTGGACGCATCGCGAATACGTCGTTAAACGTTTTGCGGAATGAGTTGTAATCTTCCTCTGGTAAGCCGGCGATTAAATCTAAATGTTGATCGATTTTGCCACCTTCTTTTACCATCGTCACCGTACGCGTTAACTTCTCAAAGTTTTGACGACGCTTCACAAGATCATTCGTTAAATCGTTCGTTGATTGCACACCAATTTCAAAGCGGAATAAGCCTTTTGGTGCGTTGTCATTTAAAAACTGAATGACTTCTGGGCGCATAATGTCCGCTGTAATTTCAAATTGGAACACAACGCCTGGTAAATGCTCATCAATTAAAAATTGGAACATTTCCATCGCATAACTACGTGAAATGTTAAATGTACGATCGACGAATTTAATCGTTTTCGCGCCGTTGTTCATTAAGTAGCGAATATCATCTTTAATTTTTTCGCGGTTAAAGTAACGCACACCAACTTCAATACTTGATAAGCAAAACTGACAGCTAAACGGGCAGCCGCGTGACGTTTCAATGTATTGAATGCGCTTGCCTAACTCCGCTTTGTCTTCTTCAAAACGAAACGGACTTGGAAGTTCACGTAAGTCCACTTTTGGTGGCTGTGCATGAATTTTCATTTTGCCATCTTCTAAGTACGCAATGCCGCGTACATCGGCTAACGCACGTTTCCCATCGATATGCTCGATGAGTTCAACGATCGACACTTCACCTTCACCCATCATAATGAAGTCAACCTCTGGAATTTTACGCAGCCATTCATGTACATCGTATGATACTTCTGGACCGCCGAGCATAATTTTGACGTTCGGTAATACAGTGCGCAGCATGCGAATCACTTTAATCGTTTCTTCAATGTTCCAAATGTAGCAGCTGAAGCCGACAACATCGGGGCTTTTTTGGAATAAATCTGATACAATATTAAACGCAGGGTCTTTAATTGTGTATTCCACCATTTCAGACTCGTACTGCGGAAGTAGCGCACCTTTTAAGTAACGCAATGCTAAATTCGTATGAATATATTTAGCGTTTAGTGTAGATAAAATAATTTTCATGGAAAATCTCCTTCTTGAATGATTGAGATTGTTATTGAATAGTCATTAACCGTCTTATTTTATACGTTAACGAACGGGAATACAACTATTTCTCCTTTTAGGTGATATACACATTTTGACAAAACGCAGCGGTGTTTTGTACAATGAATAAATTATGAACAAGAAAAAGAGGCTAGCAAATGAGTGGGGAACAATCAAAACAAACGTTAAAGCTGTATATTGTGATGTCGAGAGCGATGAAAGCAATCAATGAACAAACGACAAAGTTTTTTCAACAAAATGGCTTGAATCCGACTGAGTTTGCGGTGTTAGAATTACTGTTCCATAAAGGAAGACAGCCGCTGCAGCAAATTGGCTCAAAAATTTTACTTGCAAGTGGTTCCATCACATATGTCGTGGACAAATTAGAAAAGCGTGGCTATTTATCGCGCGTACATTGCCCGGCAGATCGACGTGTAACGTATGCGGAAATTACAGAAGCGGGCACAGCCTTTATGGAAGAGCTTTTCCCACGTCATGAGGAACAGCTGCACGCCTTAATGGAAGCGCTCGATCCAGAGGAAAAAGAAACGGTCATTGAGCTGCTGAAAAAGCTTGGCTTATCGATTAAAAACTTATCGTATTAATGCGAAAGAAGGACGATTCGAAACAACATTGCTTCGAATCGTCCTTTTTTCTGTGTATTTATTGTCCTTGAATCGTAACGGCCATTTGCATCATCGCATCGATATAGCTGCGTTCTGCAGTATCCATCATCGTAAATTGTGCCAAAATAGATGGTGTTTCAAGTGCCATGACGACCACTTTTTCACCGTTTATGTCCACTTCAAAAGCGGCAATATTCGTAATGTTATCGCTAGCAGGTAGCTCTTCAATTGGTGATGCTTCGCCAAGCGCTGCTGCTTTCTCCATCGCCTGTGTGAATAAATCATCATACGTTAATTCACCGATTGTGAATGTTTCAATGGCCATTGTAATGGCGCTGTTGTCTTTAAACATCAGTTGATCTTTGCCAGGTTCTTCTGCCACAAGTGAGAAGCCATCCATCACTTCTAGTCCAAATGGTTGTTCACCGCTCGTTGTAAAGTTTGTTGGTGCACTATAAGTTTCGTTATTTTGAACGTAAGAAATTTCACCTGAAGGTTCAATTGCTGCTGAAGATTCATCATCAACTGTTTCCGCATCGGCTTCATGAACAGGTTCCTCTTCAACATCGACTGTTTCTGCATCCGCTTCTTCAATCGGATCAACGGCTGGTTCTGCCGCTTCTGTTGTTTCCGACGTTTCAACCGCTGTTTGTGGCGTAGACGTTGTCGGTGTTTCAGCGGGCTCTTGTGCTTCTGCTACTGCGGTTTCCTCGACCACTTCTTTTTCAGGTGCTGGTGTAACATTTTCTGTATCGTTACATGCAGCGAGCATGACTGCAGCTGCTGCTGAGAATAACCAAATTTTTTTCATGTTGTGTAGTGCCTCCTAAAGTCATCATTGTGCGTTCTATATATTATAAAGGAAAAAGGGGAAAGAGAAACAGTGCTAAAGGAATCGACTTGTATGCAGCGTTGGACATGCCTATTGATTTCTCGTTGTGTAATCGTTAAAAAATGATAGACTTTTGTTAAAAATGGTTGTATAGTATCAATTTTTAAGAGAATTTTTCATAACAAAAGGAATTTGAAATCATATATCAATATTTGAAAAATAATCCAAAAAGATAATGTTTTAATATAAAATATCATGTATAATAAATAGAAAAAAATGGGAAATAAACGTACTATCAAATAAGGGAGTGTTCATCATGACAGCATTTGAACAGCAACTAGAGCAATTAATTACGCAACAAATTACGAAAATTGAAATTACAAAGGACGAGTTTTACGCGTTTCGCGAGGTGTTGGTGAAGCATCCGAAATTTAAGCATATTCGAGGGATTGCACACCAAGGTGGGAAAGTAACGTACACGTATTTAGAAGTTCCACGCAGTTAGCTCGTAACACAAAGGGGTAAATTATTATGGACAATCTTTTAACGAAGCTGGAAATAATGCGCGCACAAATGATTCAATCAGGCATTACATATGGGTTTTTACATGAAAAAACAATTCAATTAAGCAAGCAAGTCGATGAGTTATTAAATTTGTATTACATAGAGCAGCGTACACGAAATTCAATTACGATGCATGAAAATTAAAAAAATATAAAAAGCATGTTTAACTAATGAACAATCGGGAACAATACGAAAGAACACAGCAACATTCTCATTTCCCCCTTTAGAGTAGCCAACGAACGTGGCTGCTCTCTTTTTTTGTGTGAAAAAGTATGGTACAACTAATGAAAAAGGGGGAATGTTTGGATGAAACGAATTGCGATGATCGGTACAGGTGTGATGGGTGCAAGTATTGTGAAGCATTTAGTACACGCACAGTATGACGTAACGGTATATACACGCACGAAGGAAAAGGCAGAGCCACTGCTTGCGTTAGGTGCAAAATGGGCACATACGCCTGCTGAAGCAGCGCACGAAAAAGATGCGGTGTTGACGATGGTCGGTTACCCGAGCGATGTAGAAGAAGTATATTTTGGTGCGCAAGGTATTTTTCAAACGGCAAAGGCAGGTACATATGTGATTGATTTGACGACGTCTGAGCCAACGCTCGCAAAACGCATTTATGAAGAAGCAGCAGCGCGCGGCATGTATAGCTTTGATGCGCCGGTATCAGGTGGCGATTTAGGGGCGCAACAAGGGACGCTTTCGATCATGCTAGGTGGTGATGAAGCACATGTTGATGCGGTGCTACCACTGTTATCAACGTTTGGTCAAAACATCGTTTATCAAGGACAAGCTGGCGCTGGACAGCATACAAAAATGTGCAATCAAATTGTCATTGCAACCGGCATGATCGGCATTTGCGAGTCGATGGTGTATGCGAAAAAAGCAGGCTTATCACCAGAGACGGTGTTAACCTCTATTACAGCGGGGGCAGCGGGTTCATGGGGGCTTAGCAATTTAGCACCGCGCATGCTTGCTGGTGATGATGCGCCAGGCTTTTACATCAAACACTTTGTGAAAGATATGGGCATTGCGCTAAAGGAGTGTGCGCAAATGCATTTGCAGCTGCCAGGACTTGCAATGGCATATGAAATGTACAATGAACTGATTGCGCAAGGGTACGGAGATTGCGGCACACAGGCGATTATTCACGCGTATCAATAGCGACGTATGACGCATGAGAAGTGCGTATGTATCATGCCTTTTGATTCGGTTCATGAAAAATTTGCCAATATATATAGGTTTAAATATTCACGTAAAGGCTAAAAAGATAGAGTAAACAGTAATAGTTTGAGCTAAGTCTTTATGATACAATATTGATATGAATGAAGGCAAAATTCGGAAGGAGTGGACCTAATTATGGATCACAAAGGTATTCTGCTAGAGAGTGGCACGAATGAATTAGAAATTGTTGAATTTGAAGTAGGCAATAATAAATTTGGGATTAACGTTATTAAAGTAAAAGAAATTATTCAACCGATGCCGGTTACATTTATTCCACATGCGCACCCACATGTAGAGGGGATTATTCAATTACGCGGTGAAGTACTTCCTGTGGTAGATATGCTACAAGTATTAGGGATTCCAGCGACAGAGCGTAACCCACAGCAAAAGTATATTGTGGCGGAATTTAATAAGCAACGCGTTGTATTCCACGTCGATAATGTAACGCAAATCCACCGTATTTCATGGAATCAAATTGAGAAGCCATCGGATATGTATCACGGTGGAACATCACAAGTAATCGGTGTCATTAAGCAGGAAGATAGCATGATTTTACTGCTTGATTTCGAGCGTATTATGGTTGAAATTAATCCAGAGTCAGGCATTCAAATTGAATCTGTTCGCAAGCTAGGCGAGCGCGAGCGTTCTGAAAAGCGCATCGTCGTAGCAGAAGATTCGCCGTTACTGCGTAAATTACTATTTGAAACGTTAAGCGAAGC
>JAHAYH010000058.1 GCA_018384745.1 Caryophanon sp. | reverse complement strand
TCGTCAACTTGAGAACCGCGCTTCATTCCGCCGTGCTCAAAAACAAGCAATCCAACGCACAATGCGCGCTGGTGCTAAAGGTATTAAAACTCAAGTATCTGGTCGTTTAGGCGGAGCTGACATTGCTCGTGCTGAACACTATAGCGAAGGAACTGTTCCACTTCATACTTTACGTGCTGACATTGATTATGCACATGCTGAAGCTGATACTACTTATGGTAAGTTAGGTATTAAAGTATGGATCTATCGTGGTGAAGTCCTTCCAGTTAAGAAGTCTGTGGAAGGAGGCAAATAAGATGTTATTACCAAAACGCGTAAAATATCGTCGTGAACACCGTGGTAACATGCGTGGTGAAGCGAAAGGCGGTAAAGAAGTAACTTTCGGTGAGTTTGGCTTACAAGCTCAAACTGCATCTTGGATTACAAACCGTCAAATCGAATCTGCACGTATTGCTATGACACGTTACATGAAACGTGGCGGTAAAGTTTGGATTAAAATCTTCCCACATAAGCCTTACACGAAGAAACCTCTAGAAGTCCGCATGGGTTCTGGTAAAGGTTCTCCTGAAGGTTGGGTAGCAGTAGTAAAACCAGGAAAAGTAATGTTCGAAATTGCTGGTGTATCTGAAGAGATCGCACGTGAAGCACTTCGTTTAGCATCACACAAGCTTCCTGTTAAATGTAAGATCGTAAAACGTCAAGAAACTGGTGGTGAATCTAATGAAAGCTAATGAAATCCGTGACCTTGCCACTTCTGAAATTGAATTACAAGTAAAATCACTGAAAGAAGAGCTTTTCAACCTTCGCTTCCAATTGGCGACTGGTCAATTAGAAAACACAGCTCGCATTCGTGAAGTTCGTAAAGCGATTGCGCGTATGAAAACTGTGATTCGCGAAAGAGAAATCAGTGCTCAATAACTGATAAAGAAGGAGGTTTTCAGGCATGACTGAGCGTAACCAACGCAAAGTTTACACGGGCCGTGTCGTTTCAGATAAAATGGACAAAACTGTTACTGTTTTAGTTGAAACTCACAAAAAGCACAAGCTTTATGGCAAGCGTGTAAAATACTCGAAAAAGTTTAAAGCTCATGATGAGTTAAACACTGCGAAAATCGGTGATATCGTACGTATCATGGAAACTCGCCCGCTATCAGCTACTAAACGCTTCCGTTTAGTTGAAGTAGTAGAAAAAGCGGTTATTATTTAATAACTATTTCGGAAATTATAATTCCGAAGGGAGGTAACCTAAGTGATCCAACAAGAAAGTCGTATGAAAGTTGCTGACAACTCAGGTGCACGTGAAGTTTTAACAATCAAAGTACTTGGTGGTTCTGGACGTAAAACTGCTAACATCGGCGATATCGTCGTATGTACAGTTAAGAAAGCAACACCAGGTGGCGTTGTCAAGAAGGGCGACGTTGTTAAGGCTGTTATCGTTCGCACTAAATCGGGTGCTCGTCGTAAAGACGGTACTTACATCAAATTTGACGAGAACGCTTGCGTAATCATCAAAGACGATAAATCTCCACGCGGAACTCGTATTTTCGGACCAGTTGCACGTGAATTACGTGATGGCAACTTCATGAAGATCGTTTCTCTAGCTCCAGAAGTTCTTTAATTTCATGACAGTACCAATCAAGGAGGTGCAACACATAATGCATGTTAAAAAGGGCGACAAAGTAAAAGTAATTACTGGTAAAGATAAAGGTAAAGAAGGCGTAATCTTAGCTGCTTTCCCTAAACAAGACCGTGTGCTTGTTGAAGGTGTAAACATCGTTAAGAAACACGTTAAACCTAACCAACTTAA
>JAHAYH010000036.1 GCA_018384745.1 Caryophanon sp. | reverse complement strand
CCATACTGGCGATTTTTTCGGTCTTTGTATTAGGCTGCTTAGATGAATATCGCCAAAGCTTTTCACCAGACCGTACTGGCACAATTAAAGATGTCTACATTGATACAACGGGCGCCATCGTCTTTGTGACAATCGCCTATCTCCTGTACAAAGTAGTACAAAAAACACGACAGCCGCACTAAAGCTGTCGTGTTTTTTCGTTAATATTTTGAGCCTTGATTACCGTATGTGTTTAACAGTTCTTCAAACGACATATTTTTCTCACGTTGCTTACGCTCTTGCTTTTTTTGCTCCGCTAATGCTTTTGCTTGCTGTTCTTCCTTCTCGACAAGCCCTTGCTTTGCTTGCTGGAGCTTCGCTAATACGTCACCGCCTAATTGATCCTTCAGTGACAGTTGCTCTTTCTTTTCATAGCTCGGTGTTTGTGGCTGTTGTTTTTTCTTTTTGGCCATCGTTCGTCCCTCCCATACTTCGCCTATATTGTACGCGTTTTGCGAACATACATGCAAGTTGTTTATACTAATACATAGACAACGTGATCAACACGTCAATGAAAGAGGTGTTTCAATGAAAAAGCAATGGCTCATTTCGTCGGTCATTGGTGGCGTTACAACGATTGCCATTAGCGCACTCGGCATGAAGCTTTCAAACCGACTGATGTACATTCAAAAAAAGGAAGACGATTTCATTTTACAGCGTGAAATTACGGCGCTGCGTTACAACGAACAATGGTTTAACGATTGTCCGAAGCAATCGCTAACGATCGATTCCCCAAACGGCTATACGTTAAAAGGCTATTTTTTAAAACCGCTCCAAACGACAAATACGGTCATCATTTGCCACGGTGTGACCGAAAATAAAGTGAACTCCGCTCGCTATGCCCGCATGTTTGAATCGCTCGGCTATAACACTGTCATTTACGATCACCGACGTCATGGCGAGTCAGGCGGCAAAACGACAAGTTATGGACACTACGAAAAATTCGATTTACAGGCCGTTGTTCGCGCTGTTCGCGCACAAATTGGCAATGCGGCAACGCTCGGCATTCACGGCGAATCAATGGGCGCTGCAACAACGCTGTTATATGCCGGTACAGTTTCCGATGATGCAAACTTTTACATTTCAGATTGCGCGTTTTCAAGCTTCCGTGCACTGCTGACGACGATCATTAAAAATGAAATGAAAATCCAAACGGTGCCATTTCACATCGCCAACTTCTTCGTACGCGTCCGTGACGGGTACTCGGTGACATCCATTATGCCGATCGAAGCGGTGAAACGCATTGAAAAGCCTGTATTATTTCTTCATAGCTTGCCTGATGCGTACATTCCGGCCAATATGTCAGTCGACCTTTACAATGCCAAACAAGGTGACAAAGCGCTCCACTTATTTGAGCACGGTGCGCATGCACAAAGCTTCAATGAAAACAGCCAACAATATGAAGAGGTTGTGCGCCAGTTTTTAGCGCGCTACGTCCACACATAACAAAAAAGGGCCGATGCACACGCATCCGCCCTATTTCAATTATTTATCTTGGAATTTATTCATTTGCGCCATCATTTGACGAATTTTCTTTTCAGATGGTTTTTGACCCATTTGCATCATCATCATGCGTAACATGTTTTCGTTAATTGGTGGGTTTTCCTTCAAATAGTTTTCCATATATTTACGAGCAATAAAGAAACCTAATGCTGTACCACCGATTAAGGCAACGATAATTAATACGATTGCTAACCATATAGCCATGTTATCCAACCTCCTCCACTTGCGATGTCCGAGAAAAACTCTCCACGCTCGATTATACACTAATTCCAAAGTCGATACTACAACTTCTTACAACGACCTTTTATAAGCAACCTTGCCGTTTGTCTGTAGGTATGATGTGCAACATGTAGCGTCATCCCCTACTTTTCATCATTATGCCAAAAAACTTTTCGCGATACAATAAAAGTGCGCGCAAGCGATTTCGCTTACACGCACTTTGTGAACGTTTGTTGAAATTATAATGCTTTTACTTTTGCGACAACGTTTTCAACTGTGAAGCCGTACTCAGCCATTACGATTTCGCCTGGCGCTGAAGCACCAAACTTGTCGATTGCTAATACGTCACCGTCAAAGCCAGTGTATTTATGCCATCCGAATGAAGAACCCATTTCGATCGCTAAGCGTTTTGTTACCGCGCTCGGTAATACCGATTGCTTATATTCCGCTGATTGCTTTTCGAAACGATCCATTGCTGGCATAGAAACAACTGATGCATCGATGCCATCTGCTAATAACGCTTTTTGCGCTTCTACTGCTAATGACACTTCTGAACCTGTTGCAATTAAAATCGCATCCGGTGTTTCTTTCGTTGCTGGTGATACAACGTATGCACCTTTTTCAACGCCTGCATAAACCGTCTCTACTGGTGCATCAAGCACTGGTAAGTTTTGACGAGATAATACAAGTAACGTTGGTGTATTTGTTGACTCTACTGCTAATTTCCATGCCGCTGCTGACTCGTTAGCATCTGCTGGACGAATAACCGATAAGTTTGGCATTGCACGTAAAGAAGCTAAGTGTTCGATCGGCTCATGTGTTGGACCGTCTTCCCCTACAGCGATTGAATCGTGCGTGAATACGTACGTTACTGGTAAGCCCATCAGTGCTGATAAACGAATCGCCGGACGCACATAGTCAGAGAACACGAAGAACGTACCGCCAAATACCTTTAAGCCGCCGTGTAATGCCATACCGTTAAGCGCTGCACCCATCGCGAATTCACGCACACCAAACCAAATGTTACGACCTGCGTAGTCGTCTTTTGAGAAGTCGCCTTCGCCTTTCATCGTCGTTTTGTTTGAGCCCGCTAAGTCTGCTGAACCACCGAAGAATGAAGGTACTGCTTTAGCAATTGCATTGATCGCATCACCTGAAGATGAACGCGTTGCAACTGATTTCCCCACTTCGTACTGCGGTAAGTCTGTAACAACGATTTTCCCTTCGATTGCTTCTTCTAATTGTGCTGCAAGTTCTGGGAATGCTGCTTTGTATGCTTCAAATTGTTCGTTCCAAGCCGCTTCTGGCTCTTCACCTTGCACTTTTGCTGCTGCGTTAAATGTATCGTATACGTCTGCAGGAATCGCGAATGCTTCATGCTCCCAGCCGTATGCTGCTTTTGTTAATGTTACTTCATCTGTACCAAGTGGTGCACCGTGTGAATCTGCTTTACCTGATTTGTTTGGTGAACCGAAGCCGATTACTGTTTTTACTTCGATAATTGTCGGACCGTTTAACGTTTTTGCTGCTGCAATTTTTTCGTTAATGTCTTCAATGTTGTTGCCATCTTGTACTTTTAAGTAGCTCCAGCCGTAAGACTCGAAGCGCTTTTGAATGTTTTCAGAGAATGACTTTTCTAAATCGCCATCTAATGAAATATCATTTGAATCGTAAAGAACGATTAATTTGTCTAACTCTAAGTGACCTGCAAGTGAGATTGCTTCTGCAGCGACACCTTCCATTAAGTCGCCATCACCACATAGTGCGAATGTGTAATGATCTACGATGTTATGGCCTTCTTTGTTGTACGTTGCGGCTAAATGCTTTTCAGCCATCGCCATCCCAACAGCCATCCCAATTCCTTGACCAAGTGGACCAGTCGTTGCTTCAACACCTACTGTATGACCAAACTCTGGGTGACCAGGTGTTTTTGAATCCCATTGACGGAAGTTTTTAATCTCGTCTAATTCTAAACCGTAACCACCTAAATGTAATAAGCTATACAGTAACATTGAGCCGTGACCTGCAGAAAGAATGAAGCGGTCGCGGTTAAACCAATTTGGGTTTTGTGGATTGTGGCGAAGTTGTTTCGTCCATAAAGTGTATGCCATTGGCGCTGCACCCATTGGTAAACCTGGGTGACCAGAATTTGCTTTTTCGATTGCATCAATTGATAATGTTCGAATCGCGTTAATTGCTAATTGATCCGCTTGTAGAGTCATGTTAAAAGTGACATCCTTTCTCGTTCCATAATAAAATCTTCATAGTACAGTTTATGCAACTTTGTCGAATAAAACAATGCTATTTTGCATGATTTATGAAAAAAATATGACATATTCGTTCATTATGACATACTAATTCGCAAAATCTACTTAGTTTAAAAATTTATTCGCTTTAATTTGCTTTAATTTGTCAGGCGTCACATCATTGCCTTCTGGATCAATAATTTTTAAGCTTTCAATGTTGTCACGCATCGTTAAACGGAATGTATCTAAATATTCTTTGCGAAGCGCTGTTTGCTCTTTCGCTTCTGCTTCCGTTAACGTACCTGCTTTCTTTTTCTTTGATAATTCGTTAATGCGCTGTAATTTTTCTTTTGATAACATGTTTTCTCAACCTTTCTAAAATACCTTCTATACAAAGGTATGCAAAAAAGACTAGAATCGCAAGCATTTAATCTTCTAGTCTCGATTGATATTCAATAAATCGGCGATGAATGGTTGCTTTACTCGCCTGAAAGCCTCGCGCACGTAACGTCGTGGCAATTTCTTGAAACGTCAGCCCTTCTTTTCGTAGCTGTACAATGGTCTCGATCGGCACGTCGATGCGTTCGCGTCCGTCTGGATTGCCACGTGTCGTTAAGTTTTTTTCTGGCCGATAACCATTTTGAACCGCACGCTGCATACCACGCTTAATTTTGGCATTGTGCACTTTTCGTTGATATTCTTCAACGATCGCTAAAATTTCAAGCAGCATCGCATCCATATCTGTTAAAGCAATTTTGCCACCATCACTTAGCGTATATACATCCACTTGCTGCTTTTGCAACATATGAATAATCGCCATGCGCGCATTGCCACGCCCAAGCCTTGTTTCATCTTGAATGCACATCGCGTCAATGCGATGCTCCTTTACATAATCAAGCAAATCAAGCAATCCTTCACGCTCCACGTCATAGCCGCTATGCTCGTCTGTAAAAACCGCTGCGACGTCGTAACCTAAAGACGCTGCAAATACGTGTAATTCTTGTTGCTGCCGTACAAGCGACGTTTGCTGTTGCTCCTTTTGCGTACTAACACGACAGTAAATGACACATTGTTTGTTCATCACTCATTTTTCACCAGCTTTACTTCAGTAATATCGATTATGTCGATCGTTTCATGCACCGGAACGATGACTGTTTGCCCTTCGTATACGTACGTGCCAAAATGCAAATTATTTTCACGTTTAAAGATGGCAATCCATTTCTCCTCACTTAATGTACCACGATATTGTGCTGCAAGTGTATACACATCTTCCCCTTCACCAACTTGTCGCTCCGTATACGTAACATCTTCCTTTAATAGGAAAAATCCGACTGTACAAATTAAAACGGTTAATGTGAGTACATACAATACAAAATGCTTTAACTGTTTCATTTCGTCACCTCTTTTTGCGAACAAACGTTCACTTTTCTTTAAAATTAATGTAATGCGAACATGTGTTTTTGTCAACTACTTTTTCGAACTTGTGTTTGCACTTTAATCGAACACTTGTTATACTATTTGTAATAAAAACGAGTAGGAGAGGTGAAAAAACATGAAAAAAGCATCTAAGCGACAACATGACATTTTAAACTTCATTAAAGAAGAAGTGCGTACGAAAGGCTATCCGCCGTCAGTGCGCGAAATTGGCGAGGCTGTTGGATTAGCATCAAGCTCTACAGTTCACGGACATTTAGCAAGACTTGAAAGCAAAGGGTTAATTCGCCGCGATCCTACGAAACCTCGTGCAATTGAAATTTTAGATCAAAGCGAACTGAACGGCCTGCAAAAAGCGGACGTTATGCACGTGCCATTAATCGGGAAAGTAACGGCTGGTTTGCCGATTACAGCGATTGAAAACATCGAGGAATATTTCCCATTACCAAGCACGTATGGCAACGCGGACGACCCGATTTTCATGCTTGAAATTATGGGTGAATCGATGATTGATGCGGGCATTTTAAACGGCGATTACGTCATCGTACGTCAAACAAACACCGCCTCTAATGGCGATATCGTTGTCGCGATGACAATTGATAACGAAGCAACCGTTAAGCGCTTCTTTAAAGAAGATGGCTATTTCCGCTTACAACCAGAAAATACGACAATGGCGCCAATCATTGTAGAAGATGTAACAATTTTAGGCAAAGTCGTTGGCCTATACCGCAACATTCAATAACAAAAAGGAGAGCGCATCATGCACTCTCCTTTTTGTTAGGCGTAAAAAAACATACCGTCTGCAATGAAGGCAGCTGGTCCCGTCATCCATACATCCCCTGCTGCATCCCATTTAATGATTAAATCTCCGCCAGCTAAATGAACCGTCACCTCTTCATCGCGCGCGCAGCGATCGTTAACTATAGCCGCTACTACCGCACCACATGCCCCTGTGCCACATGCTTCGGTAACACCTGAACCACGTTCCCAAACGCGGAAATTCATTTCTCGTTCGTTTAGTACTTCGATAAACTCGACGTTCGTCCGCTCTGGAAAAACGTCATGCCTTTCGATTTTCTCACCAAGCGTGTATAGCGGCGCATGCTCAATCGCGTCTACAAAAAAGACGGCGTGTGGGTTTCCTAAAAAGACGTTCGTCATATGTAACGTTTCACCATCGACAATGAACGGTTCGTTAATAACATGCGACGTCGGTTCGCCGTTCATCGGCATTGCCGCACGCTCAAATTTCGGCTGCCCCATGTTGATTGTAATCGACTGAGCAACGCCGTTTATTGCCTCGAGTTGTACGTAGTTTAAGCCGGACTTCGTTTCGATCGTAAAGTTCTCACCTGTAACAATGCCACGGTCGTATACAAATTTCGCCACACAGCGAAGCGCATTTCCGCAATTGGATGCTTCTGAACCATCCTTGTTAAAAATACGCATTTGACAATGTGCATGCGCACTCGGACAAATGAGCACCATGCCGTCTGCGCCAATGCCTCGATTGACGTCGGAAATTGCAATTGCTAACGGCTGCAGCGATTGTTCGTCTAACGTGTAATCAAACATGTTGATATATATGTAATTGTTGCCTAAACCGTGCATCTTCGTAAATGGAATGTCCATTCGATTCCCCCCTTTTTTTCCATCATAGCATTATTTTCAGAAAAATTAAAAGACACAAAAAAACATTCGCAGCTATGCTCCGAATGTTTAGATCGATAAAACTTAACGCTTATAATAATTAAATTTTGGTTCACGGTAATCACCGCGCGCATTGTAGCCATTTACGTCATAGCCTTCCTCATCATAGCCTGCTTCATTAAAGCCATCACGATTGAAACCTTTTCGATTGTAGCCCTTTTCATTGTAGCCTGCGAGTGTATAGCCTTCTCGATCATAACCATTGCGATCAAATCCGTAACGATTATAGCCTTCTCGGTCCCAACCAAGGTGATTGTATCCTTCTGCATTATAGCCTTCTCGGTCATAACCACGCTTATCAAAACCTGCTGTATTATAGCCTTCTCGGTCATAGCCTTGTAAATCATAGCCATTTCGATCATAGCCGCTTCGGTCATAGCCATTGCGGCCATAGCCATCGCGATCGTAACCGTGACAATTGTAGCCACCACGGTCATACCCTTCTCGATCATAGCCTAAGTAGTTAAATCCCTCTACGTTGTATCCGTCATCGTCAAGAAGTGTACCATTTTTATGGAAGCCATTATCGTCAAATTCATGTGCACGCGAATTATATAAGCGCACAACACGTTTGTCTTTTGACGTTGCCTCAGTCGGCTGAACATCGTCCTCTTTCTGCATATGCAATTGTTCATTTGGCGACTTCAACGGAATAAGCTGGCTCATCATAAAACTCCTTCACAATAAATATCGTGAGTTTATTGTCTCTAATAACGCTACAGTCTGTCAATATGTCGAATGTTGTTGTCTGAAAAGTTTTTCATATGAAAATGTAAGCACATCGTCTCTTTCTGCTATTTTTCAAACAAAATAAATAGTCCAAATAGCTTAAAAGCTACTTGGACTATTGTCGCTTAGTACATTTTTAAATATTGATCGCGTTCCCATTGGTGTACAGTTGTACGGAACATTTCACACTCGATTTCTTTTGCTTCTTTAAAGTTTGCATAAATATGCTCGCCTAGTGCTTTTTTCGCAACGTCATCTTGTGATAATAACTCTAATGCACGCTCTAAAGATGCTGGTAAGTTATCGATGCCATTTGCTTTACGCTCTGCATCGCTCATTACGTAAATGTTACGGTTGATCGCTGCTGGTGGCGTTGATTGTTTACGAATCCCTTCAAGACCTGCTTCTAAAATAACCGCCATCGCTAAGTATGGGTTTGCAGAAGGGTCTACAGAACGCACTTCTACACGTGTCGACACGCCGCGAGAAGATGGAATGCGGATTAACGGTGAACGGTTTTGTGCTGACCATGCTACGTAACATGGTGCTTCATAACCTGGTACTAAACGTTTATATGAGTTAATTGTTGGATTAATTACCGCTGTGAAGCCTTTCACGTGATCTAATACACCGGCCATAAACTGCATAGCTGTTTCTGATAAGCCAAGCTCTGTTGATTCATCGTAAAACGCGTTTTCTTTTCCTTTGAAAAGAGATACGTTAAAGTGCATGCCTGAACCGGCTTCACCGAATAATGGTTTTGGCATAAATGTTGCGTGTAAACCGTGCTTACGTGCAATTGTTTTCACAACTAATTTGAACGTTTGGATGTTATCACATGCTGAAATCGCATCTGCATATTTGAAGTCAATTTCGTGTTGACCTGGTGCTACTTCATGGTGAGATGCTTCAATTTCAAAGCCCATCTCCTCAAGCTCTAACACGATGTCACGACGGCAGTTTTCCCCTAAGTCTGTTGGCGCTAAATCGAAGTAACCGCCGTGGTCATTTACCTCAAGAGTTGGTTCGCCTTTTGCATCTAATTTGAATAAGAAGAACTCCGGCTCAGGCCCTAAGTTGAAGTCTGTGAAGCCTAACTCTTCCATTTCTTTTAATACGCGTTTTAAGTTCGAACGTGGGTCCCCCTCAAAAGGTGTACCATCTGGACGTGCGATGTCACAGATGAAACGTGCTACTTTCCCTTTTTCCGCTGTCCATGGGAATACCATGAATGTTGATAAGTCCGGGAATAAGTACATGTCTGATTCTTCAATACGCACGAAACCTTCGATTGATGAGCCGTCAAACATCATTTTATTGTCTAACGCTTTTTCTAATTGACTTACTGGAATTTCAACGTTTTTAATCGTTCCTAAAATGTCTGTAAACTGCAAACGAATGAATTTTACTTCTTGTTCTTGAACTAAACGATAAATATCGTCTTTTGTGTATTTACCCACGAAAATGCACACTCCTAGTTTTGGTTTCATTTATTTTTATACGACGCTTATTGGAAGAATCGTGATAAATCGCCTTGGCGAATCGATGACTTTTGCATACGTTGTGCTTGACGCATTTCTTCACGTAAAATACGACGTAGCTCCGCATCGGTAATTTCTGCTTCTTGCTGTTGTTCTTCAGGCAAATCTTTTAGCGCAAACACTTTTTTAATGCCTGCCATATTAATGCCTTGCTCTAATAAATCTTTAATTTCTAGAAGCGTATCTACATCATTTAATGAGAACATACGTCGGTTTCCTTCAGTGCGATGTGGCTCGACTAATTGGTGCTCCTCGTAATAACGAATTTGGCGAGCGGTCAATTCTGTTAGCTGCATCACAATGCTGATCGGTAATAATGGCATCGAACGTCTAATTTCACTACTCATTACACTTCACCTCTCTTCTAGTTAGCTTTATCATATCGATTGTCAAAAACTTTGTCAAATCGATGTAAGAAAACCTAACATGTATTTTTGTTCATTTTAACACTATCGCACACATTTTGTCTATGAAAGAGAAAGAATGTTTAAAAATAAAGCAAATTTTTGTTGTCAGACGACAAAAACACAAAAAACGGTTGTAGAAGACGCACAAATCGTCTCTTACAACCGTTTCTTGTTATGTTAGTAATGCAATGGCTAAACCAATCGATAACAATGCACCGTAAAACGTGTTCGTTAACGCTGTTGATTTCATCGCCATCCCTGTTACAGCCGGTTTCCCAAGACCGTTGCGGAAGCTTTTCACCGCTTTTAATGGCTTCGGCACACTCAGTAGCGCTACAAGTGCCCACGGCGTTAATTGTCCGAGAATAACGAGCACGACGATCCAAGCATATGCAAACACAAAACCGAGCATTAATACCGTAATCGCACGGTCACGCCCAAGTAAAATAGGTAGCGTTTTGCGTCCGCCTACCGTATCTTCTTCAATATCGCGAATGTTGTTTGACATATTAATTAAGCCAACGAGTACACCCATCGGAATGGAAATGAGTAAGCTAAGCGTCGTTATTGTACCCGTTTGAATAAACGTTGCAATTAAAATAAACGCTGTTCCCATAAATAGGCCAGAAAACAGCTCGCCAAATGGTGTATACGCAATCGGTAGTGGCCCACCTGTATATAAGTATCCAACAGCCATCCCTGCAACACCGATGACAAGCAACCACCATGTTGTTTCGACAAAAATATAGACGCCAATAACAGCTGCGACTGCATAAAGCATAAATGCTACATTTAACACGTTTTGTGGCTTTAAGCCATGACGCACAATACCGCCACCGATGCCGACCGAATCTTCGGTATCTAAGCCGCGTTTAAAATCATAATATTCATTGAATAAATTTGTTGCAATTTGTAAACATAAACATGCAATGAGCATGGCGATAAACATTGCCCAGTTCATGCTTGCTTCAAATAGCGCAATTACCGTTCCTAAAATAACTGGTACAAATGTTGCCGTTAATGTATGTGGACGCGTCATTTGCCACATTAATTTTGCGGGCGACATTTGCTCTGCACCTGGTTTCGATGCAACTCCCATATCACTTCTTCCTCTCTGTTCGTTCATTGTCAGCACCATTTATTGTAGCATATTTTAACGATGTTGAGCGCATAATTCGTTTGTGCGACGAACGACTCTACACGTACAAATTGCCAGCGATTTACGCATGTTTGACGATGTCGATTCGCACGCGGCACACGCCAAAAAGCAGTGCCTTTTTACAGCACCGCTTTTTCGCTATTTGTGCGCGCCGGAACATGCCTATTATTGCATATACGCATCGATTTGCGCTGTCGTTAATGGACCGCTTACTCGATCGGTAATACGCCCTTGTTCATCAAAGAAAATCGTCGTTGGTACAGCAATGACACCGTATAACTTTGCAACATCTCCCGCTTCATCTAGCACAACTGGAAATGTTAAACGATATTCTTCTACAAACGATTGCACGCGCGCTTTGCCGTAATCTTGATCGGTCATGTTTACGGCAATGATCGCCGCATCGCTATGCTGCTCATACGCTTTTTGCATATGCGGCATTTCCTCTCGACACGGCCCACACCACGTTGCCCAAAAGTTCAGCATGACACGCTTGCCTTCAAATGATGATAATGACAGCACCTCATCGTGCAGCGTCATCAACGTAAAATCTACCGCTTGCTCATCAACGGTCGCTGGCGGACTTGACGTACACCCAGCTAATAGAACGCTCAATACTAGCATATACATCATTCGCACGGATCGATGCACCCCTTTATGCTTTTCTCCATCATAGCATACTGAGTAGCCGTTTATTGTAGCGTGCGTTTATTGACCTGTAATTTTTTGCACGGCCGCACACGTTGCAAACTTTACG
>JAHAYH010000008.1 GCA_018384745.1 Caryophanon sp. | reverse complement strand
AAATTGATTCAATACCAACTGCAAATCGTTGTATTCTGGAGATTTTAAGTAGTTAAATTTACGTTGAGAATTTTTGAGTTCCTTCAATCTTGGCTTAATGCGGATATCATAAAAACCATTATCGATGCCGAAAGTGTTACCGCTACTTGCCTTTTTACCAGCTGCTGTCGCCTCTTTTTCTAAACAGTGATATGAAAAAGCATTTGGGAGTTTTTTAGCTTGAGTAACTACTTTGCTATCGTAATGATCAATCACAGAAACGCGACTGAAGAAAGCATCTTCTTTTTGATAAACAACACTTTGAGTTCTGAGTTTTCTCTTATCAGCTGCTGATAATTTTTTGCCTTCAGCTACTTTTTCCATCATGTCTTTGAATGAAGACTCTGGATAAAGTTTCAAGAAACGTTTAGCAGCATAACGATCATAAGCTGTTCCTGTTTGGCTTTGCAAGAAATCAATGGCTTGTCCACTGCTAAAATAAGATTGAAACGCGTCAGCATTGGCACCCTTAGCCGTAAACCACTGAGGAGAAATGAAATAAACGGCTTGTTTATTTTTCAACTCATTATTGATTTGTTGGATGCCATAAAAGTGTGTCAATGAGGCAGATCCTCTTTGGCCAAGCAAATATGGTGTATAAGAACGATTGTAAGCTTCTGCAATGACAGAAGGGTGCATTTTATCAAAGCGCAGCCACTCACTTGAACCAAAAAAAGGAACGAAACGATGATTTGGATCCGTTAAAGCACGAACCTTTTTATATTTGCTTTTAAAACCTGTTTTACTTAAGGAAACAGCGTCTTTCTTTTCTACTTTTAGGGAGTGCGATTTATTCGAAAGCGAGACACTACCCAGACTAATGACAACTAGCAAAAAGGCACAAATAACTGGTCCTAGAATTTGCCAAAGGCGTTTAAGCATTGCGAAGTTCCTCAATTCCAGCAATGATTTTATTAGCGGTATTCCAATCATCACGTCCAAATTCTGAAATTGGAATATCAATATCAAAATGACTTTCCAATTCAACAATCAATTCGACAGTTCCCATACTATCAAGGACGCCTGCGTCAAACAAATCTTCATCCATCATGTCTGAAACGTCTTCCATAAAAAGATCATCAATAATTGCTAATACATCTGATTTAATATCCATTTGCTAAACTCCTGTTGAAGCCGTTGCTAAAATAGCTGTTGAAAATAAAGCGACTGCTTTAATCTTTTTCATTGGTTTCCTCCTTTATTCATTTCGTTGGCGATGATAGCCAACTCCTGTTAACACAAGAAGATTATCTCCGTTTCGATTAATTCTCTCAGCAATGATAAAGTGTTTTCGCTTGACGGTTAGAATTGCTGAGTAGATCTCGTGAAAACGGAGAATCTCTTCACTAACAACTTGCCAATTGCCATTAACCATTCGTTTTTCTTGCACTACTGCAAACTTTGGTCTGACAATGGCTTGCCTTCCGTCAACAAGGTAAAGAATAGCTTCACCTTGTTGTCCAAGAAGACGTAAGTCTGATAGAGTCATTTCTGGTCTATCAAATACTTTTTGTAAGTTTGGTATAGCAAACTCCTTTCTGCTGCTTATGTAGAAATAAATTCTATCCGCAAATTTAAACGCATGAGTAATACTCACAACTCCTAAACAGGAGTTAAGCCAGGACGTGCCTTCCCTTTTAAAAGGCTGTTACACCGTCTTCCTTATTCATTGTTATTCCATAGGCTTGCTGATCAGATCGGTGTTGGTGTTTAATTGTCAAAGGGCACAAGCAGTTTTAAGACCTGCTTAGGTCAAGACTGACATTTTGAGTTCTCCTTGTAGTATCACTGTTTATCCTTTGACGGTAATATAGTCATCTCATCATCAGCCATAAGTGGGGCATTGTGAATTTCAATTGTTAGTAAGGTAATGCCCGCAAGAACAATAAAGCTAATAATAACAAACACAATGCTAAACATAGTTTCCTCCTTGCAAACGCAGTTCATGATAAGCCTTTGCATTTCGATGTGCAATTTCTTTTTGCTCATACAGTCGTTCTTGTTTTAAGTTTTCTAGTGATTTCAGCAAATAGGCTAATGGTGATGCACTATCCTTTGGAATACGTTCAATCATGTTTA
>JAHAYH010000046.1 GCA_018384745.1 Caryophanon sp. | reverse complement strand
GCGTGCTGTACAAGGGTTTATCCAAATGATCAATCAAACACCTAAAAATACGGTGAATAGACTTTGTTTGAAACTCTAATTTTCTTTCACCTTATATATATAAATTGAACTTTTGAATATGACATAAGGAAAGCCTTGTTCTGACGTGTAGGCGGCGACTTCTGCGGGACAAGCACGAACCGAAAATCCATTTTTGGCGGCTTGTCCGTCAAAAATTAGTTGAGGTCGTGCCCGCGAAAAGCGTCCGCCGAAACAAAAGAACGGTACAATATTAAGTTCAATGTATATATGTGAAAAAAATTTTTGAATGGCGAAAAGACCGCGAATATTGCATGCGGTCTCGTTCGCTCATTTAGTTGTTCGCACGTCGCTCCATTTCCTCAAGCGCAAGCGACGTCATCGATACAAATTGCGCACGTGTAATCGGCTTTTGTGGATTGAAGAAGCCATCTGTCCCTTTCACGATCGCTAAATCGGCAAGCGTTGCAATGTACGGTGTGCCCCAGTAGCTCACTGGTGTGTCTTTAAACGTTGACTTCCCACCTGGTTCGAAGCCTGCTGCGAGTACAAGTACTTTCGCAAGCTGTCCGCGCGTTAAGTTCGCTTCCGGTTGGAACTTGCCGTTGTCGCCGCTAAAGATGCCTGCTTGCTGCACCGCTGAAATGGCTGCGTAGTACGCATGGTTTTTCGGTACGTCTGTAAAGTCGGCAACCGTTTGTGTCGCGTCGAACTTAAACACATCGTTCAAAATGCGCGCAACGTGCTTACGCTGAATCGGTGCGCCTGGCTTGAACGTACCATCTGGATAGCCATTAATGTAGCCTTTATCGGTGAAGCTTTCGATTGCACCTTGTGCCCAGTGCTCGGCGATGTCTTTGAACTTAGGTGCTTTATTCCATGCGACATACAGTGTTTGCGGCTTGCCATTTTTTTCGTTAAGCGCAAATGGTGTTTGAAGCGCTGCATCTGTATACAGCCCTTTAAAAGTGGCGCCTTGCTTATTGAAAAATGGATTTGTGCGTATAATTGCCGTGTTGCTGCCTTGTAAAATAAGCTGTGTCACAGGGTTTTCGTTTACGGTAGATAAGTCAAACTTTTCGATGGACGCCGGAACGGTTACAGACGCAATATTATTGTTTAAAAATGCATGTGTGCCTACTGTTTTCACATTGCTCGGCAATACAAGACGCTTTAAATCGTTTTGTGCAAATGCTTGCTCGCCAATAGTTTGTAAGTTCGCTGGCAGCTTCAATGTTTCAATATGGTTGTTTAAAAAAGCACCTTTATGAATGCTACTTGCTTTTTCAATCGTAACGTCTTGAAGTTCGTTGCGCGCAAATGAGCGCGCTGTAACCGTCGCGACCGATGCAGGTATGTGCAGTGTCGTTAGCGCGTTCGTTGAAAACGCTTCTTCTTCAATCGTTGTAACCGTTTTTGGTAACGTAATGCTTTCGATTTTATTGTTCATGAATAAACGTTTTGGAATCGTTGTAACGCCTTCTTCGATCGTTACATTCGTCAGTGCATTGTTTGTGTAGACGTGCTCACCATAATCAATATTTTTTCGCATGTGGACGTTCGTGAGCTTATTTCCGTTAAATGCCGCATGTCCAATTGAGACAACATTTGCTGGCAACACGATATCGGTTAACGCATTTTGTTGAAATGCCCCCTCACCAATATGCGTTAACGTCGATGGCAATGTGACGTCCGTTAGCTGTTGTTGCTGAAAGAAGTATGCCGGAATGTGTGTAATGCCTTCTTCAAACGTCACTTTTTGTATGCCATTAGCGTCAAATATTTGTGTACCGATCGTTCCTGTGACATGCGGGACATGCACGTCTCGAAGCGCATTATCCATAAAAGCAAAATCGCCTATGTACTGTAACTTTTGCGGCATGTCGACGGATGCCAGTTTATTTCCCGCAAACGCTGCGGCACCAATTTGTTGTACCGTCGATGGTATAGTCACATGTTGCAGCTCGTTATTATAAAACTGTTTCTCTGCAATAGCCGTAACCCCTTCTGCAATCGTTACACGCTGTAATTGACTATTCGCAAATGCACCCGCGCCAATGTCCGTTCCTTTTTGAATGTACAACTCTGGAATGTTTGCTCCGTTAAACGCATCGGCACCAATCGTATGAAGCGTTGCCGGCAAAACGAGTGGCTTACTGCTATACACGTAGCTCGATGCAAACGCATGGTTACCGATTTCCTCTAAATTCGGCAATGTGGAAACGTCGACAGCTATATTGCCTGCTAATGCATAATCACCAACTTTACGAATCGTTGTTGGTAGCGTCAATTGCTTCTCGCTCGATGGATATGTTTGTAAATGCACTTGTTGGTTATAGAACGCACCTTCTGCGATTTCAGTCACTGGCAATTGATCAATTGTTTCAGGGACAGTAATCGTTGTTGTTGTTGAAAAGGTATCATAGCCTGTAATACGTACTTGCTGCTCATTGTTTGACGTAAATGTTTCGTAAAAAATATCACCAAGACGCTTTTCCTTTACATCTCCCATTCGCTGTAACTGGAACGATGGGTTGCTCGTACGAATCGTCAGTTGCTCTTTTGTCAGCGATGCTGGAAATTGTGCCGATTCGGAAACATGTATATTTTTAAAAGCGGTATTCGCTATGTTTTTCACGCTTTCTGGAATGACAAGCGTCGACATAGAAGTTCTTGCAAACGCATTTGCTTCAATGACCTCGACCGTCTCAGGAATAACAACACCGTCTAAAAAAGACGCTTCTAAAAATGCACCTTCTTCAATTTTCTTCAAATGAACCGGAATATTTTCAACAAGATAATATTCTATGCTTTGATCGATTCCATCCCACTCATACTGCACAAATGCTTCTGAACGAATTTCTGTTACTGGTACACCGTTAATCGTATCGGCAAGCTTAACCGTCCATGTGCCATACGTTCTCGATAAAACACGCGCTTCCTTTTCGCCATTTGCCGCGGTGAAAATTTCATATCTTACCCCATCTTGCACAATTGTTTCATTTGCCTCTGCTTGCGGTGCGACTGCACAAACTGCTGCCACTGCCGCAAACGTTGCCATCCATTTTTTCATGTTGACCATCTCCTACCACTTATTTGCTGCCGTACAGACGGAGCTGATGTGAAAAAGTTTCAAACTATATATAAGGTGAAAGAAAATTAGAGTTTCAAACAAAGTCTATGTTCTTCATCCAAGGCTCTTCTGACAGACGCCATGATGCGCCTACAGCCCAGAAGCTACCCCAACGGTTGTCCTTATGGAACTTGGAAGAACCGTCGCGGCGTATGCTTGCAGTGAAATAGTACCTGTCAAGATAGTCGTATTCACCTTTGGCGAAATAGCCCTCAAGGGCATATTCGTTGGTGTAGCTGCCCAAATCCTGATAAGTAGAGGCATTGCTGAACTCGCTGTTGTTGGGGTCTGCAAAACCGGTCATGTGAGCATATAGGTATTTTTCCTGGTCACTCTTAGTTTCATGGCCAAGCAATATGTGTACTCCATGCATTCCAAAATTATGGTTCCAGTCAAGAAGCTGGTTGACATTGAGGGCACCATAGCGGGTACTGTACTTGTATGCACGTCCACCAACGCTGGCTGCGTCACCTCCAATTGGAGTGGCAAAATAGTTTTCGTTGGTGTTGAATACATCGTAGGCGATGTTTGCAGTAAACTTAAAGTCATTAAGGAAATTCCACTGGAAATATCCGCGAGAACTGATATTGTCGCGAGAAATCTCATTTATATTCTCCTTTGCAACAGCCAGCGGGTTTTGCTCGGAAGCATAAGGACGCTGGTTCTCTGTACCAAAATCGTATCGGTCTCTGCCGTTTTCGTCCTTTATCCTGTTACCTTCTGCATCATACATGTAGATAGGGTAGATTGGAGCAATCAGCTGTGAGAACATGAATATATTGGAATAGTTAGTGTCC
>JAHAYH010000004.1 GCA_018384745.1 Caryophanon sp. | reverse complement strand
GTAAAACGCTTTGCAGTAAGATACATTTTAAAAAGAGCATAAATAACAAAACAGGTCGGAGCATCGCACTAATGCGGCTTCCGACCTGATTTTCTATAATTTAACTGATTTTTGCTCCTGCCGGCATATCGTCTACAAACGTATCGCCAACAAGCATTGATTGCTTGCGAACGCCTTCTTCGTCAAAGTTGTTTTTCGCAAAGAAGCGACGAGCTGCTTCGTTGTTTGCAGAAACAGAAAGCTCTAAACGTGAAATGTTGCGATCCGTTGCCCATTGCTCAGCTGCTTGTACGAGCGCTGTGGCAATTTCTTGCTGTTGGAACGCTTTTTTCACACCGATTTCTACATGCGCAACGTGTTGACGACGACTTGCTTCGTTGCCCGTTAGCGCTAAGAAACCTGCGAATTGTCCGTTGAAGATGCATAGTAAAACGGTGCTGTTTTTCGCTTTGCGCCATTCGCCCATCATTTTACGAACGCCTTGTACTGTCAGCTGGCGCGTTTCTGTTTCATACGGTAAGTAATCGGTTTCAGAATAAATTTCTTCTAATAAATTAATATAAGGACGCGCATCTTCCGTTTCGATTGAACGAATAACGAACGCGTTTGCATTTTTTGCCTCATCTGCGTCATTGTTTTCAAGCGGATTTAAACGTGAAAACGTAATTTTGCTTCCTAGTTTTACATCTACTACATGGTAATCTGCGTTTGTCCAAGCTAAGAAATGTGTTAGTGGTGGCTTTGTTTTCTTCCACCAGCTCATATTTAAATAGGCAGCATTTGGTAACGCTTGCCCCATAATATTTTCTAACGCTTCGAAAGTTAACGTCATTTCATTTTGCGTTGCAGATTGGAAGAAAGTAGCTAAAGGAATGTACTTTTTCTCCATCTTTTTTGACATTTTATTCATCTTCTCCTCACTAATAATACACACGCGTTTTATAATAGCATATTTGTAGTATGTAACAAAATGATTAAGACTATACATTTCGACATTTTTCGACGGAAATTTCGATAATTGTTAAAAAATAATAATAGCTGTCTTCCATGAGTGAATGTATATAAAAAATTTTAATAATTAGTAAATTTTTTTTATATTTGTATGTAATCGAGCGTATTACATCGTGTGGCAAAATAAAAATACAACGATCATGAATACATGAAATATTGGTGAAAGTTCGCATGTTTGCGCCATGTACAATGTGATAGAATAGAAAGTATATTAACTTACTAGGAGGAACTTTTTGTTATGAGTAAAGTTTTAGTTTTCGGACACCAAAATCCAGATACAGATACAGTGACATCTGCACTTGTATACGCACATTTAAAGCAGCAATTAGGTGCTGACGTAGAAGCTGTACGCTTAGGCGACATCAACAACGAAACAGCATTCGCATTAGAAAAATTCGGCTTTGAAGCACCACGCTTTGTAGAAGGTGTTGAAGCAGGTACGGAAGTCATTTTAGTCGACCATAACGAATTCCAACAATCAGCAAAAGGCATTGAAGAAGCGCGCATTTTAGAAGTGATCGATCACCACCGTATCGCAAACTTCCAAACAGCTGACCCATTATACTTCCGTGCAGAGCCAGTTGGTTGTACAGCAACGATTTTAAACAAACTTTATAAAGAAAACGGCGTAGAAGTACCAGCAAACATTGCCGGTTTAATGCTTTCTGCGATCATTTCAGATACATTATTATTCAAATCACCTACATGCACAGAGCAAGACGTAAAAGCGGGCGAAGAATTAGCGAAAATCGCTGGTGTTGACGCAGCAGACTACGGCTTAGCGATGTTAAAAGCAGGTGCAGATCTTTCAGATAAATCATTAGAAGATTTATTATCATTAGACGCAAAAGGCTTCGAGTTCGGCGCATACAAAGCAACAGTTGCACAAGTAAACGCAGTAGATATCGAAGACGTATTAGGTCGCCAAGAAGAATTAGAAGCATTATTAAATAAAAACGTTGCAGATAACGGCTTAGACTTATTCTTCTTCGTTGTAACAGATATTTTAAACAACGATTCAACAGCAGTAGCAGCTGGTCAAGTAGCAGAAGCTGCAGCAAAAGCATTCGGTGCTGAAATTGTGAACGGTCGCATTTCATTACCAGGCGTTGTATCTCGTAAAAAACAAATCGTGCCTGTATTAACAGACGGTTTAAAATAATATAACTAGCACAAAGCCTCGGTGAATGATCGGTTCACTGAGGCTTTATTTATGATAGACGTAAGTGAAGTAGCTTCGGTGGACATGAGCTGTTGGATAACGTGCTACGCCTTTTTAGTAGCGCTTTACGTTCAATATGTATTATAGTGTGGTATGGTTATGCGCAAACATCAATTTCAGCCTAAAGTCTGAAAACAAAGTAGTAGCATTTTTTCAGCGCATGTATTATTATAATTCTTGTATCTCACATTCGAGATATTTGAACGCAAATGAAATTGTTATTTAAAAAATCACATATAAACATGTAAATAAGAGGAGCTATTATCATTATGACAAACGTATTAGTAGTAAGAGCAAACAACCGTCCAGACGGCGTATCAACTTCAATGTACAACGCATTCATCGAAGAAGCAGCAAAAAACGAAGCGTTAAACGTTACAACATTTGACGTATTCGAAGAAAACTTAGAGTACTTCGGTCAAGAATTATTCAACGCTTTCGGTAAAGCGCAAAACGGCGAAGAGTTAACAACTCGTGAAGCACGCTCTTTAGAAGCATTCAACAAATCTCGTGAAGCATTAACAGTTGCAGACGTAGTTGTATTTGCATTCCCATTATGGAACATGACAATTCCAGCAGCTTTACAATCATTCATTGATTACACTTATGGCGCTGGCTACTCATTCAAATATAACGAGCAAGGTCAATTAGTAAGCTTAATGACTGACAAAAAATATGTTGTGTTAAACGCACGTGGTGGCATTTACTCTACACCAGAAACTGCACCAATGGATATGTCAGCTAACTACATCAACTTAGTAATCGGTGGCGTATACGGCATGGAAAAAATCGGCGAAGTAATTATCGAAGGTCACGCATCTTCTAAAAACGACGCACAAGCGATCATCGCTGCAGGTTTAGATCAAGTAAAAGAACTTGCGAAAAACCTTACAGTAAACGCATAAGTAAAAATTTTTTGAGAAGCATTCTTTATCGAATGCTTCTTTTTTTATGCTTTCATCTGCATGTTTAAACATGTGACATATATGGATGTTAGCGATCGATGTTGACCGCTTGAAATAGTATATAATATGCACACCTTGCATACATTTTATAAAGATAATACTTCTGATGTTTGAAGTCTGACTTTGTTTAAATATGCTTATTGCGTTATATTCTCAACGTTTTTTTGCGTTGCTATATGTATTTTGTCGTATTTTTAGTCTATTAATTTACATCATATATGCTTTATAATAATAAAAGTTTTGAATAAACATACATATTCCTTTGAGGGGGCTAATGAAATGAGAAACAAATTTTTAACAGGTGTATTAGCATCAGCAATCGTTGCAGCAGGCTTTGGCGTAACGGCAACAGGGGCGGATGCAGCCGCAAATGAAGTAACACGTGGCGACTACGTGAAGCAATTAATTACAGAGCTAGGCGTTGAGCTTGGAGATGGCTCGTCAATTACATTTAAAGATGTACCAAAAGAATTAGCACCATATGTTGAAAAAGCAGTTGAGCTAAAACTTGTAAACGGTAAATCTGCATCACAATTTGCACCCGATGAAAAATTAACGCGCTTACACGCATTCGTAATTGCAGCACGCGGTTTAGCAACAGAAAATGCGGCGCTATCAACATTAGATACGTTCAAAGATGGCAAAAATATTCACGCCTCACATAAGCAAGATATGGCAAATGCAGCAGCGCTTCAATTACTAAAAGGTTTTGAAGACGGCACAATTCGCCAAGTATTACCGGTAACAGAAAATCAAATGAAAAAAATCGTTGAGCGCTTCGCCGCACAATATAAAGTACCAACAACAGATGAAGATGTTGTAAGCCTACGTATTTTAGGAACATCTGATATTCATACAAACTTAGCAAACTACAGCTACTATGCAGATGGTGAAGATAACACGATCGGTTTAGCAAACACAGCTTCATTAATTAAAGAAGCACGTGAAGAAAACAGCAACACATTATTATTTGATAACGGCGACTTAATTCAAGGAACACCACTAGGTTCTTACGTAGCGCTGAAAAAACCATTAGCAAAAGGTGTCGCGCACCCATCAGTAGCTGCATTAAATGAATTAGACTACGATGCGGCAACATTCGGGAACCATGAGTTCAACTACGGCTTACCGTACTTAGCAGAGGTAATGGACGATGCCAACTTCGCTTGGGTAAATGCGAACGTGCGCGATGCAGCAACAGGTGAAAACTACTTCAAGCCGTATGAAATTATTGAGCAAACAGTTGTCGATGAAGACGGCGAAACACATACAATTAACGTTGGGGTAACAGGTATTGTGCCACAGCAAATTCTTGGATGGGACGCAGCGCACTTAACAGGTAAATTAACTGTTGATGAGCCGCTTGATGCGTTAAAAGTAGTCGTACCACAAATGGAGCAAGCTGGTGCAGATGTTGTCGTTGTACTATCTCACTCTGGCATCGGTTCAGATGAGTATGTAAAAGGAACGGAAAACGTTGGGTACCAAATTTCTGAATTAGACGGCGTTGATGCGTTAATTACAGGTCACTCACATGCGACATTCCCAGGAGATTATGCAGATCTTGCAAACGTTGATAGCGATAAAGGAACAATTAACGGTACACCGACAGTAATGCCAGGTTCTTACGGTTCATACTTAGGGGTAATTGACCTTGAGTTAGAACTTGAAGGCGATGAGTGGAAAGTAAACGACGGCAAAGCGGAAATTCGCAGCGTTGAACAAGACCACGTAAAAGCAGACGAAGCTGTATTATCAGTTATTAAAGAAGCACATGAAGCGACAATCGAGTACATTCGCGAGCCAGTGGGTGAAACATTATCGCCAATTAACTCATACTTCGGCTTAGTGCAAGACGCATCCTCAATCGAAATTATTACAGCTGCACAAAAAGCGTACATCGAAAAGCAAATTGCAGGTACGGAAGATGCGAAGTTACCAATTTTATCAGCAGGTGCTCCATTTAAAGCAGGTTCTCGCGACAACGCAGCCGATTACACAAACATTAAAGCAGGCCCATTAGCGATTAAAAACTTAGCGGACATTTACCACTATGACAACACAGTGGCGACAGTGAAAGTAACAGGTGCAGACGTCGTTGAATGGTTAGAAATGGCTGCGGGTGTATTTGCAACAATCGATCCGAGCGTAACGGAAGAGCAAAACATTGTCGATGCAGAAGCGCGCTCTTACAACTTTGACGTATTAGACGGTGTAACGTACGAAATCGACGTAACATCACCGATGAAATACGACCGTCGTGGTAACGTTGTCGATGCAAATGCGAACCGTATTAAAAATGTACAATATAACGGTCAACCAATCGACTTACAACAAGAATTTTTAGTCATTGCGAACAACTACCGCGTGGGTGGTTCTTACGGTGCGGTATTCGTAAATGAAGATCAATCAAACTTAACGATGTATGCGTACGAAAACCGTGAAGCGATTGTCGATTACATTATGGAAAAAGGGACAATTGATGTAACACCAGACAACAACTGGACGTTCGCACCATTCCCAGCAAACACAAAAGTGATTTACCGTACAGCGGATGTAGCAAAAGATTACATTCCTGAAGGTGCAAACATTGAGTATTTAGGCGAAGATGTAAACGGCTTCGGTAAATTCTTATTAAAATAATAAAGGGCGATCTGCTCTTAACTTGAACGAGGCACTTACGAATGTTACATTCGTAAGTGCCTCGTTTTCATGAAGTACAATCATTGTACTTCATCCGAATGACATCTTATAATGATTACGAAACGTAACTATGTATGGATAAATAAGTTATTAACTTTTCGCGTTTTTGCGCGTACAATAAGAAACTAGAGGTGACAAGCATGAAAGAAACAGCATTATGTCCACGACTTGCAAAAGCGATGGAGATGATCGGCAAACGCTGGACAGCACTTATTTTGTATCAGCTACTAGACGGTGCACAGCGCTTTAATGCGATTGAAGCGGCATTGCCAATTAGCGGTCGCTTACTATCAGAGCGCTTAAAAGAGCTTGAAAAAGAAGGCATCGTACTTCGGACAGTGTACTCGGAAGTACCAGTTCGTGTAGAATATAGTTTAACGGATAAAGGGCTGGCACTTAGCGGCGCGATTCGTGAAATTGAAAACTGGTCAAAAGACTGGTTGTAATGAAAGGGTAGGAACGATATTCATGACAAAGCAACAATGGGCAGCAGATTTAGCACAAAAAATTCCTGCGACAAATATTAAAATAGATGAACCGTTACAACACTATACAATGACAAAATTAGGCGGTGCAGCGGACGTTTTCGTATTACCGGAAAACGAAGAGCAAGCGACGTATGTTGTGCGCTATGCACATGACAACAACATTCCATTATTAATGCTTGGGAATGGCTCGAACATGGTTGTGCGCGACGGCGGCATGCGCGGGATTGTCGTAACGTTTGCACATTTAAACACAATCGAAATTACAGACACGCATGTGTACGCAGGTGCAGGCGCGCTGTTAAAAGAAGTATCAAAAGCAGCCGCTTCAAAAGGTTTAACAGGTTTAGAGTTTGCATGCGGTATTCCAGGTTCAATCGGCGGTGCAATGGCGATGAACGCGGGCGCATACGGCGGTGAAATGGCCGATGTGACGCGGCAAATTACTGTGTTAACGCAAGAGGGCGAACTGCTTGTCTTAACGAAGGACGAATTAGAGCTAGGCTATCGTAAAAGCATCGTGGCGAAAAAAGGCTACTACGTGTTATCAGCAGAGTTTGATCTACAAGTAGGCGACCAAGCGGAAATCGATGCGAAAATTGCGGATTTAACGTTCCAACGTGAATCGAAGCAGCCGCTTGAATACCCATCAGCAGGTAGTGTATTTAAACGTCCTCCTGGTCACTTTGCAGGAAAGTTAATTCAAGATAGTGAATTGCAAGGAAAAGGCGTTGGTGGTGCGGAAGTATCAACGAAGCATGCAGGCTTTATTGTCAACAAAGGCAACGCAACGGCATCTGATTACATCGCAACAATTCAAATGGTGCAAGCAACGGTGAAAGAGAAGTTTGGCATCGATCTTGAAATGGAAGTTAAAATTGTTGGCGATGAGCCAGCAATGAAATAAACATCGAGCCTTTCGCGCTATGCGAGAGGCTTTTTTAAAAGGAGATTTGAAGCGTGAAGTTTGTATCGTGGAACGTCAACGGCATTCGTGCCTGTGTGACGAAAGGGTTTTTACAGTATTTTCAACAAGTAGATGCGGACTTTTTCTGCATTCAAGAATCAAAATGCCAAGCAGGGCAAATAGACTTGCAGCTAGAAGGCTATGAGCAATATTGGAATTATGCGGAGAAAAAAGGCTATTCCGGTACAGCTATTTTCACAAAGCATACGCCATTATCAGTGCGCTACGGTGTCGGTGATGAACTAACGGAATCAGAAGGGCGCATTATTACGCTTGAATATGAGCAGTTCTTTTTAGTGAATGTGTATACACCGAACGCGCAGCGCGACTTAGCACGACTGCCGTTTCGCCTTGAATGGGAACGAAAGCTTGCACAGTACTTAAAGGCGCTTGATGCGCAAAAGCCGGTCATTTATTGCGGTGATTTAAACGTCGCACATACCGACATCGATTTAAAAAATGCGAAATCAAATAAGGGGAATTCTGGCGTGACGGTTGAGGAGCGTGCAGCGATGACCGATCTACTGCAAGCTGGTTTTGTCGACACATTCCGCGCCTTGCATCCGGATACCGTTGATACGTATACGTGGTGGTCTTATATGGCCAAAGTGCGCGAGCGCAACATTGGCTGGCGCATCGATTATTTCATCGTCTCTGATCGACTCATGCCGTCTGTTACAGCAGCAACAATTGATGCGCATGTGCTTGGGAGCGACCATTGTCCAATCGGTATGACCGTCCAGTTGTAGCGGCGATGCTCGTCGGACTCGGCGGCGCAATCGGTGTCGGGCTGCGCTACGTTTGTATACTCGCTTTTTCTGGAGCGGCTTTATGGATTATTAATATTGTGGGCAGTTTTTGCTTCGCTTTTTTACACGAGAAAGTGACGAATACAAAGGCAGAACAGATTGTGCGCCTTGTTGTGATGACAGGAGTGCTCGGTTCGTTTACGACGTTTTCAAGCTTTTCGTATGAATGGATAACGCTTATGCACCAGTCGATGCTACTTAGTATATTGTATGCGTTTTGTATGACGGGTAGCTGCATTGGAGCGGCGTACATCGGAAGTGTGGTGGGGAAGCGATGATGAATATATTCCTTGTATGTGTTGGCGGCTTTTTCGGAGCGATTGCGCGCTTCATTGTGTTTCGAGCAGTGGCGCAAAAAGGACGTGCAACGCTTATTGTTAATACAATCGGCAGCTTTTGCATCGGTGTTGCAGCACCGCTTGTGAATGAATGGCAGCAACTGCTTTTTGTACTTGGCTTTTTAGGGGCTTTTACGACGTTTTCAACGTTTGCATTTGATGTCGTGCAGCTTGCACACGTAAGCAAAAAAACAGCGCTCAATTACGTACTGCAAACAATCGGATACGGCATCGCAGCGGTAGCGTGTGGCTATATGATAGCGATGTAACGAAAGACATTCAAATGTATATTTGAATGTCTTTTGTTTTTGCGGTACAATACATTCAAACAAACATTTGAATGAGGTGAGCAGCATGAAGGAAGTGTGTGACATCGTTTGTGAGCATGAGGACGTCGTACAAAGCGTCAAAGCGCAGCTGCCCGATTTAGCAAAAACGCTGCAAATTTTTAAAGCACTTGCAGATGAAACGCGGTTGCACATTGCGTACGCATTAACACTTGTCGATCAATTATGCGTCTGTGATGTTGCGGCTATTATTAACGCATCGTCTGCTACCGCATCGCATCATTTACGTTACTTGCGTGAGCACGGCTTAGCAACATCGAAAAAGGAAGGTAAGTTAGTATATTATGCTTTAGCAGATGAGCATGTGCGTCAGTTAATCGATGTCGCCTACGCACATTCAAAGGAGTGATTCGTATGACAACGCAGCAATACCGTCTACAAAATTTATCGTGTGCCAACTGTGCGGCGAAGTTCGAAAAAAACGTCGCAAACTTGGACACCGTCGAACAAGTAAAGCTAAATTTTGGTGCCGCCAAACTCACTGTAACAGGATCGGCAACGATTGAGCAGCTCGAGCAAGCAGGGGCATTTGATCACATAAAAGTGCTACCTGTAACAAACCGTACTGTTGAACAACCTGTGCCATTTTGGCAGCGTCGTGAAAATAAGCTCGCGGCAATTGCGCTTTTATTTGTCGCGATTGGTTATGGCATGGAGCAGTGGCAGCCATCGATCGCACCGTGGATTTTCGCCGTTGCGATCGTTCTTGGTGGCGTTGATATTTTCAAAGTGGGCGTGCAAAATTTATTGAAATGGCAGTTTGATATGAAAACGCTCATGACCATTGCGATTATCGGTGCAGCGATTATTGGCGAGTGGGAAGAAGCGGCCATTGTCGTATTTTTATTTGCGGTAAGTGAAGCGTTAGAGGCGTATTCGATGAACAAAGCGCGACAGTCGATACGTCAGCTAATGGATATTGCCCCGCCAACAGCGCTGAAAAAAATGGTGCACGGTGACCATTCACATGAAGTGGAAGTCGAAACGGACACGCTTGCGATTGGCGATATCATCATCATTAAGCCAGGTAGTAAAATTGCCATGGATGGGGTCGTCGTATCGGGGAAATCGACTGTCAATGAAGCGTCGATTACCGGTGAGGCAATGCCGGTGTTAAAGGAAGTAGGCGCATCTGTATTTGCAGGTACGCTCAATGAAGAAGGGGCGATGGAAGTACGCGTCGCAAAGCATGTGAACGATACGACGATTGCGAAAATTATTCATTTAGTCGAAGAAGCACAAGCAGAAAAAGCGCCGTCCCAAAAATTTGTCGACCGCTTCGCACGTGTTTACACACCGCTTATTATGCTCGTTGCGTTACTCGTTGCGATCGTCCCACCGTTGTTTGGCGGCGATTGGACGCACTGGATTTATCAAGGGCTTGCGGTACTTGTTGTTGGCTGTCCGTGCGCACTGGTGATTTCAACACCTGTTGCGATCGTAACGGCAATTGGCAATGCAGCGAAACAAGGCGTGTTAATTAAAGGTGGCGTGTATTTAGAAGCGCTTGGTCATGTGGACGCGATTGCATTTGATAAAACAGGTACGTTAACGAAAGGCACACCCGTTGTAACGAATTTATATACGCACGATGAAACGCGCTTATTACAAGTAGCAGCTGCCGTTGAAACGAAATCACAGCATCCACTTGCACGCGCGATTTTACAGTATGCTTTTGATCGAAAGCTACACGTGCCATCTGTAGAAGTGTTCCAATCTGTCACCGGCAAAGGTGCACAAGGTGTGGTTGAAGGAAAAGCGGTGTATGTCGGCAGCTTATCCTGGATTGCGACGCTCGCACATGTGCCACAACAAGTGTTAGCGCAAGCGCGTCTTTACGAGGAAGATGGCAAGTCACTCGTTGCCGTTTTAGAAGATGCGGTATTTTTAGGGCTCATTGCTGTTGCTGACGAAGTGCGCGATGAAAGTGCAGACGTATTGCAACAGCTTCAACGCCTCAATGTTCAACAAACCGTCATGTTAACAGGTGATGGGGAACGTACAGCAAAGGCAATTGCTAAACGCCTTCGTGTGCAGCATGTACGTGCAAGCTTATTGCCCGAACAAAAGCTAAAGGAAATTCAATCTTTACAACAACAGTTTGGCAGCGTGGCGATGATTGGAGATGGTGTTAATGACGCACCGGCACTTGCAGCGGCAAATATCGGTATTGCTATGGGTGGTGCAGGAACGGATACAGCACTCGAAACGGCAGACATTGCGTTAATGGCAGATGATTTAACGAAGCTGCCGTATACGATTCGTTTAAGCAAAAAGACGCTGCGCATTATTCAGCAAAATATTACGTTTGCGCTCGGCTTAAAATTACTGGCGATTTTACTCGTCGTACCAGGATGGCTTACGCTATGGATTGCGATTTTTGCCGACATCGGGGCGACATTGCTCGTTGTGCTCAATTCGTTACGACTCATGCGTGTTCATAAGTAAAGTTTCTTGCGTTCATAATTGATAATCGTTAAAATTAAGTACGGTTAAATTTTACATGAACGACTTCAAGAGAAATTAGATGGATAGGAACGATTACGATGAACAAATCCGATGTAATTTTAGTAAATGTGACAGAAGAAATCGTACGCGGATTAGTCAGCTTTATGTTACGTGGTCCGGAATATCAAGCATTTTGTAACTGTATGATTTGCGAGACGGATGTTATTGCGTTAACGTTAAATGCTTTACCCCCAAAATACGTTTCAAATCCAGATATGCGCAACGCAACATTTTCAGAGCTCAATACGCCTGAAAACATCGAAATTATTAACCGCGAAATTATTCGAGCAATTTATATCGTTGCTCGTCGACCGAAGCATACGATTGATTCTTAAAGGAGTGTCTCACTGCACACGGAGACATTCCTTTTTGTATGGTATGCGCGTCTGAAAACATAGAAAGCGTGCAAATGACGATTTACATGCACTTTTTTTCAGTTACTGTAGTAAACTAAGGAAGTAAGAAAGCGAAAGCGAGGGAACGATATGCCAACACCAAGTATGGAAGATCACATTGAACAAATTTATTTACTCATTGACCAAAAAGGGTATGCACGTGTGTCTGACATTGCAGAAGCTTTGGCTGTTCTTCCGTCTTCAGTTACTAAAATGGTACAGAAGTTAGATAAAGATGGCTATCTTATATATGAGAAATATCGCGGTTTAACGTTAACAGCGAAAGGGCAAAAACTAGGCAAACGCCTCGTGCAACGCCATGAGTTATTGGAGCAATTTTTGCGTTTGATCGGTGTTGATGAACAGTTAATATATAACGATGTCGAAGGAATTGAGCACCATTTAAGTTGGGATTCGATTAATCGCATTGCCGATTTAGTACAAGTTATGGAAGAAAGTCCAGACATACTTCAAAAGCTCGAAAAATTAAAAGCAAATCATTTTTAGGAGGAATTTCATTACATGTTCGAATTACATGCTGGCGATGTGGTCAGCTTAACAGTCGCAAAAGAAGAAGGTTCAAAGTGGGTTTTATCAAACGGTGCGAAGGAAGTTTCATTAAACGCATCAGAAGTGCTTGAGCCATTAACAATTGGTGAAAAAGTAGAGGTATTTTTATACACAGACCGTCGTGGGGAGTTACATGCAACAACGGCGATTCCAGCCATTCGTAAAGACGAATACGGTTGGGCACGCGTATTACGCACGGTGAAACACGAAGGGGCATACGTGGATATCGGTACAACGCGTGAAGTGCTTGTACGTGCGGAAGATTTACCGAAAATCGAAGAATTATGGCCGCAAGCAGGGGACCATTTATACATTACGTTAAAGCCAGATCGTAACGGCAGCTTATATGGTCGCTTAGTAACGGAAGAAAAAGTAGCGGACTTATTTGAAGGTGCATTTGAAGATCAATTCAACCAAAACATTACAGCGCGTCCATACCGTCTATTACCAGTCGGCACATTTTTACTAGGTGTTGAAAAACCATTCCGTATTTTCGTACACGAAACAGAGCGTAAAGCGGAGCCACGTTTAGGTCAAGACATTAACGTGCGCATTATCGATGTAAAGGAAGACGGTTCAATGAACGGTTCTCTTTTACCGCGTAAGCATGAGCGCTTAAGTGATGATGCAGAACAAATTTTAGCATATTTACAAGATGTTGGTGGACGTATGCCATTTGGCGATAAATCATCACCAGACGAAATTAAAGATATGTTTAACATGAGTAAAGCATCGTTCAAACGTGCATTAGGTACATTAATGAAAGCACGTAAAATTACACAAAAAGATGGTTGGACAGAAATCGTTTAATGCATCTTGCAAAAGGTAGCGCTTGTAGAGTGCTGCCTTTTTTCGTACACCTTTCAAAACTGAAAGCTACGTTGACGGAACTTTTCATGTTTAGCAACGTATACAATTAAGGAAAAGCATGATGATACTAGAATTTTTTTACATGGGGGTTTCAATATGAATAAAGTAGTTTCAACAGTAGCCGCGGTCGCATTAACCTTTTCACTTGTGGCGCCAGTAAGTGCAAATACAGGCGTGATCGATGAGAAGCTTGGGGCACCAATTGTCGTATACGGCGCAAACTTAACGGCAGAGCAAAAGGAAACGGTGAAAAATGCATTAAAGATTACGAGTTCAGATGCCGTTGAGGAAATTACCGTATCGGGCAAAGATTTAGTGAAATATATTAAAGATGGCAATCCAAATGCACGCATGTTTTCATCTGCTAAAATTACGCAGCGCAATGAAGGCGAAGGGTTAGTCATTGATATTGTGACACCGTCAAACATTACGCAAATTACATCGGAAGTGTACGCATCGGCCATGTTAACAGCTGGAATTGAAAATGCGCTCGTAGAAGTCGCTGCACCAAACCCTGTAACAGGTCACTCGGCGCTTGTCGGCATCTATAAGGCGTATGAAGTATCAACAGGTGAGACGCTTGATAAAGAGCGTACAGACGTTGCGAACGATGAATTAACGGTGGCGACACAAATTACGGAAAATGCTGGAATTGACGATGCGAAAGTCGCAGAGTTATTAACAGCTATTAAACAACAAATCGCGGAGTTAAATCCAGCGACACGTGAAGATGTGGAGCAAATTGTTTCGGATCAATTATCGAAATTTCAAATTGAATTGTCCGAAACAGACCGTCAATTACTTGTGGACTTAATGGACCGCATTTCGAACTTAAACATTGACTTTGATCAATGGTCACAGCAATTAAGCGATTTAAGTAAGGACATTGAGGAAAAGTTTGGCTCATTTATTGCTGAAAACGAAGGCTTTTGGGAAAGTGTGAAAAACTTTTTCAAAAACTTAGCGGATACTGTTTCAGGTTGGTTGAAGTAATAAAATTGTCCACATGTGGATAACTTTTTACGAAAATTGGGTATAATTACAGCATTACAAAAAAGGGAGGAATGACGAGTATGTTTTCAGTTCGAGCAGATGAAAAAGCAATCGAATATACACAAGATGGTCGTATGTTAGGGGAAATTACGTGGTTTTTACGCGATCAAACGATGGTGATGGACCATACGTACGTATCAAATGAACTGCGTGGGCAAGGCATTGCGAAAAAGTTACTAGATGAAGCGGCAAGCTATGCACGTGAGCATAATTACAAAATGCAGGCGGTTTGTTCATATGTTGTGACAGCGTTCGACCGCTATGATGATTATGAGGATATTAAAGCGTAATAATGAAAAGGCCAGTATGTGAAGCATCACTGTTTCGCATGCTGGCTTTTTTGTGAATGAATGACAAATGACCACGCTTAAACAAATTAAATGAACGCCTTATAGAAACTTTAAAATCGTAAGTGTAACAGCTGTTACGCATAAGGCTGAGCCTAAATATGTACATACTTCCATCACATCTGCATACATGCTTTGTTTCATGTTAATCGCCTCCGTGGTTGATCGATTTTAGATTAATATTCCCAAAAAAACATCGTTAAAATGATTCTAAAGTATGTAAATTGGAATATATATAGAACTTTTGATTTGAATATAGCGAATGCGCGACAAATTTATACGATAATGTTTAATGGAAATACAGTGGGGAATAAAAGATACTATAGAACAGCTTAGTAGTTGAAGGGGAGGAATTATAATCATGGCAATTGATAAAAAAGGTTTAGGTGTCGTATTAGCGGGCATAGCAGTAGGTGCAGCTCAATATTTAAAGAAGCCTGAAAATCGAGAAAAAGCAATGGATATGCTGAACCAGTCGAAAACGAAGCTAAACGGTTTAATGGATCAAGGCAAAGGCGCGGCGCAGCAGTTTAATTCATCAGAAGGTACACTGAAAGAAAAGGTGCAAGATGTAACTGCACAATTCAAAGGTGGCGCGACAAATACACATACAGACTTACCAGTTGAAGATGTTGATACATCACATGCGGCGAAGTTTAGTGAAGATCGCATGGTCAATGAAGGGCCACAAGATCCTTCACAATATTTCAATGCAACGAACGAAGCAACAAAAACAGAAACAAATCATACACGTCATACAGATATGTAAAAAAAACTCGCCTCGGCATTGCCGAAGCGAGTTTTTTTTTTTATCGAGAAGAATTATTTTACTAATTCTTTTTTCATTGTTTTGTTTTCAGCAAGGCTTACGTGCCAAGATAACGCTTCAGATAAAATGTGAGGCGTATGATGGTTACCAGTCGCTTCTACAGCGCGGTTGTAGTAGTCCCATAATTGCTCTTTGTAATCTGGGTGTGCACAGTTTTCGATGATTACTGCAGCGCGCTCTTTTGGCGCTAAGCCACGTAAGTCAGCTAAACCTTGCTCAGTTACGATTACATCTACATCGTGCTCCGTGTGGTCTACGTGAGATACCATTGGTACGATTGAAGAGATTGCGCCGCCTTTAGCGTATGATTTCGTTACGAAAATACCTAAACGTGCGTTACGCGCGAAGTCACCAGAACCACCGATACCGTTCATCATTTTTGTACCTGATACGTGTGTAGAGTTTACGTTACCGTAAATGTCTAACTCAAGTGCTGTGTTGATTGAGATTAAACCTAAACGACGGATTAATTCTGGGTGGTTAGAAATTTCTTGTGGACGTAAGCAAATTTTGTCCGCGTAGTTTTCTAAGTTGCCGTACACTTTTTCTTGTAATTCTTTTGTAAGTGTAATCGATGCACCAGCTGCAAAGCGTACTTTACCAGCGTCGATTAAGTTGAATACTGCATCTTGTAATACTTCAGAAGCGACAACTAAGTTTTCGAATTCTGAATCAGCAAAGCCGTCTAATACAGCGTTCGCTACAGAACCTACACCAGATTGTAATGGCATTAATTCATTTGTTAAACGACCCGCTTTAATTTCATCGCGGAAGAAGTCTAATAAGATGTTAGCCATTGTTTGTGTTTCTTCGTCTGGAGGAACGATCATTGATGGAGCGTCCGGCTCTTCAGAAATAACGATTGCTTTAATTTTTGCTGGGTCAACTTTAATACCGATTGTACCTAAACGTTGCTCAGCGTTTGTCATTGGAATTGGATCACGTTTACCTTGCTCACCAGGAGTGTAGATGTCGTGGATACCAACTAATGTTTCTGGGTGAGATACGTTTAACTCAATGATGATGTTTTCAGCGTACTCAGCGAAAATGTTTGAGTTACCAACAGAAGTTGTTGGAACGATCATGCCATCTTCAGTGATTGCTACTGCTTCTAAAATAGCGTATTTGATTGGTCCGATAATACCTTGACGTACTAACTCAGCGTTGTGAGAAAGGTGAGCGTCCACGTATGTTACTTGACCAGCGTTGATCATGTTACGGATACCAGCGTCAGCTTGGAATGGTCCACGTTTGCGGATAACGCCAGCTTCTGCTAAGTGTTTGTCTACTTCTGGACCTAAAGATGCGCCAGTGTAAACATCGATTTGGAATTTCTCGTTTTTCGCGCGTTCAACTAAAGCCATTGGTACAACTTTCGCGTCACCTGCACGAGTGAAACCAGACATACCTACTACGTCGCCGTCAGAGATAAGCGCCGCTGCTTGATCTGCTGATACAACTTTGTCTAATAAAGATTTAACGCCAATACGGTTTTCAAAATTAGTCATTTGAAAAGCCTCCCCTAAATATAAAATATGTCCTTTATTCGTGAATAAAGGCGTAAAAACAAACCGCAAAATGCGAATTTGTAATTTTCAGTTTATTAATATACGGTCACGATTGACACGGATAACGTTAGTCTAACATGTAATTGTCACACTTTCTTCAAAAAAAACATGAAAAATGGTTTTGTGCGCATTTTAGTAGAATATATATGTAATTTCGAGAAAAATATTGTGGAAACGCTTTCTTGTTAAGCGCGTATAACAGAAAAAATATCCATTTTTCGAGGAATTAAAGGTTTAAACATTTTTCGGAAAGGAAAAGGAAAACCGGATTTGTCTGCACAAATCCGGCTAAATGTTTAAAAATTAGAATCCTAAAGAACGACGGAAGTAGCTAGCATAACGTTGTGATACAGGAATGCGTGTGCCGTCTTTCATAATTAATAGGAACGTTGAATGTGAATCTGGTTGAATTTCTTCAATATAATCGATATTCACGATGTAAGAACGGTGGCAACGAATAAATGAATCAGGTGCTAAAAATAGCTCAAGATCACTTAAGTTTAGACGGTGATAGCCTTCGCGGTTCATCGTTTTTACAAATGTTTTACGTAATTGTGTTTCTAAATAAATCACTTGGTCATGTTTAATTGGGTACCAGCAGTCATCAATTTTAATCGTAATGTAATTTGTTAAAAATGGAGACGGCTTTTGAGGGAATACGGCTGTAATTGCGCCTTTTGTTTCGCCTTCTTCAATTAACGGAATACTCATACCGTAGTAAGGTACACCAAATACGTCAGGCTCGATATACGTGCTAATCTTTTGTCCATAAGTTAGCGCTTTATGTGCTGCAGAGCCTTCTTTGATCGGATCACCGGCTTTAATTTTTAAGTCAACTTTTTTACTCGATTGGTAATATAAGTATGAATTAGTATCAGAAATAGCGATAGATGTATTGTCAGGGAAAAATTCTTTAATGACATCCATGATTTCTTCGATTTGTTTCGGATCCACTTCTTAACACCTCATTAGTTAATAATTATTCATAATACACTATTTTACTACAGAATCTCTTAAAATATTAGAGAATAATTGAGAATAAATTAGAAAAATTTGCGGTTTCGAAAAAATGTAAGGAATTTCGAACGTATAAATGGATAAATTTTTTCCATATATTCGGACTATACCATTTTTGATGGATTTTTTCTAATAATTGAGATCTATTGATAGTGTATTGTAACAAAAGTTATTACGACTGTGTAGAAAAATGTGAAAATAGAATCAATAAACTTTTTAAAAAATATTGAAGAAAATGTATAATTTATGGTAAAATTCTCTATAATAATAGCAAGTTGGATTGTTTAGCCTTTTTAAACAATTAAAAAAGCACAATTTTTAGGCAAAAAGATTTAAAAATATCGTCGAAGTGTAATATTGTTAGTGCATTTTTCAGTGTATTTGATTACCATTACGTTAAGAGCACTTTGTTGAATAAGATTGAAAAAGTTTACAAAAAGATGGAGAGTGGGTCTATGCAACTACACCAACATTCGATGGCGGAAGCAATTTCAAAGCGTTATTTCCAAGAAATCGACAGTATGAATGATTATGAAGGAATGGAAGAATTTTTTGCACTAGAAACAAAACTATTGTTTGAAATTTATCATTTAGAAGCCGCAAAAGCCAAAAAATCATTACATGCGATTATTGATTTATTAACGGTGCGTTTTGGCAAAAAAGTTATTAAAGTTGTTCGTTCTTATTTTAAAACATTATCGTCAATCGTAGCGCGAAAGTTACTCGATAACCAAGTGCCAGCTAAAAAAGCATTTGCGTTCAGCGTTGCTTGTGACGATATGATTGACAATCAAATGCGTGATGCAGAGTTTTTACAATTTGCGGATGACTTAATTGACTTTTTCGTGAACTTTATTGCAGATCGTAAGCAGCCGATGTTCAAACATCAAACAGTAAACAAAGTAATTATGTACATAAACGATGAGCTAGAGCAAAACTTAACGGTGGAAAGTATTGCGGCAAACTTCCAAATTAGCACGAGCCATTTATCGCGTATTTTCCGAGAGCATGTCGGCATCACGCTCGTTGAATATTTAAATGTGCGACGTGTAGAAGAGTCGCAATATTATTTACGTCATACAAACAAAAGCATTACATCGATTTCAACACAGTTCCATTTTTGCAATCAAAGCTACTTCACACGTATTTTCAAAAAGTATACAGGTGTAACGCCGAAGCATTTCCGCGACGAGTTACATCATAAGTTTTATCGTTTTGAAATGAATGAAGATATGTATGATCACGCATAATCAACAACTGACAGAAAGAGACTGCGCGGAAACTCCGAACAGTCTTTTTTGTATGATGGCGTAAGTTGTCGAATTTCGATGGCAGCGATGATAAAATGACAGTAACGACTAAGAAAGAAGGATTATACAATGGTACAAAAACCACGTATGCAGCATCGTCAGAAAAAGAAAAATAAAGGCGTGATTATTGGCGGTTCGACTGCAGTTGTACTCGCAATCGTTGGTGGGATTTTTTATACAGCGATGACAAATGATGAGGCAGCACCTGATACAACGACGCCAAATTCAATTACGATGAACAATGAAGAGACGAATGTTTCACAAGGAAACGATTCACAGCAGCAAACAGCGCCAGACGTACAACTTTCAGAAGAAACAACAGCTGCGGACAATGAGCCATCATCTGAAGCAAATGAAACAGCGCAACAAGAGCCGAAGCAACAAACTGAAGCGACAAACGAACAACAAAACGAAGCAGCAGCACAAGCACCTGCAAAAGAAATCGATGCGACAAAATATATCGATGGTCAGCAACCGGCGACAGCGCCAACATATATTAACGGTATTTTACTTGCCAACAAGCAATATCCATTGCCAAAATCATATAACCCTGGTGTAGATCCAACCGCGCAGCAAGCGATGGACCAGCTTATTGCAGCAGCAAAAACAGCAGGCTTTTCGATTACAGCATTTAGTGGTTTCCGTTCATACGAGTATCAAAATACGCTTTACACAAACTACGTCGCACGCGATGGGCAAGCAGAGGCTGACCGTTACAGTGCGCGTCCAGGGTACTCGGAGCACCAAACAGGCTTAGCATTTGATGTTGGGGAAGTAGGAAAGGAAGATCTTTGGTTAACGGCGGAATTTGGCGAAACGCCAGCAGGGAAATGGCTCGTTGATCATGCGCATGAGCACGGCTTTATTTTGCGCTATCCAGAAGGAAAAGAGCATTTAACAGGCTTCATGTATGAGTCTTGGCATTTCCGCTATGTAGGAAAAGAAGCGGCGGCGAAGATTAAGGCACAAAATGTAACGCTTGAAGAATACTTAGGTGTTTATGATGAGGTTACATCGAACACGACATCATCTACATCACAGCCACAAGCACAGCAGCAAGTGAGCGAACAACAAGAACAACAAGAAGAAAAACCACAAGTTGGCGCAAAAACAAACGACAATCAACAATAAATAAAGTGACAAAAAGGACTGGGGATAGTATGGAGGCTGCTGAAAAACTTACCTTTTAAGATATGAGGAAAGTTTTCAAACAAAAATAAGACGTTTTTCGTTCGATTTTGAACGGAAAGCGTCTTATTTCTT
>JAHAYH010000044.1 GCA_018384745.1 Caryophanon sp. | reverse complement strand
TTACGACGGATCGAGGAAAAGAATTTAGCTGTTATGCCGAACTCGAAAAACAGTACGGTATCCCATTTTACTTCGCAGATCCGTACGCACCATGGCAACGTACACAAGATGATCAAACAATTCAGATTGTGAAAACAGATGTAGCTTCAACAGGAGAAAACATAATTCCAATTGCAGGTGCTGTCTTTACAATTACACCAGAAGAATCACACAAACATGTCGGTACATTTGTTGGTAAAACAGATGAAACTGGTAAAGTAACAAAGTGGTTCAAAGGTGAAGACTATCCAACTGATGATTTAGGAGAAGGTGTAATTCCACCACGTGCGAAATACACATTAGTAGAAAAGGTATTCCCTAAAGCGCATGAAGGGTTAGACGTAACCAAGGGAGTAACCGATGGACTAACGATTGATTTCACGAAATCAACGACGACGTTAACTGTTGAAGCGACGAACAAAAAAATCAAGCGTGATATTAAGGTGTTTGATACATGTACGCTTGGTGAACGTGTGTATGAAATTCATGATAATGATAATAATCCTTTAAAAGATTCAGAGGGTAATAATGTACAAATTACGCTAGCTAAAGATGAAACGTCTAAGACATTAGAAGCGGTAGAAATCCCAGCAGGTGACTATCAATTTGTACAAGTTTCCACAACGAACTCTGAATGTAAGCAAATTGAAACACCAACGTTTTCAGTCACACGCCTTGCGCGAGTTTTCTCGCGTAAGGCTTTTTCTGTATGCTTACGAACAACTATTTTTCTAATATAGTGCTATCGATTATAATAAGGAGAAAAGGGCGGAGAGTGAGCGACATTGGTACAATATAAAGATCAAAAGCTTCATGAGGAAAAAGTGTTCAAAGACCCTGTACATAGCTATGTGCATGTGCGAGATCAAGTAATTTGGGATTTAATTAGTACACGTGAATTTCAGCGGTTGCGTCGCATTCGTCAGCTCGGCACAACATTTTTAGTATTTCATGGCGCAGAGCATACACGCTTTAACCATTCGCTCGGTGTATATGAACTGATGCGTCGCGTTGTCGATGATCGTTTCCAAGGGCGTGACGAATGGGATGACAATGAGCGTCTTGTCGTGTTATGTGCAGCGTTGTTACATGATTTAGGGCATGGGCCATTTTCACATGCGTTTGAAAATGTATTCCAACTCGACCATGAGCAGTATACGCGCGCGATTTTACTTGGCGATACCGAAGTGAATGCGGTGTTGCGCAAAGTGAGCGAGGATTTTCCGTTAAAGGTATCGCAAGTAATCGAAAAAACGTATCCAAATCGCCTCGTTGTAAGTTTAATTTCGAGTCAAATTGATGTGGATCGCATGGATTATTTGCAGCGTGATGCATTTTATACAGGTGTAACGTACGGTCATTTTGATTTAGAACGCATTTTGCGCGTGCTGCGCCCATATAAAGAGCATGCCGTCATTAAATTAAGCGGTATGCACGCAGTTGAAGATTATATTATGTCGCGCTATCAAATGTACTTACAAGTGTATTTCCATCCGGTCTCACGCAGTGCAGAAGCGATTTTAAATCATATTTTACAGCGCGCAAAGCATTTATATATGAGTAATTACGACTTTGACATTGAGCCGCGTCCGTTCGTGCCATTCTTTACAAATAACATTACACTTGAAGATTATATTTGCTTAGATGAAAGCATTTTATTTACGTATTTCCAATTATGGATGAATGAGCGTGACGAGGTGCTACGCGATTTATGCACACGCTTTGTGAACCGTCGTCTCTTTAAATATAGTAATTTAAATAGCGAGGATGATGTGGAGCGTTACGGCAAGCTGCAGCAACTGTTTGCGCAAGTAGGCATTGACCCGATGTATTATTTAGTGGCAGATTCGACATCGGATGATTTTTATCGACCAGCTTCGACGAAAAATCCGATTATGATTTTAATGCCAGATGGAACGCTGCAAGAATTATCGACGGTGTCTCCAATTGTCGATGCGGTGGCTGGAAAGATGAAAGTGGATCGTAAAATTTACTATCCACTCGATGTCATCGAGGCGCTTGAAGACGAAGCGTTGCGCGATGAAATTTTAACGCTGCTTCACCGAAAATAAATGATGAAACAAAAAACACGGTCAGCGAAAATTCACTTTTTCGCTGACCGTTTTAATTTATTCGACCGCTAAACCTTTATGCAGTTCTTCGCTGCTGCGGTCCCATACCGTTTTATCATGTGATTGTAAAAAGTCCGCTAACACTTTTTTTGATGTGTCGTCCATATTATCAACCATAATTTTACGCTTCATCGATTTGTCCATGCGGTTTACGTGATCTGCTAAAATTTTGTAGCCACGACGTTTTTCGCGGTTTACGACCATTTCACAAGCAGTTACACCTGCAAAATATGCGCCTTCTGGTAACTGCTCAATTGTTACCCATACAAGCCAGTACGGTTTTCCACCTTCTGAGTCTTCTCGGTTCATCGTAAACTTAATGCCACGCTCGACATCACTGCGTGCATGCATCGCACCGATATCAACAAATGCGCGTTCTTCTTCCACATCGATGATCACCGGGCTAATGTTTTCAAGTGATAAAGAGCCAATGCCGAATCCTTTATGCCCGTCTGTTGGGTCGTTTTTAATAATGGTAAAGCCTAATTTTTGTTTTGGTTTTTCTTCGTTCGTCATATGAAAATACCTCCGTATACGCTATTATAAATACTATACACTATAATTCTACTTTGGAGGTATCATCAATGCCAATCGTAACCGTAAAAATGCTAGAAGGTCGTACAGATGAACAAAAACGCGCGTTAGTCGAAGAAGTAACAGCAGCTATTTCGAACTCAATTAGCGCCCCAAAAGAAAGTGTCACAATTATCATCGAAGAAATGCAAAAAAATCACTTCGCTAAAGCGGGCGTACGCGAAAGCGATAAGTAATCGCGTAAGTGCGTATGAAAAAGTTTAAAAATATTGTTATTAACACATGTCTCATTGCGCTTCTACTTGTAGGAGTGCTCTTATTGTTTAATAAGCCGTTGCAAGCGTACTTTATTGCGCGCGCTTCCGATCAAGTAATGGATGTCGACGCAGAAACAATCGCTACAAATCAAGAGGCGGATGCTTCCTTTGATTTTGATGCCATTGAGGAACTGACGTTAACGGATATTTTAGCGCTGCAATCAATGAAAAGCTATGTGCCTGTTATTGGACAAATTGCCGTACCCGCAGTGAATTTACATTTACCAATTGCTAAAGGGCTGAGTGAGACGGCTCTCGCAACAGGTGCTGGCACAATGAAAGAGCAGCAACAGCTTGGAGAAGGCAACTATGCGCTTGCTAGTCATAACTTAGAAGGAACGGACGTGTTGTTTAGTCCACTGCATCAAGCAGCAGTCGGCGATGTCATTTACATTACGGATTTCACAAGCGTCTATACGTATGAAATTACGCTTGCGCAAGTGGTCGACCCAATGGCTGTGTATGTTATTGACGATGTACCAAACGAAAAATTGTTAACGCTCATTACGTGTGCGTTTGACGGGCAAGAACGTTTACATGTGAAGGCGACGTTCATTGATGAAACACCGATGGAGCAAGCGACCGATGAGATGCTTGCGGCGTTTAACTGCGCACAAACGCATAAATGAAAGAGGTAGTGAAAAAGCGTCATTTTTCACTACCTCCTTTTTTCGGACTACGTTAATTGAAAATGTTTAACCAATCCCACCATTTATCATACGTTTCTGGCTCGGTATATTTATCGATAGCAGAGCACGTATCTGTTGGGACGTCTTCATCGGCCACATAAATCGTGGCAGTTGGTCCTGTACAATGCTTGGAAGCAAGCTTGCCACTTTTTAATTCCACTTCAACAGGTGTGACACCAGAAGGCTCTTTAAACGTAACGTCTTGTCCAGCATGAACAGCTTCCATATATTGCGTCCATACTTCTTTAGATGCTGCGCGGTCTTCGGTAACGTTGAGTGCGCCTTCATCAAAGCCGTTCCATACACCAACTGTGACGGTTGGCGAATATCCAATCATCCATTGGTCTGTATCGGTTGTGCCCGATTTCGCAGCGTACGTGTGGGTAAGCTTGCTTGTCAGCGCCGTGCCCGTTGCGTATAAATGCGCATTGAACGTTTTGTCAAACATGCCGTGCATCATTTGCGTGAGTAAAAACGCATCTTTTTTATCAATGAGCTGCTTTTTCTCCGCTTTTTGTGTCGTTACATCATAGAGCACATTGCCGCGCTCATCGGTGATTTTCGCAATCGTCGTCGGTGTGACGTCGACGCCATTATTCGCAATGATCGCATACGCATTCGTCATATTTTGCAGCGTAACATTCGTTGCACCGAGTGCAGAGGACGGTACGTGAGCGATTTCCACGCCGAGCTTTACAGCGTCAAGTGTGCGTTGGAACGCCTTGTAGCCAATGTCTTGTAGCGCATTGACCGCATAGACGTTATCAGAGATTGCCACCGCTTGAGCCATTGAAATCTCCTCGCCGTATTTGCCATTAATGTTTTTAGGCGTATATTCTTTGCCATCGTATTGAATCGTCGTTTTAGAAACGTCCAAAAATGTTAATGGATTATAGCCGTTGTCGAGTGCAGCGGCATATAATAGCGGCTTCATCGTCGAACCTGGCTGGCGCTTCGCTTGTGTTACGCGGTTAAACTTACTGTTGGCGTAATTGCGTCCGCCGACGAGTGCGGTAATGTAGCCGGTGTTTTGCTCAATGCTAATGAGCGCTGCTTGGAGCTCGCTGTTTGGCATTTGATTGTTGATCGCTTTTTCAGCTGCTTGTTGATGCGCTTGCTTTAACGTCGTTTCAATCGTCCAGCCACCGGTATCGATATTTCGACCGAGGTCCTCTAAAATTTCACTCGCTTCCACCCAAGCGGTATCTAAAAAGTATGGCGCTTGTGCGTTAGCTGTTTTCCATTCATTGTTTTTAAACGTTAGCGTAGTGGCGACAGCTTCGGCTTCTTGCTCCGCTGAAATGTATCCTTCCGCCTCCATCAACGATAAAATGGTGTGCTGGCGTTTCGTTGCCTTTTCTAAGTTCGCCACAGGGGAATAATACGTCGGTCCTTTTGGCACACCTGCAAGCATCGAGCTTTCTGCAAGCGTCAACTCTTTTGCTGATTTCCCGTAGTAAAAGCGGCTCGCAGCTTCAACCCCGTACATGCCGTGTCCGTAATACACCGTGTTTAAATACCCTTCTAAAATTTCGTCCTTTGAATAAAACACTTCTAAGCGATAGGCATAAAGCGCTTCGTTCAATTTCCGCGTCCACGTTTTTTCATGCGTTAAATATAAGTTGCGGGCGTATTGCTGCGTTAGCGTACTCGCCCCTTGTGCTTTTCCACCTGCTTGAAGGTTGGCAAGCATCGCTGCACCGATTCGTTTTATATTAAAGCCATGATGTGCATAAAAGTCTTGGTCTTCTACCGCGATTGTTGCATTCACAATGTCTGGAGAAATATCCTCAAGTGAAACCCAGTAACGGCGTTCGCTCGTATAATGGTCACCAATTTGCTCGCCATCTGCATTTAAAAAGACGGTCGCTTTTGGTACGGTCAGTGGCGGTGCACCGGCGATTTGAGCATATATGCGGAGCGAAATAAGCGCGCTTATAATGACGATCAGAAACGCACCGAGCGCAAAAAGCACGCGATAGCGACGTTTCGACTTTCGTTTTTTTACACGTGACGCAGGTTGTGTTGGTTCATTGTCGCTTGTCTCTTCAGACGCTACGCCTTTTTCGAGTTCACGATCATCCATCTACATCACCTCATTTATAAAATTTGTCGCTGTATAGTGTCACGAAAATACGATTGCAGTAAATTTCGAAAAGTTCTGCCTAAACTATTGAACTTTAGCATAAAACAACTATACTTTCTTTGTACTGCTTTAAATTATACGTGATGTTTTCGAGAAAAGTTTCGTAGTAAAACATTACGTTTAAGTAAGGTAGTATAAAGGAAGAGCTCGCAGCGTCAAAGCATTTTGCTTGAAACGTGCGAAATTTAACAATAGGTGAACATAACATGCGTTTTGATGAAACATATTCAGGTAACGTTTTTATTAAAAGTCATCCAACATACGAAGATGCAAAAGCTGTATTATACGGCATGCCAATGGACTGGACTGTTAGCTACCGTCCAGGATCACGCTTTGGCCCAGCCCGTATTCGTGAAGTATCAATTGGTTTAGAAGAATATAGCTTCTATTTAGATCGTCATTTAGAAGATGTAAAAGTATTTGATGCCGGTGACATTCCATTACCGTTTGGGAATCCGGGAAAATCATTAGAAGAAATTAAAACATTTGTCCGCAAAGTTGTGGCAGATGGCAAAGTGCCAATCGGAATGGGTGGCGAGCATTTAGTGTCATTACCAGTGATGGAAGCGGTGTACGAAAAGCACCCAGACATGGCGGTTATTCACTTTGATGCGCACACAGATTTACGCACAGATTACGAAGGTGAGCCATATTCACACGCAACGCCAATTCGCAAAATTGCAGACCGCATTGGACCTCATAACGTCTATTCATTCGGCATTCGTTCAGGCTTAAAAGAAGAGCTTGAATGGGCGAAAGAAAACGGCATGCACATCGCATTATTTGAAGTGCTAGAGCCACTGAAAAAAGTATTACCAACATTAGCAGGTCGTCCAGTGTACGTAACGATTGATATTGACGTGCTTGATCCAGCACACGCACCAGGTACAGGTACGGTCGATGCAGGTGGCATTACATCAAAAGAGTTACTAGCATCGATTCATGCGATTGCAGGTTCTGATGTAAACGTTGTTGGCTTTGACTTAGTGGAAGTATGCCCGGTGTACGATCATTCAGAAATGACAGCAAACGCAGCCGCAAAATTCTTACGTGAAATGATGCTTGGTTGGGTAAAATAACAGCGCTTTTACGATCGCGTCACAAAAACAATGGTAGCACATGCGGCTATCATTGTTTTTTTGTTCGTCACTTTTTATTTCGAAAGAACGATGTATAATGAAACAATCAACGAAGAACAGACAGGAGCTTTCACATGAAAATCAAATCAATCGAAATTTTTAAAATCGAACTACCATTAATTGAACCGTTTGTGGTGAGCTATGCGACATATCCAAACATGCCTTCGATCATTACGAAGCTAACGACCGAGTGCGGCATCATCGGGTGGGGGGAAGCAGTACCAGATGAGCACGTTACAGGTGAAACGCTTGAGAGCACGTATGCGGTGTTACAGCATCAATTAGCGCCAGCTGTTATCGGGCTAAATCTGATGAACTTTGAGCAGTTACATGAAGTAATGGATCAAGCGGTCTATAGCGTGCCAGCTGCAAAAGCAGCGATCGATATTGCGTGCTTTGACGCCGTTGGGAAAAAGTTAGGCGTGCCTGCGTACCAATTAACAGGTGGACGCTACCATGAAAAATTCCCAATTACACATGTGCTAAGCATTGCAACGCCAGAGGATATGGCAAACGAAGCCGCGCGCCGCGTCGATATGGGCTACAATTCGTTTAAAATGAAAGTTGGTCGTGACGTAGCAAGTGATGTTGCGCGCATTCGTGCGGTTCGTGAGCGTGTTGGTGACGCCATTGCCATTCGTGTCGACGTGAACCAAGGTTGGGTGAACGCTGCGAATACACTGCAAGCGGTGCGTCAATTAGAGCAGTTAAACATCGATTGGTTAGAGCAACCAGTGCGTGCCGATGATATCGATGCGATGGTCGACATTAAAGCGAAGACGACGATTCCACTAATGATCGATGAAGGGTTACGCGGTGTGCGTGAAATGCGTGAAATTATTGCAAAGCGTGCAGCGGATAAAGTAAACATTAAGCTCATGAAGTGCGGCGGCATGTACCCTGCGATGAAGTTAGCGCATATGGCTGAGATGGCAGGCATTGAATGTCAAATCGGCTCAATGGTTGAATCATCAGTCGGTTCAGCAGCGGGCTTCCATGTGGCATTTTCAAGTAAAGCATTTACGAGCGTTGAGCTAACAGGACCATTAAAGTTCTCAAAAGATATCGGGAACTTACATTATGATGTGCCGTTTATTCAATTAAATGAGCGCGCTGGATTAGGTGTTGATGTCGACGAGGCCATTTTAGCAGAGCTAACAGAAGAAAGCGTTGTGGTGAGCTAAATGAAGTATGACGTACAACGATTAACGCTCGCGCACATTCCGCAGCTACAACAATTGCAGCAACAAGTCGTCGATGCGCTGCCGGACAAAGCGATTTTACAGCCGCTTGATGAATCGGAGCTGCGCTTTATTTTAGACGGAAACGGTGTCATGATTGGCTTATTTGACGGCGAGGCACTCATTGCGTTTCGCGCGCTGCTTGAGCCACCAATTGATGACGAGCATTTAGGAAAAGACGTTGGCTATGAGCCACTTGAACAAGTGTTGTATCAAGAAATTTCAAACGTACATCCAGCACACCGTGGACAAGGGTTGCAGCTGAAAATGGCGCAGCTCATTATGGATTATGTCGATACGACGAAGCATACGCTCGTTTGTGCAACGGTCATGCCGTTTAACATCGCAAGTTTAAAGGATAAGTTTGCTCAAAACATGTACGTTGCTGCACTAAAGTTAAAGTATGGTGGCAAGTTGCGCTACGTCTTTGCTAAATCACTCGTTGAAGAAGCAGCGTGGGGCAACGAAGCAATCGATGTTGATATGGCGGACACGAAAGCGCAGCAACAGTTACTTCGCGAAGGCTACTACGGTGTAGCGATGAAGCGTGACAAAGAGCAATGGTTTGTGACGTACAAAAAACGTGCGCAAAATTAACACATTGCTATAACTTTGCTTGAATCACTGAAAATTTCGTCCTATAATAAGAAGGTTATAGAAAAAGCGTAGGAGGGGTTCCATTGGCAAACGACATCGGGAAGCGTGTCAATATTCGGCTAACATCGGCAATTAATTACGCTGAAGGTGAGACAGAAAGCGTTGAAATGTGGTTAGACGGGCACATCGTCGAAAAAAATGGTACGAAATATTTGCGCTATACAGAAGAACACGAATCCCAAACAATTAAAACGACGATCAAGCTAACGGAGCAGCAATCGTTTATTATGCGTAAAGGTGCAGTGGATATGCGCTTACCGTTAAGTGTAACGCAGCGTGAAACAGGTCATTACACGAGTGAGGTCGGTTCGCTACCACTTTGGGTAGATACGACACACCTTCAATATACACCTGAACTTGAACAGCAAAGCCAATTTGAAACACAATATGCACTGCATGTTGGTGGACAATTAGCTGGCACATATACGTTAAAATTAACTTTTACGGAGGAATAAACATGAACGCAGTAGAGCAAGTACAACAGTCGATCAAAGTGGCAATCGCACAAGCTGTTGAAAAAGCACAGCTTGTAGAAGCAGGCACACAGTTAAACATTCATTTAGAAACACCAAAGGATAAAGCAAACGGTGACTATGCAACAAACATCGCGATGCAGTTAACGAAATTAGCGAAAAAGCCACCGCGTGCGATCGCAGAAGCGATTCTTGAAAACCTTGATACAACAGGTACAGATATCGAAAAAATCGACATCGCAGGCCCTGGTTTCATGAACATTACGGTGAAAAAAGATTTCTTAACACAAGTTGTAAAAGCAGCTTTAGCACAAGGTGACGCATACGGTCGCTCTGAAGCGGGTCAAGGTGAGAAAGTACAAGTCGAGTTCGTATCAGCAAACCCAACTGGTGACTTACACTTAGGTCACGCACGCGGCGCATCTGTAGGGGATTCTTTATGTAACGTATTAGACGCAGCAGGCTATGATGTGTCTCGCGAGTACTACATTAACGATGCAGGGAACCAAATTAACAACTTAGCGTACTCATTAGAAGCGCGCTACAAGCAAGCGTTAGGAATGGATGCAGACATGCCAGAAGACGGCTACCACGGTGCAGACATTATCGAAATCGCTGGCAAATTAAAAGAAGAGTTCGGCGCAGATATTTTAGAAAAATCTGAGGAAGAGCGCTTCAAATTCTTCCGTGAGCACGGCTTACGTTTAGAGTTAGCGAAATTACAAAACGACTTAAAAAACTTCCGCGTAGAATTTGACGTATGGTATTCAGAAACATCTTTATACGGCAATGGCAAAATCGAACGTGCATTAGATAAATTAAAAGCAAACGGTCACGTATTTGAAGAAGACGGTGCTACTTGGTTCCGCTCAACAACATTTGGTGACGATAAAGATCGCGTATTAATTAAAAACGACGGCTCATTCACATACTTAACACCAGATATCGCTTACCACGAAGACAAGTTACAACGCGGTTTCGATAAATTAGTAAACATTTGGGGTGCTGACCACCATGGCTACATTCCTCGTATGAAAGCGGCGATTGAAGCGCTTGGTTACGACCGCGGTACGCTTGAAGTAGACATTATCCAAATGGTACAACTGTACAAAAACGGCGAGAAATTCAAAATGTCAAAACGTACAGGTAATGCTGTCACAATGCGTGAATTAGTAGAAATGGTTGGCTTAGATGCGGTGCGTTACTTCTTCGTTAAAACAGCTGGTGACTCACACATGGACTTCGATTTAGACTTAGCGGTTTCACAATCGAATGAAAACCCAGTGTATTACGCACAATATGCACACGCACGTATCGCGTCAATTTTACGTTCTGCAAAAGAGCAAGGCTTCGAAGCATCAATTGAAAACCTTGATTTATTAACAGCAGAAAAAGAGATCGACGTATTGAAAAAAGTGGGCGATTTCCCGAAAGTGATCGCAGAAGCGGCGAAACACCGCACACCACACCGTATTGCAAACTACATCCAAGAAATTGCAGCAACATTCCACAGCTTCTACGGTGCAGAAAAAGTAATCAACACAGACAACAAAGCGTTAACAGAAGCTCGTTTAGCGTTAATTACAGCAGTACAAACAACAATCGCAAACGCATTACGTTTAATCGGTGTATCAGCGCCAGAAAAAATGTAAGATTGACATCGAGGCTATCCTAAAAAATGGATAGCCTCTTTTGTTGTCATGTGAAGTTGTTCGTGCCTCACGTCTGTGGGGTCCCAAGTGTCACGCATTTCCCGCAGGAGTCCACCTCTTGTTTCGAGCAACTCGTCATGGGCAGCACGATTACGCCCATTTTTAAAAATGAGTATTGTTCGAATATTTCATGAAATTTTTGAAAAAGCGTGCGAACTGAAAAAAATGCGCTATAATAAAACACAATTGCATACATCAACTAGGTTCCTCAGCTGAGGATGAAAAGGGAAGCTCGGTGAAAATCCGGCACGGTCCCGCCACTGTAACTACGAGCGCATTTGCGACATACCACTGAGCAATCGGGAAGGTGCATTTGTTTGGCGTAGAAGTCAGGAAACCTGCCTAACGTTGATTTCTTTGCGACCACTTACGAGGATAAGTGTGTATGGCACTACACCATATACATACACTCGTTTTAGCGGTTGCTAAAGCGGGTTTTTTATTTGCGAAAAAGGGAGAGAACTACATGAAAAAGCATTGGAACGTAACATTCGCAGCAGTTGCTGCTACAACAGTATTAGTCGCATGTAGCGATGATGAAACAGCTAAAGACACAACGAATGAAGCGACAGGCGACGCAGCCTATCCGTTAACGGTAACGGACGCCACAGGGACAGAAGTGACAATTGAAGAAAAGCCAGAGCGCATCATTTCAATGATTCCGAGCAACACCGAAATTTTATTTGAGCTAGGTTTAGCGGATGAAGTTGTCGCGGTAACGGATATTGACGACTACCCAGCTGAAGCAGCAAATAAGGAAAAAATCGGTTCAATGGAATTTGATTTTGAAAAAATTATCGCGTTAACGCCAGACGTTGTGTTTTCACATGAATCGGCAATGGGTGTATCAGAAGCGGGCATTGAACAGCTGCGCGCTGCGGGCATCGACGTGTACGTAGTCGATGATGCGAAAAACTTTGATGAAACATACGAAACGATTCACGATATTGCAGAAATTACAGGAACATCTGAACAAGCAGAGCAAATTGTCGCGGATATGGAAGCGCAAGTAGCAGATATTCAAGATCAGTTAAAAGATATTGAACCAAAGCGCGTATTCGTTGAAAACTCAGATGTGCCTGAAATTTATACAGCAGGTGCCAACACATTTACAGACGAGATGCTTAGCATGATCAAAGCAGAAAACGTGGCGGCGACAAAAGAAGGCTGGTACTTAATTAGCTCAGAGGAAATCATTACGCAAAATCCAGATGTTATTTTAGTGTCCTATAGCTATGTGCCAGATGTGTTAACGACACTGCCACTGCGCCCAGGCTTTGATACGATTACAGCGGTGAAAAATAATGCGGTTGTACAAATTGATGAAGACACAACAAGTCGCCAAGGCCCGCGTTTAGCAGAAGGTTTATTAGAGATGGCAACAGCCGTTCACCCAGAGGTATTTAGTGAGTAAAAAATATGCGCTCGCGTATACAATAGCGATCATATCGCTCATCGTCAGCATGTGGTTTGGCATTGCAGTCGGCTCGGTATCGATTCCGCTTGAAGTGTTATGGAATCCTGCTGCGAACGAAACAGCCGCCAATATTTTATGGCAAATTCGCTTGCCACGCGTCCTGCTTGCGGCACTTGTCGGCGCAAGCTTAGCGATTGCAGGGGCTGCCTTCCAAGGGTTGCTAAAAAACCCACTTGCAGATCCATACACGCTCGGTATTTCATCGGGGGCATCAGTCGGTGCGGTTGCGACGATTTTCTTTGGCCTATCGGTGCCGTTTCTCGGTCTATTTACGCTCCCTGTGTTCAGTATGGTCGGCGCGGTAGCCACGATGTTTTTAGTGATGAGTTTTGCGAAGCTCGTTGACCGTACGATGAAGATGGAAACACTCATTTTAACAGGCATTATTTTTAGTTCATTTTTAGGGTCGATGATTTCACTCATGATTGCCCTAACAGGTGAGGAGCTGCGCCAAATTATGGGGTGGCTTTTAGGAAGCGTGTCGATGCGCGGTTGGCCGTATGTGCAAATGATTGTGCCATTTGTTGTTGTCGGCAGCTTTATTTTATGGTGGAATCGCCGTGAGTTAAATGCGATGCTGTACGGCGAGGAGCGCGCGCAATATTTAGGCGTAAACGTGAAGCGTAGTAAGCTACAAGTATTAATTGGTGGATCGATGTTAACCGGTGCAGCCGTTGCCGTATCCGGTACAATTGGCTTTGTTGGCCTCGTTGTACCGCATATGACGCGCATGCTGTGGGGGGCAGACCACAACCACTTATTGCCGTTATCATTGTTACACGGCGCAACTTTACTCATTATTTGTGATTTAGTATCGCGTACGATCATCGCGCCTACTGAGTTGCCAATCGGCGTCATTACATCATTTGTTGGTGCGCCAGTATTTGCATATATTTTCTTTAAACAGCGACGAAAGAAAGGTGGCATCGCATAAATGTTACACGTACAACAAGTAAGCGGCGGCTACGATCAAGTTGCGTATGTACAAGACGTATCGTTTCATGTGAAAAAAGGGGAAGTGCTCGGCATTTTAGGGCCAAATGGCAGCGGGAAATCGACGATGTTAAAGCTTATTAGCGGTGCGTTGCCTTTAACAGCCGGTACGGTTTTGTTGGAAAATCAACCGCTCAAAAGCTACGCGCCAAAAGAGCTTGCCAAAAAGCTTGCCGTGTTGCCACAGCTGCATGCCAACACCTTTACCCATACGGTGCGCGAAGTTGTATCACTTGGACGTTATCCACACCAGCGCGGTTTTTTCTCTAGTTGGAGTGACGACGATGAACAAGCGGTCGTGCAAGCGATGACGCAAACGAACGTGCTACAATATGCGGAGGAAGAAATGGCATTTTTATCGGGCGGTGAGCAGCAGCGTGTGTTTGTCGCACAAGCGTTAGCACAGCGAGCCGACGTGCTGTTTTTAGATGAGCCGACGAACCATTTAGACATTGCGCATCAGCGTCAATTGCTCGACATGGTGCGCAGCGAAGCGAAAATGCGCGGCTTAACGGTCGTATCGATCTTTCATGATATGAACTTAGCAGCGCTTTATTGCGACCGCTTATTGTTAATGGAAAAAGGTCGTGTACGCATGATTGGTGAGCCACATGAAGTGCTTGTAGATGCGCAAATTGAGCAAGTGTATAACGTCGACGTTGTGACGCGCCCACACCCGAAAGAAGCGAAGCCGCAAGTGACGATTTTGCCATCGGTGTCGTTAACAAAACAGGCAGCGGTGACGTGTGCGCATATTGAGGTAACAGAAGAAGCAATCACATTGCAAAGCCCGCTGCCGCTGCGCGTGTTATCATCTGCAGTGTACAACGCAGGTCTCGGTTGGTATGAAACGATTATGAACCGCAGCGTCGCACCGACGTACGATATTACAAACGTTCGCGCGGAATTTGCAGCGTTCATTCGCCATCGCGGAGCTGTGCCGACGAATACGGTTGGCATGATGACCGCGCTGACGACCGATTATGCGGTTATTCGTGAATTTCAAACGGAAGCGGGCTCGATGATTGTCATGGTCACAGCAGGTGTCGGCAAAGCACTCGACGTATCGAAAACGTATAGCCGATCTAGTGATTATGCGATTGGTACAATTAACACGTGGGTCATTATAAACGCACAGCTCACGGATGAAGCATTCGTGCAGGCGATGATGACGGCTACTGAAGCGAAAGTAAAAGCGCTCCAAATAGAGGAAGTGCACGACGCCATGTCGAATACGATTGCGACGGGGACAGCTACCGATAGTATTTTAATTGCCGCAACACAGCAAGGAAAACAGCACAATTATGCAGGAACCGTGTCACAGCTTGGCAAGTGGCTCGGGCATGCGGTTGTTGAAACAACCGTTGAAGCCATTCAGCGTTATAAACAATTAAAGGGGAGAACACAATGAAAATTTATACGAAAACAGGCGATACAGGGAAAACAGGTTTAATTGGTGGACGCGTTGCGAAAGATGACATTCGCGTTGAAGTTTACGGCACAGTCGATGAATTAAATTCATTCGTTGGGAAAGCGATGACGGAATTAGACGAAGCGACATATGCGGATTTATTAAACGACTTACATGCCATTCAGCACGAATTATTCGACTGTGGTGGCGATTTAGCGAACGTTATGAAAGAGCCTCAATTTAAGTTAAACGAAGAGCCAATTACAGTGTTAGAAGAACGCATCGATGCATTAGTAGAGGAAGCGCCACCGCTTGAAAAGTTCGTTTTACCAGGTGGGACACCAGCAGCTGCAACATTACATATTGCACGTACGGTAACGCGTCGTGCAGAGCGTCAAATGGTCACACTTGCGAGTGAAACAGAAGGCGTAAATATCGTTGTGCAAAAATATTTAAACCGCTTATCTGATTACTTCTTCGCAGCGGCGCGTGTTGTGAACTTCCGCGCAGGTGTTGCCGATGTTGAGTATGCGCGTGGCGGAAAAGTATTCCATACGAAAAAAGGCGAAAAATAATCGCGCGTTGATCGCGTTATGTACGGCAGAGGAAATCGATCGTTTCCTCTGCTTTTTTGATGCGAAAAAGGCGATGTTTCGCAGTTCAACTATGCACAAAAAGGTGTTCTAAAAATAAGGAAATGATAGAAAGTTTAGAAATAGAGTGAAAATTATGTTTACATAATGTATCATTTTATTTACAAACGTGCGTGAAAATACTCGCTTAAGTTGTTTTTTTTGCGGCGTCATGTTGACTGAATGGTCATTCATAATTTACAATAGGAAGCACAAAAGGGGATTGTTTGATCACAAAGGGGGGACTGTGATGAATATTTTCTTAATCGTGACATGGGTACTGACGATTGCCGTTATTGCATATGCAGCAGGGCTGTTCATTTACTTATTAAAGACACGTTATGAATTCATCAAGTTAGGAAAGAAGGTAGAATTTGACGAGAGCGTAAAAGAGCGCGTTTCGCAAATTGTTGAGAAAGTATTTGGACAAAGTAAGCTGCTAAAAGATAAAAAAAGTGGCGCAATGCACGTCATGTTCTTCTACGGGTTTTTACTCGTACAGCTTGGCGCAATTGATTTAATTATTCGTGGCTTAGCGCCGGATCATCATTTACCACTTGGTCCACTGTATAGCCCATTCGTATTTTTCCAAGAGCTTGTTGCGTTAATGATTTTAGTGGCAGTAGCGATGGCATTCCACCGTCGTTATGTTGAGAAGCTTGTGCGTTTAAAGCGCGGCTGGAAAAATGGTTTAGTATTAATCTTCATTGGTGGCTTAATGCTATCAACGTTACTGGCAAATGGTTTTGCGATGATTTGGCATGATCATACGACGTTTAACGGCTTTGAGCCAATCGCGTCGACAATTATGCTAGCGTTTTCATGGTTACCAGCAACAGCAGGTATGGTATTGTTCTACGTGTGCTGGTGGATTCACTTATTAATTTTATTAACATTCTTAGTGTACATTCCACAATCAAAGCACTTCCACTTAATTACAAGTATCGGCAACGTGTATTACAACCGTTTAGATCGTGCAGGTACGCTTGTGCCAATTAACTTTGACATGGGTGAAGATGAGGAAGCAGCGGAAGAGGAAGTGGCGTTTGGTGTTGGTCGCATTCAAGACTTCAACCAAAAGCAGCTATTAGACTTATACGCATGCGTAGAGTGTGGACGCTGTACAAATATGTGTCCAGCATCAGGTACAGGGAAAATGCTATCACCGATGGACTTAATCGTGAAGCTGCGTGATCATTTAACGTTCACAGGGGCTGTTACGACAAAATCAAAGCCATGGGTACCGTACCAAATGTTTAAAAACACAAAAGGAAATCAATTAGCATTAGCTGCTGGTGCAGAAGGTGCGGTAATTGAAGATATTTATAGCCCATCATTAATTGGCGATGTCATCACAGAGGAAGAAATTTGGGCATGTACAACATGTCGTAACTGTGAAGATCAATGTCCAGTAATGAATGAGCACGTAGATAAAATTATTGACTTACGTCGTTACTTAACGATGACAGAAGGTAAAGTAAACCCGGATGCACAACGCGCAATGACAAACATTGAACGTCAAGGAAATCCATGGGGCTTAAACCGTAAAGAGAAAGAAAAATGGCGTGACCTTGATCCGTCAATTAACATTCCGACGGTGAAGGAAGCGAAAAAATCAGGCGATGGCTTCGAATTTTTATTCTGGGTTGGTTCGATGGGTTCATTCGACAACCGCTCACAAAAAATTGCATTAGCGTTTGCGCGCTTAATGAATGAAGCTGGCGTGAAGTTTGCGATTTTAGGTAACAAGGAGAAAAACTCAGGGGATACACCTCGTCGTTTAGGAAATGAGTTTTTATTCCAAGAGCTTGCTACAGCAAACATTGATGAGTTTGAAAAAAATGAAGTAACAAAAATCGTGACAATCGATCCGCATGCGTACAACATTTTCAAAAATGAGTACCAAGATTTCGGTTGGAAAGGTGAAGTGCTTCACCATACGGAACTGCTATATGATTTAGTAAAAGAAGGCCGCTTAACGATGAATCACCGCGTCGAAGAAACGATCGTATTCCATGATTCATGTTACTTAGGTCGTTACAATGATGTATTTGACCCACCACGTGAAATTTTACGTGCCGTACCAGGGGTTAACCTTGTGGAAATGGCGCGCAATCGTCAAGACGGTATGTGCTGTGGCGCAGGTGGCGGTTTAATGTGGATGGAAGAGCATGTCGGAAACCGCATTAACGTAGCGCGTACAGAACAAGCATTACAAACAAATGCGTCAATGATTTCGTCTGGTTGTCCATACTGCTTAACGATGTTATCAGATGGTACGAAGGCGAAGGAAGTTGAAGATACAGTCGGTACATTCGACATCGCGGAAATTTTAGAGCGCGCTGTATTTGGGGATGCACCAACAGCGACGGATGAAGAAGTGGAAACAACACCGGTTTCAGAAGACGTTGTTGATCCACACGTACCAGTAGAGGAACGTGCGGTAGATACAGGCGATGCAGTGGTTGAAACATCACAAGTCGAGAAATAACGCAAGGAGCATTATGCGATCATCGCATAATGCTTTTTTGCTATTTTACGATTTCTCCATAACATGAACGCGAGGAACAAACGTTGTCCAATCAGCTTTTGATGTAGTATAGGTGGCACTTTTATAGGCGCAAATAATCATTAAAAATAAATATATTTTATTTTCAGAAAAAATAATATTGAAAAAATATTCTACATTTCGTACAATATTAAGTAGGTAAGGGGTAAAGTTTCTTTTTTATTTGTGATTAAATTGAGCGAGCGTTCAGTCGAGTTTGAGCGATTGAGACTTATCTAAAGGGGATAGAGAAATGACAAAGACAGTAATTTTAGACGGGGCGCGTACAGCGTTTGGAAAATTCGGTGGCACATTAAGTAACTTCACAGCAAGTGATTTAGGTGGCGTAGCCATTAAAGGTGCGCTGGAGCGTGCGAACGTTGCGCCGACAGATGTAGACCAAGTCATTATGGGGACAGTGTTACAAGCTGGACAAGGTCAAATTCCTTCTCGTCAAGCAGCTGCAAAAGCAGGCATTCCATTTAGCGTTAAGACAGAAACAATTAACAAAGTATGTGCATCAGGTATGCGCAGTGTAACATTAGCAGACCAAATTATTCGCCTAGGCGAAGAAAATACGATCGTTGCCGGCGGTATGGAGTCGATGTCAAACGCACCGTATTACTTAACGAAAGATCGTTGGGGTTTACGCATGGGAGATAGTGCGGTAATTGATGGCTTACTATACGATGGTTTAACGTGTGCGTTCGATGAAAATCGCGTCCATATGGGTGTATATGGCAACCGCACAGCGGAGAAATTCAACTTAACACGTGAAGCACAAGATGAATGGGCAGTGCGCAGTCAAGACCGTGCATCACAAGCGATTGAAACAGGCAAGTTTGCAGAAGAAATCGTACCGGTTGAAGTGCCGCAACGTAAAGGTGATCCAATTGCTTTTGCACAAGACGAATCACCGCGTGCAGGTGTAACGGTGGAATCAATTAGCGGCTTGCGCTCTGCATTTGGTAAAGGCGGCACAATTACAGCAGCAAACGCACCAGGCATTAACGACGGTGCTGTTGCATTAGTGCTCATGAATGAAGAAAAAGCAAAAGCGGAAGGCAAACCGGTGTTAGCAACAATTATCGGGCATGCTGAAGTGGGTGTGGATCCTGCAGACTTCCCAGAAACACCAGGGTTAGTCATTAACGAACTTTTAAAGAAAACAGGCAAAACAATCGAGGACATCGATTTAATCGAAATGAATGAAGCGTTCGCAGCGGTATCGCTAGCAAGTGCACAAATTGCTAATATAGATCCTGAAAAGGTCAACGTAAACGGTGGTGCGATTGCGCTAGGTCATCCGATTGGGGCATCGGGGACACGCATCATTTTAACGCTTGCATACGAGTTAAAGCGTCGCGGGGGCGGCATCGGTATTGCAGCGATTTGTTCAGGTGGCGGTCAAGGGGATGCCATCATGATTGAAGTGAAAGGGGAATAGGTTGTCATGTCAATTGAAACAATTATGGTCATCGGAGCAGGTCAAATGGGGTCAGGCATTGCACAAGTGTGCGCGACTGCCGGCTACAACGTTATTTTAAACGATCAAAAGCAAGAGTTTTTCGACCGCGGTTTAGCAAACATTACAAAAAACTTAAGCCGTGACGTCGAAAAAGGGCGCAAAACAGAGGAACAAAAAGCGGCCATTTTAGAGCGTTTAACACCATCATTATCAATCGATGATGCGAAAAAAGCAGACATCGTTATTGAAGCAGCTGTCGAAAACATGGAGATTAAGCAATCGATCTTCCGTCAGCTTGATGAAATTGCACCTGCACATACAATTTTAGCAACGAATACATCATCTTTACCGATTACAGAGCTTGCCGCTGTAACGAATCGTCCGGAGCAAGTAATCGGCATGCACTTTATGAATCCAGTGCCGGTCATGAAGCTTGTCGAAGTCATCCGCGGTTTAGCGACGACGGATGAAGTGTACGAAACGGTACGCGATTTATCGGTGAAGCTTGAAAAAACACCTGTTGAAGTAAATGACTTCCCAGGATTTGTAGCGAATCGTATTTTATTACCGATGATCAACGAAGCGGTATACGCTGTGTATGAAGGGGTAGCATCTGTAGAGGATGTCGACACAGTGATGAAGCTTGGCATGAATCATCCGATGGGTCCATTAACGCTTGCAGATTTCATTGGGTTAGATACATGTTTATCAATTATGGAAATTTTACATGAAGGTTTAGGCGACAGTAAGTACCGTCCATGTCCGTTATTACGTAAATACGTAGCAGCTGGCTGGTTAGGGAAAAAATCAGGTCGAGGATTCTACGTGTACGAATAAAGGATGTGTATGGGGATGGATTTACGTTTTACAGAAGAACAGCTAATGATGCGCAACATGGTGCGAGATTTCGCCAACGAAAAAATTGCACCTTTCGTTGAGGAAATGGAGAACGGCATATTTCCGTCTGACATTTTAGCACAAATGGGTGAGCTTGGTTTAATGGGCATTACAGTACCAGAAGAGTACGGTGGTGCTGGGATGGATTTTACATCGTACATTATTGCGATCAATGAGCTCTCGCGTGTGAGCGCGGTCGTAGGGGTTATTTTATCGGTACATACGTCCGTTGGCACGAACCCGATTTTATACTTCGGTACGGAAGAGCAAAAGCAAAAATACGTACCAAAGCTTGCTTCGGGCGAGTACTTAGGGGCATTTTGTTTAACGGAGCCAGGCGCTGGTTCAGACGCAGCATCGTTGAAATCACGAGCTGTGAAAGACGGCGATGACTATATTATTAACGGCTCAAAAGTGTTCATTACAAACGGTGGTGAAGCGGATGTGTATATCGTATTTGCATCGACGAATCCAGAAGCAGGTGCAAAAGGAATTTCAGCGTTCATCGTTGAAAAAGACACAGAAGGCTTCATCGTCGGGAAAGATGAGCATAAAATGGGTCTTCACGGCTCACGCACTGTGCAGCTAACATTTGAACAAATGCGTGTGCCTGCCGCAAACTTGCTTGGACAAGAGGGCGAGGGCTTTAAAATTGCGATGGCGAACTTAGATGTTGGTCGAATCGGCATTGCTGCACAAAGCTTAGGCATTGCAGAAGCAGCACTTGGGCATGCTGTTGACTATGCAAAAGAGCGCGTGCAATTTGGGAAACCGATTGCCGCACAACAAGGGGTAGGCTTTAAATTGGCCGATATGGCAACGGCGGTTGAAGCATCACGCTTGCTCGTATTCCGCGCTGCAAACTTACGTGCACAAGGGCTTCCTTGTGGACAAGAGGCATCGATGGCGAAATTGTTTGCGTCAAAAACAGCGGTCGATGTATCGATTGATGCGGTACAAGTTTTCGGTGGCTACGGCTACACGAAAGAGTATCCAGTCGAGCGATTATTCCGCGATGCGAAAGTAACGGAAATTTATGAGGGCACAAGTGAAATTCAACGTCTTGTGATTAGCAAAAATTTAGTAAAATAAAAAGGGGATTTGAGAACTATGAATTTTCAATTAACAGAAGAGCATCAACAATTACGCGATATGATTCGTGACTTTGCAGTAAATGAAGTAGCACCAACAGCAGCGGAGCGTGACGAAGAGGAACGCTTCGATCGTGAAATTTTCGACAAAATGGCAGAGCTTGGTTTAACAGGTATTCCGTGGCCAGAAGAGTACGGTGGTGCAGGGTTTGACTACTTAGCATATTGCATCGCGGTAGAAGAATTATCACGCGTTTGTGCATCAACTGGGGTAACGTTATCAGCACATACATCACTTGCAGGATGGCCTGTATACAAGTTCGGTAACGAAGAGCAAAAGCAAAAATACTTACGTCCAATGGCGGAAGGTAAAAAAATCGGGGCTTACGGTTTAACGGAGCCAGGTTCAGGTTCAGATGCAGGCGGTATGCGTACATATGCGGTAGAAGATGGGGATCACTACGTATTAAACGGTTCAAAAATCTTCATTACAAACGGTGGTATTGCCGATATTTATGTCGTGTTTGCTGTCACAGATCCAGAATTAGGCGCAAAAGGTACGACTGCCTTCATCGTTGAAGCAGATTTCCCAGGCTTCTCAGTAGGGAAGAAAGAACAAAAGCTAGGCATTCGTTCATCACCAACAACTGAAATTATTTTCGATAACTGCCGCGTGCCAAAAGAAAACATTTTAGGTGAAGTTGGTCAAGGGTTTATCATCGCGATGAAAACGTTAGACGGCGGTCGTAACGGAATCGCTGCACAAGCGGTTGGTATTGCACAAGGTGCGTTAGATGCAGCTGCTGATTATGCGAAAGAGCGTGTGCAGTTTGGGAAACCAATTGCATTACAACAAGGGGTAGGGTTTAAGTTAGCTGATATGGCAACTTCGGTTGAAGCGTCGCGTTTACTGACGTATCAAGCTGCGTGGTTAGAGTCAAATGACTTACCGTACGGGCAAGCATCAGCTATGGCGAAGCTGTTGGCTGGAGATACAGCGATGAAAGTAACAACAGATGCAGTACAAGTATTTGGTGGTTATGGTTATACAAAAGATTATCCAGTAGAACGTTTCATGCGCGATGCGAAAATCACACAAATTTATGAAGGAACGCAGGAAATCCAGCGCCTTGTTATTTCCCGCAATTTAACAAAATAATTTTATGCCGAAAGATATTGAAGTACAATCGTCCGTTAAAGATGAAACCTTAATCGCAATGCGCCGCGAGCAAATTATTAAAGGCGCGGTGAAATTGTTTAAAGAAAAAGGCTTTCATAAGGCGACGACGCGAGAAATCGCAAAAGCAGCGGGCTTTAGTATCGGCACGCTGTACGAATACATCCGCACAAAGGAAGACGTTCTGTATTTAGTATGTGACCGCATTTTCAACGAAGTGACGCTGAAGCTTACACCGTATCAGCAGG
>JAHAYH010000140.1 GCA_018384745.1 Caryophanon sp. | reverse complement strand
GCTGTCCTGCGCGACAGCAGATCGGTCCCTGAGTTTTGGGAAAACGCTGCCGGCAATTATTTTGTGTAAGAAAGAATGGCTGTTTCGCTGAATGTTTGTACGCTGCTGTCGCTTCATTTTTCTCCGTGTATTCAAACATACGTACATTGTGCTGATCTTCAAAAACTGTAATTACCCACATATTATTAGTCCCCTTCTCATATTGCGTATTGTTTTATCTCAAATGACGAACTGTCTCAATTATTTTGTGTAAGAAAGAATGGCTGTTTCGCTGAATGTTTGTAACGCTGCTGTCGCTTCATTTTTCTCCGTGTATTCAAACATACGTACATTGTGCTGATCTTCAAAAATTGTAATTACCCACATCGTTCATTCTCCTCTTCTTCGTTAAACTGTATTATTACAGAAGGTGTTTTTCTGTTTATTTGACGTTTCTGTTATACCACAGTATACGCCCTTTTTTGAAAAAGAAAAGCATTTTGTGCATGTTTTCACAATTCGTTCATAAACAGCGCGAATTTTTAGACAACTTTATGAACGTGTATTTTTTTCGCTCGTTTAAACCGTTTTCTTCACGAAGTGCAAAATATTTATGAAAACGCTCTCAAATATTACTGCGAAGTATGCGTTGTACTAAGAATAAAATATGATACGATATATACCTGTTATTTTTTGTTGAAACGGAGGGAATTTTTTATGCAGCATGAAGATTTTCAAGAAGAGCAGCTCTATTTGCATCATGCACGTCAATATATGGAGGAAATTTTACGCGATTCTGCACGCGATTTGAAAACAGCGCAAGACAACATTCGCACCTCGATCGCCGATTTAGATTATTTAGACTCCAGTTTGAGCTATTTAAATATTTTAGCGAACGCGCGCTTTTTTGAAATGGCGCAGACACAGCAAGATAGCTTACTTGCGGTAAAAAACCGACCATATTTTGCGCGCATCGATTTTCAGCGCGATGACTCGACGGAAACAGAACAGCTATACATTGGGAAAACATCGTTGTTTCATCGCGATACGCACGAGCCCATTATCGTAGACTGGCGCTCGCCGATTGCGAATGTTTATTACGATGGGCGACTTGGCCACTTATCATATGATGTGCGCGGTGAGGAATATAGCGGTGAGCTGCATAAAAAGCGCCAATATAAAATTGAACATGGCGAACTGCTCGACATTCGCGATGTTGATTTAACAACGACCGATGAACTGCTTCAAGAAGCGCTTGCAGGAAAAGCAGACGTACGCCTTACAGAAATTGTGTCGACGATTCAAAAGGAACAAAACGATATTATGCGTGCGCATTTGAAGCAACCTATTATTGTACAAGGTGCGGCAGGATCCGGGAAAACGACGATTGCACTGCACCGCATTTCGTACTTTTTATATACGATGGGGGAGCATTTTAAAGCAGAGGATTTAATGATTTTAACGCCGAGTAAGCTGTTTATTCATTATATTGCGGACGTTTTGCCTGATCTTGGTGTCGGCAATATTCGCCAAACGACGTATGCACAATATGTGAAAGACGCACTCAAATTAAATGTAAAGATCGCGCCAACAAACGATGTGCTTGAACAGTTGATTGAAGAAAAGGAGCATCCTTTTGCATGGATTGTGAAGCTAAAAGGCTCGCTGCAGTTTAAACAACTGCTCGATCGCTACGTGATGCGTTTAGAGCATGAAATGGCTGAGCAGTTTGAGGACATCTTTTTAGAAAAATATCGCCTCATTAAAAAAGCGCGGCTGCAAAAATTATTCGTTGAAGAATTTGCGTACTTACCGATTGAGAAGCGTTTAGCGCGCATAAAAAAAGTCATTCAAGCTGATGTGAAACGGAAGGAAAAAGCGGTGTATGATGCATTATCACAGCGCTACGAAGCGACGCTTGATAAAATTTTAAACGGCATTCGCGACCAACAAAAGCGCCGTCGCCTTATTTTTAAATATACCGATGAACGCGACGAACGCTTACCGCAAATTAAGGAGGAAGCGCGTACAAAAACAGCTTCTTACATGCGACGCTTCAAAAAAGTGAATGTGAAAACGATGTATCGGGAGTTGCTGACAAACCCGATGTTGCTTGCAGAGCTTGCGTACGACTGGACGTTTGAGCAGCAATCGCAGTTTTTAGCATTTCATAAAAAAGAAACGTGGCATGAGGACGATGTAGCAGCGCTGTATTATTTAGCAGCACGCATTAAAGGCATTGATGAGAAACATAAAGTAAAAGTCGTATTTATCGATGAAGTGCAAGATTACAGCTTATTGCAGCTTGCCGCATTGCAGGCTGGTTTAGAAACCGATATGTTCACAATGGTTGGTGACTTAGCGCAAGGAATTCATAGCTACCGCTCACTTACAAATTGGCACGACGTCCAGCAATTATTCCCACGTGCGACGTATGCGACGCTTCAAAAAAGTTACCGCACGACGATTGATATTATGCATGTTGCGAATGATGTGCTTGGTCAAATGGACGAGGAGCTACCACTTGTCGAGCCGGTTGTACGCCGCGGCGAAACACCTCGTTTCGTAACCCGTGAACACTTTGATGTTACAGCGATTGCCGATGAAGTCGCACGCATGCACCAAAACGGCTTCCGATCCGTTGCGCTCATTTGTAAATCGACCAATGATGCGCTGCGTTATGAACAGTTGCTTGAAGAAGGAAATGTCGCTGTCCAACGATTAACGACGGACTCAGCACTCGATCAACAAAAGCTCTTAATTGTGCCAAGCCATTTAGCAAAAGGTCTTGAATTTGATGCGGTCATTGTCGTTGCGACCGATACACCATTTTATAATGCACCACTTGACCGTAAATTATTATACGTGGCGCTCACACGTGCGATGCATGCGCTAACGTTAATCGGCCCATCAACGGATGCTTTTTTATTACAACATACATCGTTTGTGGAAAACATCGACGCATAAAGTTATCCACATGTGGATAACTAGCACGTACAAAAGCGGTCGTGAAAAATCAACATTTTTCATGACCGCTTTTTTGTATGCTCAAATGGCATTATTTCGCATACGGATTAAATTCATTCGTATACACGTCTTTTACATCGACCGCACCTTTTTCAATCGTACCATCTTCTTCTAATGTACTTAACCATACGGTAAAGTCTTCATCCGTTAACACGCCACCTTTTGCCGATACACCTGGTGATTGGAAGAAACGTGTATGTTCAACGGAATCTTCTTCGCCGCGCTTCGTTAAAATATCCGTATACAGCTCAATTACTTCTTCACGTGGCGTCGTTTGTAGCCAGTCGATCGCTTTTGCTGTTCCTTCGACAAACGTTTTAACCGTATCTGGATTTTCCTCAATATACGCATCGCTAAACACAGTTGGTCCAGCGGTGAAATGACGGTCGTATACGTCGACATCACGAGCGACCGTTTCGATGCCACCGCGCTCTAGCGCTAAGTCACGCGCTAAGCCGTTCATAATGACTGCATCAACTTGATTGTTACGCAATGTTTGCTCGGCTGTGGCGGTTGGAATGACAACGGTCGATACTTGCTCGCGTTCTTTCGCTGTTAAGCCTTCATTCTTTAAATAATCTTGCAGGAAAAATTCGAAGTGTGCCCCAAGTGTGTTCACGCCGATTGTTTTACCAATTAAATCTTTCCCTGATGTAATGCCTGTTTCTTCTAATGCGTATAAGCTCGTTGATGTGGCTTCATCACTTCCATATGCTGCGATGACCGCTTTAATCGGTACACCTTTAGCAGCTGATTTTAACACCGCACCGGTAAACGCATAGCCAAAGTCAATTTGCTTTGTCGCAACAAGTTGAATGCTTTCTGGTCCACCAACGTAGCTCCCGACGCTTTCTAATGATACATCGCCTAAATAACCAAGCTCTTGCGCTACTTCAGCAAACGACACGACGCCCGCTTGCGATTGATATTGTAATACTTGATCTTGCTCATCAGCGCTCGCCGCTTCCTTTTCTGTGTTGCCACATGCCGCAAGTAAGCTCGCACTTAATATCGTTACAATTCCGAATGCTTTCCATTTTTTCATCGCCTTCATCCCCTTATGCGTTCACATATTGTTTTTTTGTTGCTGGGTGTTGCAAGCCTAAATGCTCACGCAATGTTGTACCGCTATATTCCGTGCGGAAAATACCGCGTCGTTGTAATTCTGGAATAACGAGTTCAATAAAGTCGTCGAACCCTTGTGGATACGTTGGTGCTAAAATGTTGAAACCATCTGCCGCATCATTTTGTAACCAGCTTTCCATAATGTCTGCAATTTGTGCAGGTGTACCGACCACTTCGTAATGACCACGGCCACCTGAAATGCGTTGATACAACTGGCGAATTGTTAAGTTTTCCTTCTTCGCCAAGTTGACGATTAATTCATGGCGACTGCCGATGCCTTTAATAAGCTCTTTTGGAATATCCGGTAATGGACCGTCGACATCATAGCCTGATAAATCGTAGCCAAAGTTATCCGATAACCGTTTCACGCCTGCTTCAACAGGAATTAAATCGAGCAGTGCTTGGTGCTTTGCTTTTGCTTCCTCTTCGGTCGGTGCAACGATTGGAAAAATACCCGGCATAATTTTTAGCTCGTCTGCTGTGCGACCATATTTCGGCAAACGCCCTTTTAAATCACGATAAAACGCTTGCGCATCTTCTAACGATTGCCACGCTGTGAAAACGACTTCCGCTGTACGTGCAGCTAGCTCTTTTCCTTCATCCGATTGCCCTGCTTGTACGACGACGGGATGCCCTTGCTCTGAGCGCGGTACTGTGAGCGGCCCCTTCACTTGGAACCATTCACCTTCATGATCAATCGGTGCTACTTGCGTACGGTCATTCATTTTTTCATTCGCTTGGTCATATACAATTGTGTCATCACCGGTTGCGTTCCAAAGTTTTGTGACAACATCCACATATTCATGCGCGCGCTTATAACGCACTTCTGGCTGTAAGCTCGTTACATCGTTATTAAAGTTTGCTGCGCCAATTGGTGAACTCGTCACGACATTCCACCCTGCGCGCCCTTTACTGATACGGTCCAGCGAGGCGAATTGTCGCGCTACATTATACGGTTCGCTAAACGTCGTTGATACCGTGCCAACGACACCAATGTTATTCGTTACTGCCGCAATCGCTGATAATAATGTAAACGGCTCAAAATGTAAGTACGATGTTTGTTCAAATGACTCCGCATCAGGATCTACTGGATTAACGTGATCGGCTAAAAAAATTGTATCGAACTTTGCCGCTTCGGCTTTAATCGCCTGTTCGCGAACGAAATCAAAGTTTACGTATTGCTCCTTTGTCGTAGATGGATCTAACCACGCAGCTACGTGGTGCCCTGGGAACATAAAGAACGCGCCTAAGCTTAATTGTTTTTTTGTCATTTGAATTCACCCTTATCTTATTATTTTAGTAGGAATTGATCGTAAAAAAATTTATTGTACCGGTTGCTGCCAACGTGTGAAATAACGCTCGACTGCTAATAATCCGTAGTTAATGGCTAAACCAAGTAATGAAATTGTCACGATGCCTGCATACATTTCTGGAATTAAGAAATTGTATTGTGAGTACGTAATTAAGTACCCTAACCCTGCTTTTGCACCAACCATTTCTGCTGCGATTAACACTAAAATCGCGCCTGCACCCGCCATGCGAACACCTGTGAAAATCATCGGAATAGATGCTGGTAAAATGACTTTATAAAACAGTTTAAATGAAGAAATATTCATCGAACGTGCACTTTTAATTAGTAATGGGTCGACGTTTTTTACCGCCGCAATTGTATTTAATAAAATCGGGAACGTACATGCGAATAACACAATTGCAATTTTCGATGTTTCACCGATGCCTAAAAATAAAATGAATACAGGTAATAACGCAAGTGCTGCTGTGTTACGGAACACTTCTAAAATCGGGTTAAATAAATCGCGTACGAGTGGATACCAACCAATTAATAAACCGAGTGGAATTGCAATGATGATCGCTAACACAAACCCTGCTAATGAACGAAGTATACTTGCGCTAAAATGTTCCCAAAGGCTGCCTGATAACAATAAGTTCCACCATGCGACCGCTACTTCAGAAAATGCTGGGAAAAATGCTTGATCGACAAAACCTGTTTTCGGTAATATTTCCCATACGATGAAAAATAAAAGTAAAACGATTGATTGTTTTAACAGCTTCGCGATGCCAGATGATGAAGCGCGCTTCTTTTTTGGCTGCGGTTGCTGCAATGCTTTATGTACTGTAACCATAGTTTCCCTCCTTAAATGTATGCTCCTTTATATTCCGCTTCATGCAATAAGCTCCACACTTCTCGACGAGCGCTAATGAACTGTGGATTTGATCGAATGTCTGCGTCTGCTAAACGATTTTTCAGTGGAATGTCGACAATTTTTTTCACGCTACCTGGGTTTGCTGACAATACGACAACACGTTGCCCTAAGTACACCGCTTCATCAATCCCGTGTGTAATGAAAATGATCGTCTTTTTTGTCTTCTCCCAAATGCGCAGTAGCTCTGCTTGTAATGTTTCACGCGTTTGCGCATCAAGCGCCGCAAATGGCTCATCCATTAACAATACATCTGGATTGAACGCTAAGCTTCGCGCGATTGCTACACGCTGCTTCATACCACCTGATAACTCGTGTGGGTAGCGGTCTGCGAATTTACTTAAGCCAACTAAATCTAAATAATAATCCGATTGCTCTTTCCATTCTTTTTTCGGAATGCCTTTTGCTTCTAAGCCAAACTCAATATTGCCGCGTGCTGTTTTCCATGGGAATAACGCGTATTGTTGAAAAACCGTGCCACGATCTAACCCTGGGCCGTTAATTTCACGTCCATCAATTAAAATGCGTCCTTTTGTCGGTGTCGATAATCCACCGAGTAAATCAAGCATCGTCGATTTCCCACAGCCACTCGGACCTACTAATGTAATGAATTCCCCTTCGTTTACGACGAAGTCTAAATGATCGACTGCGGTAAACTCTTTCACAACACCTTTTTGCTTCTCATCGCGTACTGTAAAAGTTTTTGATACGCGCTCTAAACGAATTTTCTCTACCATATACGTCCCTCCGTTACACTGTTTGTAGTCGTTGCACTTGTGCAAGCTGTTCATCTATACGCGCTGTGATTGCTTCTTCAATCGCAAAGCCGTCTGCTGTTCGTTCAATTTGCTTGTCGACGATGTAGACGCCTTGTGTTGTGTTCGTTGCGCCAATCGCTGCAAGCACTGGCTTTAACGCATAGTCAATGACTAATAAATGATGATGTGACCCACCTACTGCAATAGGCACGACCGTTTTTCCAACAAGTCCTTTTTGTGGAATTAAGTCTAAATATGTTTTTAAAATGCCGCTATAGGATGCCTTATATACCGGCGTTAGCACGATGATCGTATCGGCGGCTGCGACTTTTGCGTTCGCTGCATGAATGGCTTCAGATGTGTAATCCGCATGAATTAACACTTCTGCTGGTAATGTGTGGACGTTAATTTCGTCGATTGCGATTTGTCGCTTTGCTAATGCGTCTTTAATGTAAATCGCTACACCGTTCACACGTGATGTGTCGTTGTTCGATCCGTTAATAATTAAAATTGCCATGTTCCCATCTCCCTTATAGTGACAGTGCAAACTGCTCATATTGCGCTAAAAATTCATCGATTACTTTTCGTAAATTGCCATGTCCAAACTTCATGTATTTGCCTGATTGCTCTGCGCGATGCTGTGCGTAACGTAAAAACTGCACCATGATGTAGCGACGCTGTTTTACTTTTTCAAAGCCCATTTCATACAGCTGACAATCAATTGTATGAAATACACCTTTATTCACGCGAAAGTGCTGTTGACAATATTGGAAAAATAATAGGTCTGGTTGCTGAATCATTTGCTGTATTTCTACTTGACGCCATTGCATAAACTGTACCTCCTCAAGCACGAAAAGAGGCTCTTGAACAGCTGCGCACATGTTATGCAACGCGTTTGTTCAAGAGCCTCTAGTTTTTCTAGTGAGCTTAATTCCTATTAACTTGATAGACTTAATTTAAATTAAATAATCTGAAAAGTCAAATGTTTTTTCGAAATTTATTTTGCGAAATAATCCAGCTGCGCCGTTTTAATAAATCCAGCTTTTTCATACACCGCTAGCGCACGCACATTTTCCGTTTCGACATCAAGCAACACGACATCGTTTTGTGCAATTGCCGCATCGTGCTTCACATGCTCAAGCACCGCTTGTCCAAATCCTTGGCCACGCAGCTCCTTTTTCGTCGCAAATGCCGTGATCCAGCGCTCATTATTCATCACCGTTGTCGTCACTGTCCCGACAATTTGTCCGTTATGTTCCGCAAGCCAAATAGCCGTGCCTTCACGCTGTAAATTGTAGTCGATCAATTGCTGCGACTCTTCCGCTGTATCGCCAAACGCGTCCGCATATAACTCGATTAAAACGGCCTCATCTTCATCATACGGACGAAGTGTAATGGCTAATGCATGTGCTTGCTGCGGTGCTGCTTCAAACGTCGCCTCTGAAAATGAATACGTGTATTGATGTTTTTCGACGAGCGTTTGCCCAAACGGCGCACCTTCGACAACGACCGCTAAATCGCCTGCTGATTGACGCATCGCAAGTGCTTGCTGCATCGCATCAAACATTGCTGTACCTACACCGATTTGACGATATAACGGGTCGACAACAAGCGACCATTCAAACGTATGGAAGCCAACTTCATCGATCGCCGAAGCGACGGCAACTAAACGATCAGCCTCATCATCGTACGCTAATACGTAAAAGCCTTGTACATCCGCTTGCTGCGCCGCATAAATGTGCAGCGTGTTGTCATAGTGCTTACCGTCTGCTTCATTTGCCGCTGTCAATAACGCTTGCACTTCGCTATACGTCAAAGCATCTACTGGAAATGAAGCGGTAAGAATTGAAATGTTCATACTATGTCACCTTTTCCTTTTTGTCATGCCCTTCATTGTAATCGATTGCAACATGTGTCGACAACGAAAAAGCGATGTGCACGCAAAACAAACGCATCGTCCAAAAGCGCTTGTTGCGTTCGTACGATGCGTTACATTAATGCGCGGTTACCATGCTTGCATATACCCCGTTTTGAGCGAGCAATTGTTCACGCGATCCTTGTTCAATTAAGCGTCCTTGCTGCATAACGAAAATGACATCCGCTTTTCGAATCGTATTTAAACGATGCGCAATAACAAAGCTTGTGCGCCCTTCCATTAATGTTTCTAACGCTTGTTGAATGTGTAGCTCTGTTACCGTATCAACGCTACTCGTTGCTTCATCTAGCAGTAAAATTGCCGGATTGGCAACAAACGCGCGCGCAATGGACAACAGTTGTCGCTGTCCTTGTGATAAGTCATCACCATTGGCACTTAACACGGTGTCATATCCACGCTCAAGCTTCATAATGAAGTCGTGCGCATTTGCCTTTTTCGCCGCTTCAATGACGTCTTCATCCGTGGCATCAAGGCGACCGTAACGAATATTATTGGCAACCGTATCTTCAAATAAAAACGGGTCCTGCAGCACAAATGCCATTTGGCTGCGCAAGCTTTCGCGCGTATATTCGCGCACGTCGACACCATCAAATAACACGTTTCCTGTATCGACGTCATAAAAGCGTGCAATGAGCTGCATGATCGTCGTTTTCCCTGCACCGGTTGCTCCGACTAACGCCACCATTTGCCCCGCGTTTACGCGAAACGAAATGTGCTGTAACGTAGGGTGTTGTTGCTCTTGATTGTAGCGAAACGACACATCTTCAAACGTGATGTCTCCGCGCAGCGTATTTGCTTGCTTCCCAACGTCTTCATCTGGTGTTTCATCGATGATCGCAAACACACGCTCAGCACCTGCGATGGCAGAAAGCACCGTATTAAACTGGTTTGCTAAATCGTTTAACGGGCGCGTAAACTGGCGTGAATACTCGGTGAAAATGACGATTGTACCGACCGAAATATGTCCTTTGAGCGCTAACACACCGCCGATTGCCGCAATGATTGTAAAGCTAATATTGTTTAAAAAGTTCATCACTTTTGGAATATACCCAGAGTACACAAGCGCCCAAAAGCCGTTGCGACGAAGCTCCTCCGAACGCGTGCGAAACGTCGCTAACACATGCTCCTCCTGCGAGAAAGCTTTCACAATTTTTTGCCCTGAAATCGTTTCTTCAATCATGCCGTTTAACGAACCGACCGCTTGTTGCTGCAATTTAAACAGCTTGCTTGTGCGATTCGTAATCCAACGCAGCGCTATAAACATCACGGGAATAATAAGCATCGTTAAAAACGTTAATAGCGGACTTAAATACATCATGACAACAAACGTGCCCACAATCGTTAACACACTTGAAAACACTTGAATGATTGAGCTGTTTAACGTTGTACTCACCGTTTCAATATCATTTGTGACGCGGCTCATTAACTCGCCGTGCTGCCGACGGTCAAAAAACGGAATCGGTAAGCTTTGTAAATGACGAAATACCGTCGTTCGCATGCGATACACCGTTTGCTGTGCGACATCAATCATCCAAACGTTTTGATAATACGTCGCCAGCGATAGCAACACATAAATAATGAGCAACCCTGCCATGTAACGTTCCAAACCGTCAAACTGCGCTGGCACGATAAACGCATCAATAATGTAACCAATTAAAAAAGGCCCAAGCAGCGATAAAATGGAGCTTACGATGACCATCATAATGACGATGATCAGCAGCAGTCGCTGTTCTGCTAATAGCTGCCAAATGCGCAGCAACGTTTGTTTCGCATCACTTGCTTGCTCCACTTTTTTCTTTTGTCCTTTTTGCAAATCCTTTTTCGTAATCACAGGTTCATAGCCAAATATTTTCATTGTGCAATTCCCCCTTGTTGCTGTGACGCATAAATTTGTTGATAAAGCGGTGACGTTTCAACGAGCTCGTCATGCGTACCGATGTGCTGAATGCGCCCACCTTCCATCACAATAATTTTATCCATGCGCATCGCTGTCGCAATTTTTTGTGTCACGACAAGCATCGTCATCTGCGCTTCATCTAATGCATCCCATAACGCCAGTTCCGTTTTCACATCGAGTGCACTCGTACTATCATCAAGAATTAATAGCTTCGGTTGACGAATGAGCGCTCGTGCAATCGCGATGCGCTGCTTCTGCCCACCCGATAAGTTCACACCTTTTTGTCCAACGCGCGTCTCATATCCATGTTCAAACGCCGCAATGGACGTGTGAATTTGTGCGCGTGTAGCTGCTGCAATTACTTCTTCATCCGTCGCGTCCTTTTTCCCCCAACGAATGTTATGGGCAATCGAGCCTGTAAATAAAATAGACTGTTGCAGCACAAGTCCCATATGCGCTCGAAGTGCATGGCGTGACCACTGTTCAACCGGTATGTCGTTTACGTAAACCGTACCGCTCGTTGCCTCATGAAATTGTGGAATTAAGCTAAGTAGCGTCGTTTTGCCAGAGCCAGTTGCGCCAATGATCGCTACTTTCTCCCCCGCAGCAACAGAAAACGACACGTTATGTAACACGGATGCTGTGCTCTCACTGTAGCGGAATGATACGTTATCAAAGCGGAGCGATACAGGCTGAAGTTTCTGTTCAACGTCCGATTCATGCATCTCCATGCCTTCTTCAATTAGCAACACTTCTTCCATACGCTTTGCACTTGCTTGTGCGCGGGCAAATGCGGAAATAATAAATGCAAACATCGAAAACATCGCCGTCATGCGCGTCGCATAGTTAATGATCGCAACGAGCTCACCGACTTGCGTATTGCCTGCTTCAATTTGTGCGGCGCCAAACCAAACGACCGCAAGCAACGCACCGTTTAATAACAACCATAACACCGGCAATAAAATTTCCATTAAGCGCAGTGCTTTCATCGTATCGAACTTTAACGCACCTGCAATTTCTTCAAAACGACTTGCCTCATAATGCCCGCGTAAATACGCTTTTACTAAACGAATAGCTTGTAAGCTTTCTTGTAGCACGCGGTTTAATCGATCTAGACGGCTCTGTACTTGCCCGAAATACCGCGCCCCTTTTTTGACGACAACATATAAAAAGACGAGCGCAAACGGTGTAACGATAAAGAAGTACAGCGCAAGCTTTGCGTTGATGATGAGCATCATGATCATGCTACCGACTACGTATAACGGCGCACGCAGCATAATACGCAGCGACATAAAGAAGACATTTTGCACTTGTGTGACGTCACTCGTTAAGCGCGTAATTAAGCTGGATGCTGGAAATTTTGTATACGTCGTCATCGTAAAGCGCTGTATTTTTTCAAAAAGCGCATTGCGCAGCTCAAACGAAAAGCTTTGGGCCGCATGCGCGGAAAAATACGAGTTTAAAATCCCAAACAATAGCCCCGCAAATGACAATGCGAGTAACACAATGCCCCATTGCTGCAGGGCGTCCATATTTTGCTGCAAAATGCCATGATCAATAATGCGCGCCATAATAATCGGCTGCACTAAATCGACGCATAACTCAAGCAACATAAATAAAAATGCCCACACAGCAACCCATTTATACGGTAAGGCATATGAAAATACATTTCTCATGCTTCTAACCTCTCTTTTGTTTCGACTTCCGAAGAAATTGGAATTACGCTTATTATGACACAATTTTCAGTTATCTAACATTATTTTTCACGCAGTTTGCGATGCTAATAATTCACTCACGCTTTCCATACGGTATGACACTTTCTTCTATACTAATATGCAGACACTCTATGCACGATGAAGTACGCCACCTCCTTACATGTATATATTACAAACTCACTACTTTTTCCCCATTCATCTAAGCAATAATATCGTATTGTACAACAATCTAAAACGTATTCGCGCTTCTATAAGGACTATTATCTTTTGTATTTTAAAAATATTAGTTTTTTAGGGTATAAATATTTATTGATGTGGGTATAGAGAAGAAGTATTAGTTATATACACACTTTTGCAAATCGTTGTTGTATAACGTCTCATTGTCTATTTCCCTTATTTTCAAGTACATGTTTTTCGTGATTTGTTCACAAAAATGGTGAATTGCTTAAAAAAAGGTATCTTCTTTACATAAAAGTATTTAAAATAGTAAAATGTACCTTATATTTCTCATTATAAATTCACATACTTCATTATAGGTGACTAATTATTTTATATTTTTAAAAATTCGTTAGTACAAATATATTATGAATAGGAGACGGAAATAAATGATTAATTCCCTAAAAAATATCGAAATTGATATCCATTTCCTAGACCACTATACAGATCCCGCTTTTGCCATTTCACAAAACGGAACGTTATTCGAGTGGAATGAGGCTGCAGAAAGAGCATTTGGATATACACGTGAAGACGTTGTAACAAATACATCAACAGAATTTGTGGAACTTTTACACGATACACTTGCACCAATTATGTCAAAAGAAGCGATGTTTAAACTGAAGGACATTAAATCAATCCCTCAATTAAAACTCATAAATGCCACTGGGCAACCTGTTACATGTTCCCTTCTTTTAACACCTGCGAAAAAAAACAATGAACCTGCCGTCATCGGTTTCTTACACGTGTACCAAGAAAAAAGCGATATCGGCTATAAAGTACAACATTTAGAAAGCATCACAAACGGTTTAGAAAAATCGTTTATGCTCACATATTTAGATTACGATGGTTTTATTATTGGCTGTAACAACCAATTTTTAAAAACGAGCCATTGGACACCAAAGCGCGTCATCGGCAAAACATTTTGGCAGCTGTTCCCTGATCATGAAGAGATTGAAGAGACGGTTGAACAAATTTGGCAGCAACTACAAGCTGGCAACTCATGGCAAGGTGAAGTTGAAAAGGTCACAAAAGACGGTCAACTTTATTACACATACTTAATTGCCATTCCAACAATTGCGAAAGATTCAAACGATCCTATTTTCGTACTTATTGAGCGTGATATTACCGATCACCGTCAATTGCAAACGCAACTAGAGCGCATTGCGTATATCGATCAAGAAACAGGTTTAATGAATACGCATCGATTAGAAAATATTATCGCTGAAAAAATTGAAATCGGTCGTCACTTTTCATTCGTTTACTTAAGCATCGATAAATTTTATACATTGAAAGATTTATATGCAGTAGAAGCAGAGGAGTCATTAATCGTTGAATTTACGAAGCGCTTAAAAATGTATTTCCAAGACAGCACGATGGCGCGTATTAACGAAAGTGATTTCGTCGTATTAACACCGTTAAGCGACTGGTTCATTCAAGGGTTTTTAACGTATTTACAGCAAAACCCGATCTACAACAATCATGCAGCGGTGCCGATTTCAATTAGCGGTGGGATGACGCGTTTCCCAGAAGATCAAACGACATTCTCACAAATGATGAAGGCGTCTGTTGCAACTATTGCGACGGTGCGCGAAGCAGGCGGCAACAACATCGTGTCATTATCAAAAGCTTCTCATAAAGCATTAAACCGTCGTTCAATCGTTGAAAAGCGCTTATTGCTTGCACTGGACCAACGCAATTTAGATGTATACTATCAGCCACTTGTTGACGCCGTATCAAATAAAGTCATTGCTATGGAAGCGCTTGTACGTTGGCATGATGAAGAAATTGGTACTGTATCACCAGATGAGCTGATTCCAATTGCCGAAGAAACAGGCTTAATTAGTGAGATTGGCAACTTCATGTTGGAAAAAGCATGTTTACAAGCGGTCGAATGGCAAAAGCAAGGCTATGATTTAAAGGTGAGTATTAACTCATCTGTTCGTGAATTCCGCGATAAAAACGCCGCGAAAACGATGCTTGAAATCATTGAGCGCACAGGTTGTCCAACGACGTCGATCCATTTAGAAATCACCGAAAAATTTGCGTTAGAAGCTGAAAGCGAATCATCGATTATGTCGCAAATGCGTACGCTTGAACAAGCAGGCATTTCGTTCATTTTAGATGACTTCGGTACAGGTTACGCATCGTTCCGTTACATGCAGCTATTGCCGATTAAAACATTAAAAATCGATCAAACGTTTATCGCATCCATGTTAAAATCGGAAAAATCAGCGCAAATCGTTAACGGTATGGTACAGCTTGGAAAATCGATGAACTTCGCCGTCATTGCAGAAGGTGTTGAAAATGAAGAGCAAGTGGAAATGCTACAGCAATTTGGCTGCGACATTTTACAAGGCTACTACATTAGCAAACCTGCATTACCGAACGAGTTGAAATCATTATTAAAAGCATAAAAAGAGGCTGGGACATAAGTATTTCTAGTCTCGACGCAAAAAGGGGCTTTGAGATGCGGCTACCCCGGTTTATTATATTTTAGTGCAGGATCAAAAGGATGCGGCAGGTGAGGGAGATTTAATCTTGGCGATGAAGGAAGCGCGGATGTCGATTACTAGATATTTTCATCCAGTTTATGAAACGTAATTGAGACTGTTCAAAAATAAAGGCGATCGTGTT
>JAHAYH010000163.1 GCA_018384745.1 Caryophanon sp. | reverse complement strand
TATACAAACTTTTGTATACAAAAAGAAAACCAGAAAACAAACTTTGTTTTCTGGTTACAGTAGACTTGCTTTGTGGTTGTGTACAAATCACAAAGTTTTACTTGAGTTCTATGGAATTTCTGATACACTGTGAGCTAGAAATTTCAAAACAAGAAATTTCATTTAGTAAAACCATTTATTGGAGTTTGTACATGGAAACAAAGGAAATAATCCAAATAATTTCCAACTTTGGTTTTCCTGTTCTAATGTGTTTGCTTTTGTTTTATTACATACGAAACGAACAAAAGAAAACAAACGAAATATTACAGGAACTAAAGATGGCTATTTACAGAAATTCTCTAATAATCGAACAATTCATAAAGTACAAAGAAGGGGAAAGAAATGAGTAAACAAAACAAGTACTTTTGCGAAATGTCCTTTGATTATCCCATAAAGGATAAACAAAAGCAATTGGATAGTTTTATCAAACAAATGTTTAATAGAACGCAATCCATGTTTAAATACGACGGTTTACCCGAAACCATACCTCAAATATATTTAGAGCGTTATTTACAAGTTTATGGACATTGCATCATAGCAAAAGCAAATAACGATTTATACGCTTTTTGGGGTGGTTTTTCAGGAACACCGGACGTGTACTATAATCCCACACAATACGTTGTTTCAAACGTTGCCCTCAATCTATACAAAACGTTTGATATAGACAAAGATTGCGTTTTGTGTAGAAGTGATAGCAATATACAAGGTCTATCATTCATATTCAAAAAGTATGGTTGCATGTTGGTTGAAAACACCATGACAATCTATTCTTTATTGAAAACTGCACGTGCAAGTTTATTGTTATCCGCAACGGATGATAAGACGAAAAGGGAATGCGATATATTCATTGACAAACTTGAATCCGGGGAAATTTACTGTATAGGCGAAAACCCGTTCTTTGAGGGTATAAAAGTACATTCCACAATGCAAGGGAGTGCAGGTTTAATCAATCAATTTATAGA
>JAHAYH010000155.1 GCA_018384745.1 Caryophanon sp. | reverse complement strand
GATTTGGAACACGCTTATATTGACGGTACCAAGATTGAGGCCAACGCCAATAAGTACACTTGGGTCTGGAAGAAAGGCTGTATTAAGAGCAGAAACAACGTGTTCGGAAAGCTCTCTATCCTGCTGGAAGAAATGAATAAGGTCATGGCAGTTTACCAGAGGGCGGTATTTGAGCTTCGGCAGGAGTATGCCATAGAGTATGTGGAGTATATCCTCAAAGCATTTCTGGATGCCGTGGGAATGACCCCAGAGGATTTCGTCCATGGAAAAGGGAAGCAGAAAACCTCCAACCAGCGGCTGTACGAAAAGGTCTATGACTGCTGCAAGATGCTGAAAAGCTACGCACAGAAGATGGCGATCTGCGGAGAGGATAGGAACAGCTACTCAAAAACTGACCACGACGCGACCTTTATGCGGTTCAAGAAAGACCACATGAAGAATGACCAGCTCCTGCCGGGGTATAATCTGCAAATGGTCATCTGTGACGAGATGATAGCCCACTACGGTGTATTTGCCTATGCATCCGATATGGATTGCTTCCAACCGCTCATGGATGGATTCAACGCACGGTATGGATATTATCCAAAGTATCCCATAGCGGATGCCGGGTATGGCAGCTTCAATAATTATTTGTACTGTGAACAGCACGGCATGGAGAAGTACATGAAATTCACCATGTACGAGAAAGAAACCAAGGACAGCAAATACCGGGATAATCCCTACAGAGCGTGTAACTTTGCTATTGACCACGAGGGGTACATGGTCTGTCCCAATGGGAAACGGTTTCATTTTCTGAAAACGGCACCGGTAAAAGGGAACCAATTCGGCAGAACAGAGGAATACTACCAGTGTGAGGATTGTGAAGGCTGTCCCCACCGGGAGAAGTGCCACAAGAGCAAGGAGAACCGGGTCGTCCGCATCAATGAAGAACTGACAAGATTCCACAACGAGGTGTTGAGTAACCTGAACTGTGTCCACGGTGCATTGCTTCGGATGAACCGAAGTATTCAGGCAGAGGGTACTTTTGGCGGAATCAAGTGGAACAAGGGCTACAAGCGGCTACGGCGGAGGGGGATAGAGGGTGTCATTTTGGAGTTGGGCCTAATATCCTGCGGTTTTAACCTTTACAAATACCACCTGCGGAAGCTGGCAATGCAAAAAGCGGCATAAGCAAAGCTGAAAATGATCCCCAGGAAATCCAAACTTTCCCGGGGATGTGGTCGATGTGCCCTTTTTCATTGCTGAATGGATTCCACAGGCTAAATACACTGAAAATGTCAACGGAGGATCCCTTGCCTGTTCCGCGGAAACCCAGACCGCCGTTGACCGGCAGGTCATCGCGCTGGTGAAGGAACAGCATGACAAAGCCGTGAAG
>JAHAYH010000149.1 GCA_018384745.1 Caryophanon sp. | reverse complement strand
GCCTGTAGTCTCAAGCTCACGCTTTTCCCGCTGGAGTCCGCCTCTTGTTCCAAGCAACATGTAGGTTCAGGTGTCAACCCCAGCTTTCGGTGATGAACCTTACTTTTGCACAGTACGGGAAAAAATGTAAGGTTAATGTAAGGTCGTTTTTAGCTTTACGTTAAGTGTAGCGTGTATTTTATACATATAAGAAGATGATAGAGAGGAGCGTTTTTATGGATGTATATGTACAACCTATTATGACGGCCGCGATCGTGTTTGCTGTACTGGCGTTTTTACTGTTCGTACCGTGGTGCATTTATACGTTTCGAAAGTACGGCTTTTTATCGATTTCTAAATCGATCATTATGTTTTCGTTTATTTTTTACTTTTTTGCTGCACTGTTTTTAGTGTTGCTGCCGCTGCCGGAAACGACAAACTACTGTGCACAAATTAAGCCAGACACGGTGTTTTACAATTTGCGTCCGTTCCAGTTCGTGTCCGATATTTTATATAAAAGTGGCATCTCACTGACAAATCCGGCGACGTGGATGTATACGTTTAAGCAGCCATCCTTTTACCAATCGTTTTTTAACTTTTTACTGCTAATGCCACTCGGTGTGTATTTGCGCTACTTTTTAAAGAAACGTAACGATTGGAAGCGTGCTTTTGTAATTGGGCTTGGCATGACGTTATTTTTCGAAATTACACAAGTGACAGGTATTTACGGTATTTATGACTGTCCATACCGCATTTTTGATGTCGATGATTTACTGTTAAATAGCGTTGGGGCATTAATTGGTTTCTTCATTGCGCCAGTTGTGTTAGCCCTTCTGCCGTCACATGACGACGTTGTAGATCGTGCAAATGAAGTGAAACAACAAGATACAGTCGGCCCACTCATGAAGTTGTTTGCTGTATTGCTCGATGTTGCGATGATTCATTATTCATGGGATTTACTCGTGATGCTGTCAGGCGAAGCGAGCGGCTCATTTGAATTCATTTATAAAACAATTATGTATGCGGTCATGTTTGCGATTATTCCGATTGCGACAAATGGGGCAACGGTTATGATGCTCATTTTGCGATTCCGCATGGTGCCAGAGCGAAAGGCGAATTTTGTGACAGCAACGGTTCGACGTTTTATCGCGCTTTATGTGACGTATGCGATTTTTGAAGTAGCGCGTGTCGTCAATAGCTTCCAAGTGAATATGGAGAGTGATTATTACGTCTTTACAATTTTTGCGAGCGTCGGGACGTGGGCAATCGCGATGCTAACATTGCTCATTTTATGTATTCACGGCTTGCGCGTATTGCTTGGTCGTGGCAAGCGTCGCTTCTATTTCGACAAAGCTGCACGTGTTGTTGCGACAAGAAAGACTGAAAAAGGGTAAACGGAAAGCGGAGAAGCAACTATTGTTTCTCCGCTTTCGTTGTGTCATTTTAAAAAAAAGTGGGAATACAAAAGAGGAGGGGGAATGTATAGTGAACGTAATTATTATTGGTGGAGATGCAGCAGGCATGAGCGCAGCGATGGAAATGGTGCGCAGTAATGTTGAAGTGAACATTACGGTGTTAGAGAAAGGTGATATTTATTCATACGGACAATGCGGATTACCGTACGTCATTGATGAAACGATTCCACATACGGACGAGTTAATTGCAAAATCTGTTGAAGCGTTTCGTGAAAAAGGCATCGATGCACGTACGAAACATGAAGTAACGAATGTGAACGTGGAGACGCAACATGTAGAAGGGATGAACTTATATACGAACGAGCCGTTCTCATTGCCGTACGATCAGTTAATCATTGCGACAGGGGCAAGTCCAACAATGCCAAACTGGAAAAATAAAGAGCTTCAAGGCATTCATACGATCAAGACCATTCCACAAATGGATGCGCTGCTTGATGATTTACAAGGAAAGAAACATGTGACGGTCATCGGTGCAGGCTACATCGCACTAGAGGCAGCTGAAACGTTAAAATCACGCGGTCTTGCGGTGCGCATTATTCAGCGTGGCCCACAGCTTATGAGCACCGTTGATCGTGAGCTTGCAGCACATATTTTAGCGGAGGCAGAGCGCAATGATGTCGACGTATTACTGAATACGAATACGCTCGGCTTTATAGGGGATACACGCGTCGAAGCGGTTGAAACATCAACAGGTACGTATGAAACAGATGCCGTCATTGTCGCAACGGGTGTGCGACCGAATACGCAGTTTGTGAAGCATACGAATATGCATATGCTTGAAAATGGTGCTATTATCGTTAATGGTCAAATGGAGACGAATGTGCCAAATATTTACGCAGCGGGTGACTGTGCGGCGCATTACTTACGTCATATTCATCGCTATACGTATATTCCGCTCGGTACAACGGCGAACAAGCAAGGGCGCATCGCAGGGAAAAATATCGTTGGCGAGCTCATTGACTTTAAAGGCATTATCGGCACGTCCATTTTGAAGTTTTTCGACATAACGATTGGACAAACCGGCATGAACCACGATGCAGCAGGGGAAGTGAACGCAAATGTGCAAGTTATACGCTACACCGCAAACAATCATGCGGGGTATTACCCGAATGTTGAACAGATGCATATGTGTATGTTCGTTCATGCGCGCACGCAGCGATTACTCGGTCTTCAAATTGTTGGTGGCTCCGGTGTCGATAAACGGATTGACGTGTTTGCGACGGCACTGACAGCAGGCATGCACTTAGGGGATTTAGCGGATTTAGATTTAAGCTACGCACCACCATATAACGGTGTGTGGGACCCGTTGCAGCAAATTGCCCGACGCTACGCATTATAGTAAAAAGACGATTGGTCTCCAGCGCCAATCGTCTTTTTTGTCGATTAAAAGCCGACAATTCCTACATTAAACATTGTTCCAAAGGCAAAGGACAGTGACAAAACTACTCGTAAACATCGTTTCATGACAAAAGCCCTCCCTCACGATAAAAGTAAGGAACTATTCCCATATTCCACAAATATTAATCGTGCGTAATATATTTATTTTTTATGTAAACAGAAAATGTAAGGTTGCTGTAAGGTTGCGATAAATTTACTGTAAGTTACGCGCGGTAAAGTATGAATAACAGGTAGGGGGCGACAAAATGGAAGCATTATTACATGTACAACAATTAAATAAAATATATGGGCAAGGTACGCAACAATTTCACGCATTAAAGGACGTATCGTTCACGATGGCACAAGGTGAATTTGTCGGGGTCATGGGCTCGTCGGGGGCAGGAAAATCAACGTTATTAAACTTACTTGCAACGATCGATTCACCAACGAGCGGGGACATTTTTATTGATGGGACGAATATTGCATCGATGAATCATGATGCACTCGCTGATTTTCGCCGCGACCATTTAGGGTTCATTTTCCAAGATTACAATTTGCTCGATTCATTAACGGTACGCGAAAATATTTTATTGCCGCTAGCGATTGCGAAAAAGCCGGCTGCGGTCATTCAAAAGAAAGTGGATGAAATCGCGACGTTGTTTGGCATTGAAACTTTGCTACATAAATATCCGTATGAAATTTCAGGTGGGCAAAAGCAACGAACAGCTGCTTCACGTGCACTTGTAACAGAACCGAAGCTCATTTTTGCCGATGAGCCAACCGGTGCGCTCGATTCAAAATCAGCAACCGATTTACTGCAAAGCTTCGTGCGCTTAAATGAAGAAAAATCATCGACGATTATGATGGTGACGCATGATGCGTACGCTGCAAGTTTTTGTCGCCGCATCGTCTTCATTCAAGATGGGCAGCTTGCGACAGAAATTTTTAAAGGGACAAAAACACGCAAGCAATTTTTCGAAGTTATTTTACAGACGCTTGCTGAAGTGAGTGGGGATTTACATGACGTTATTTAGTTTGGCGCGAAAAAATGTACTTCGAAATATAAAGAGTTACGGCTTGTATATCGGCTCGATGATTTTTTCGATCGTTATTTATTTTACGTTTGTGACGCTAAAGTATAGCGACGATATTGCGGTGTTAACAAAAACGGATACGCGCATTAATGGCATTATGAGCGCTTCGTCTGTTGTATTGCTATTTTTCGTCGCCATCTTTATCTTTTACTCGAACAGCTTTTTTATGAAAAAGCGTAAAAAAGAAGTCGCACTGTATTCATTGCTCGGTGTGCGTAAACGAAAAATTGGCATGATGCTGTTTTTTGAAAACCTCATGATCGGCTTACTTGCCCTCATGATCGGAATTGTCATTGGCTTTTTATTATCAAAAGGATTACTGACGGTGTTGGTGCAGCTCATGGGCTATGACGTTGTGGCGAACTTCGTGTTATCGACTGAAGCCGTACAAAACACAGTGATGGTCTTTATCATTTTATTTATCATTACGTCGCTACAAGGGTACCGCGTCATTTATCAATTTTCATTAATTGATCTATTCCACGCCGCTAAAAAAGGTGAAGCGATGCCAAAAGCTTCGGCATTATATGCGGTAATGGGTGTGACGTTACTTGCGATTGCATATTACTTATCGCTCACGAATATTTTCACATCAGAGCTTTGGAAGCTAATGGGGTATTTAACTGTACCAATTGTCGTCATTGCGTTAACGATCCTCGGCACATTTTTATTGTTTAATAGCGTGACTGTATACGCGTTAACGATGTTAAAAAACATGCGCAACTGGTCGTGGAAAGGGTTGAATGTTTTAACGACGGCACAGCTGCTTTATCGCATTCGTGCTAATGCGAAGTCGTTAACAATTATTGCAATTTTAAGTGCGACAACGATTACAGCAGGCGGTGCCGTATATAGCTTGTATTACATGACTGGCGAAAATACGAAGGCGACAAACCCACATACGTTTATGTGGATTGGTGAAGACATCGATATGCCAAGCGACAATTTGCGCTACGATGCGCATGTAACATATGGACAAATAGATGTCACGGTTGAACAGGCGATGTATCGCTATAGCGTCATTCGTCGAAGCGATTACGAAGCGCTTGCGAAACTTCAACAAATCGACGCAGTACAAGGGGAATACGTGCTAATTGATGCGTTTTATAACGATGATTTCTCGGTCGTAAAAGCAGGTACAACGTTGCAACAAAATGACCGCGCCTTCACGATTGATGCTATTGCATCACAGCAAGTGATGAACGGAGCACTTGGTATGGCGATGCTCGTTGTACCAGATGCACAGTTTACGGCGATGCAGGCTACTGCGACCGCGCATATGTATAGCTATGAAGATGAGAAGAACGAAAAAGAGCTTTCAGCGACATTGGAACAACAGTTACCAGAAAGCGCAAACTTCACAAGCTACCCACGCGATTACGCAGCTGGATTAGCGGGTGCAGGCTCGCTGTTATTTGTCGGCAGCTTTTTAGGGCTCGTATTTTTAACGGCAACAGGGTCGATTATTTACTTTAAAGTGTTAACAGAAGCAGAGGAAGATCGTGCCAAATACGAAGCGCTACGCAAAATGGGTGTTCGCAAACAAATGATGTTAAAAACAATTAGCGCACAAGTCGGCTTTATGTTCGGGTTACCGTTACTAGCAGGGCTTGCGCACGGTGCAGCGGCACTTTCAGCATTTGGACAGCTATTTATGATGGACGTCACGAAGCCAGTGCTTGTATGGATGGCCATTTACGTGGCGGTCTATGCACTGTACTACGTATTTACTGTATGGAACTTTTATAAACTAACAGCAGAAAGAGGGAAAGCACTATGAAAAAGTTTTTACTCAGCATTATTGTATTTTTCATCGTTCTTGCCGCAGCCGGATATGCGGTTTTAGCAATCGACTGGAATCGCTTTAATAAAGAGCATTACTACGTGCAAATTAACGAAAAACCAAGCATTGAAGAATTTGTCGATCATAAAGGGGCCGTTTACAAAAGCTATTGGTACACATTGCCGGCATATAGCGAAGATGGCAACATGAAGGAACTGCATTTCTCTGCAGCGAAAGAATTGCGCGAAGATGCGTACTTAATGCTGTATGTGAAAAATGAAGATGTTGTCACGTCGTATGATGAAGTACAACGAGAAGATTTACCGAGCAATGTTAACGCATCATTGAACGACTAAATGAAAAAACGAGTAACCGACAGAGACGTCGTTACTCGTTTTTTGTTGTTTACGTGATGATTGGAAGCTTCACCGTGATCGTTGTTCCAACATGCTCCTTACTGATGAGCGACACCGAGCCGCCGTGTGCTTCAATAATATCGCGTGCAATGGCCATGCCGAGCCCTGTCCCGTCTGTTGAGGCGGTATTTGTGCCGCGGTAATAGCGCTCAAAAATATGTGCGACATCTTGCTCTTTAATGCCGTTACCGTTATCGCGAATGGACAGTGTGCCATCTTCCGTCATCGTAATGAAAATCGCTACATCAGAACGATTATGGGTAATGGCGTTATATAAAAAGTTTAGCAGTGCCCGTCGCATATAATGGCTGTCGATATTTTTCATAACCTCGACATCCGGTGCATCAAATTCAATGTGCCGCTCCGCTGCGCTCGGGTCGTTCAACAAATCAATGACCATTTCACGAACGAACGACACGAAGTTAATGCGTTCTGTCGTCATCGGCAGTTGCTGATGACGGAGGCGCATCGTTAAATTAAAATCATCCAGTAAATTTTTCATATGCTCCGCTTGTCGTTCAATCGTACTTGCATAGTCAAGTCGCTCATCTTCTGTGACGTTCGCTGAATTTAATAGCTCCGCATAGCCGCGAATCGAAGCGAGCGGTGTTTTTAAATCGTGAGACACGTTGCTGATCCATTCCTCGCGCATCGTCTCAAGCTGTAATCGCTCTTCCTCAGCGCGCGCAAGCTTGTGCGATACGCTTTGTAAGTTTGCGAATACCGGTGCATAGAGTCCTGATTTCTTTTGAGGTGGCAGCGTTTTTTTCGTTTCAAGCAGTTGAAGGGCTTGCGTCATACGTGCAATCGGTCTCGTTAACGGGTGGCTAAATAGCCAACCTGCGATCATAATAATGGCGATATTAATAATTGTAATGGCGATGAATAATTTTCGTAGCACATTCATCACGCTTTCATTTTCATATGTCAGTATGATGCGTTCTACATTCGGATTCACAACGCCGACAATGTAGTTGTAGCGCTGCCCGTCGCCAAAAAACGTCGTCGTATTCACTTGCTCTTGATAGCGATACGTTTGTACGAAATCGACCGGACGATACGACGTTAATACATCTTCAGGCACGTTGTAGCTATAGACGACATTGCCTGAGAAATCCACGACTTGAAGCCATGCGTGAAACGTTTCGAGCTGTGCGAATACATCGTCAGGAAACGAGACGCTCCCGTCGTCATACATTACGTGTTCATCGAGCTGTCGCGTAAATTGCTCAATCGCAGGTGAACTTAATGTGTTGATCGATTGCTGCGTATTTTGTTGAAACAATAAATAAAGCAAAATGCATACATTCGTCATGACGAGTACACCGAATACCGCAAGAACGGCAAGTAAAAAGCGACTCGTTAATTTAAGCTGCATAAAGCCCCCTCCTATTGTGGCACGACAAATTTATAGCCGAGCCCTTTTACCGTCGTAATGAACTGTGGCGTAGATGGGTCTGCTTCAATTTTCTCACGCAGTCGACGAATATGTACCATGACCGTATTATCAGAGCCGAAAAATGACTCGCCCCATACGCGCTCAAACAGCGTTTCCTTACTTAAAATGCGGTTTGGATTTGTTAAAAATTGTGCGAGTAAGCCGATTTCCTTTGCGGTCAATTCAAGCAGCGTGCCATGCATTGTAATTTCCGTTGCATCATGCGTCATTTCAAACGGTCCGACAACAATGGGCGTTCGATCCATCACTGGTGTTGTGACAGGCGCGGTAAATGCGGCACGACGTAGCTGAGCTTTGACGCGGAATGCCACTTCCTTTGGACTAAACGGCTTTGTAATATAATCATCACCACCGATTGCCAGCCCTAAAATTTTGTCGATTTCCTCTGTTTTTGCGGACATAAACAGCACCGGCACGTTCGAGATTTCGCGAATTTTGCGGCATAGTTCATAGCCTTCTCCATCAGGTAGCATCACGTCTAGTAGCACGACATCAGGCTGTTGCCATTGAAATGTACGCCAACCATCTGCGAGCGTGTGTGCCATTTCAATATGTGTATAGCCTTCACGCTGCAGTGTGGCGAGCATCAGTTTCGCAATATCTACTTCATCGTCAATAATTAAAATTTTCTCGTGCATAAAACCCCTCCTTGAAACCTTTTGAAAAAGTATACGTATATTAACTATATCATTTTAGGAGGTTTTTCTATGTTTAAAAAGATGGCTTCAGATGCATTAGGCTTATCAGATATCGGCGTTGTCGTTCCGCGTGACCAATTTGATCAAACGGAATCGGATGATTTTACGTTTAATGAAATTGATGAGAAAATTTATTTTTTAATTAAAACGAAGGCGGACGAGTATTGCTTTACAAACTACGCGTTAATTCATGTGGACGGCGCGAATGCGATGAGCAAAAAGCGCACGTTACGTCGCTACGATTACGAGCATAATAAAATCGATAATGTTGAGCTAGAAACAGCAGGAACGATCGATTTAGACGTAGAAATTAAATTGACGATTGGCAACACGCCGTTATCGTTAGACATTCATAAAAAATTCGCAGCAGAAATTAAAGATTTATATAAAGCGTTACATGCTATTTCATTAGAGCAAAAGCAAAATGCGTATAATTTCGATGCAGCGAATCAAGGGTTACAGCTTGCGGCGACAGCGCTTGGTCGCATCGGCAATGACAGCATTTCACCCGCAGCGTCGTTCAAGGAGATTACAAGCTTTACACAGCGCTGGTTAATGGAACAGCGTACAGCACATGTAAAAAAAGATTTCGGTCATGTGTTTGAGCTATACATTCAAAATTAATAGATGGAGATGCGTGGAAGCGACCTGTTTCCACGCATCTCCATTTTTTATATGTACAATGTGAGTCGTTCGCCGTCCAATTTGTTGTTTGTTATAATGTGTAGTCAAAGGAGGCGAACATATGCCCATTTTACGCGTGTTAGGCATCGCCCTTGTTGGAGCATGTACTTTTTCACTGCTCCATATTCCGATTCCGTGGATGCTTGGACCACTCGTATTTGTGCTTGTTAGCCAATTTTTTATACGCGAGCTAAAGTGGCCAAAACCGTTTCGAAATATCGGGTTAATTATTGTCGGCATTACAATTGGTGAAGCGTTCGTCGTCGAGCTTTTTGTGCAGCCAGAAATATGGGAGCTATCGATTTATTTACTCGGGCTAAATATAGCGTTGCTCTGCTTTTCGTTCTGTATGAGCTACGTTATGCGAAAGTGGACCGGTCAATCGTTTATGAATTCGGTTGTCTGTAGCATTCCGGGCGGTTTATCACATATTGTGACATTTGCGGAGGAACAAAAAAACATCGATTTAGCGGTTGTGACGTATTTTCACGTCGTACGTGTTTTAGCGGTCGTCATCGTCATTCCGTTTATGATTTCACCACATAGCGTTGCTGCAGCACCGATTCCGTGGCAGCTTGAACAACTGCCAGCACTCGTCGTATTGATCGTCTGTAGTGCCTTATTTGTACCAATTGCGCGAAAGCTGCACATGCCAACGCCACAAATTTTAGGGCCGGTGTTGTTCGTCATTGCACTAAAGGTATTTCATATCGAACTGCCGCTATTACCGACGAATTTGCAGCAGCTTGCCCAGTTGCTCATTGGTGCGTATATCGGGCTGTTGTTAAAGCCGCCGATGTTGAAATTATCACCGCGCTTATTAGCAGCAGGCGTTGTCAGTGCCGCAGTGCTATTACTCGCAACGTATAGCGGAGCGCTACTGCTCATGCAGCAGCTTGATTTTTCGTTTGCGACCGCCTTTTTATCAACGGCGCCAGGAGGGTTAGATCAAATGGGCATTTTAGCCGCTGCCGTTGGGGCAAATATTTCACTCGTGACGTTATTTCAGCTTGTGCGTATTTTATTTATTTTCTTCGTCGCGATGCCCATTGTGCAACAGCTTAATCGTAAATATACGTAAAAAAACATAGACGGCTGTCTATGTTTTTTTACGCGTAAAGCCCCGCAGTATAAAAATGTGTAATGAGTGTCGCGGTTTGTTCAACGTCACAGTCGTCACGAAGTACGCAATCCCAAAGTGCTTGTTCATTTAATGTAAACCAAAGATGTGCAACTTGTTTCGCATCCAGCGTGACATTCGCAAAGCCTTGTTGTTGGACGTAGCGCACATCTTTTTCAATACCGCTTTCAAAAAATTCACGTACGTGCTGCCATTTTTGCGCAATGATTGCAGAGAAGCCAATCGCTTCATAAATGACGCGCAGCATTTCGCGCTGACGCACACCTTCTTGAATGAATAAGCTTGCTTGTTGCTGAATCGTCGCAATCGCTTGTTCTTTCGTTTCAGGTGTAAATGCCATCGTGCCCACTTGTTGTAAGCCTAAAATCGTTTCCTCAATAATCACGTGGAATAAATCATCTTTATTTTTAAAATACACGTAAGCGGTACCATAGCCAACGCCTGCTTCTTTAATAACTTGTGTCATCGTTGCATTCGCAAACCCGTTTTTCAAAAAAATGACGCGACCTGCGCGAATGAGTTTGTTGCGCGTTTCGATTGAGCGTTCTTGTTTCATAAAGCGATACCCCTTTAGCGATAGTTATATGAAAATTAATACTGCTTTCATTCTACCAAATATTTTAGCGAGAAGTGGCAAAACGATGGAAGGAGTTTGAGAAAAAAACGCGAATGTATCGTTAAAAGGGGGCTGAAAAAATGTTACAAACAATGTATGCAAGAACGTATCAGCAAGTTATGCGCAGCGCGATGTATGCGCTCCCGTGGCGCAAGCCGATGTTATTAACTGGAGAAAATAGTGTGCATAAGCTACCGCGCGTCTTAACGGAACACGGTGTAACGCACCTACTCATTGTCACTGATAAAGGAATGATGCAAAGTGGGCTGTTGCAGCCGCTTCTTCAACAGCTACATGACGAGCAAATTCGCTATACGTTATATACGAAAACGGAGCCAAATCCGACCATTGCGCAAGTGGAGGAAGCGTATGCACTATATAATGAGGCACGCTGTGATAGCTTGCTTGCGTTCGGTGGCGGTTCGCCGATCGATTGTGCAAAAGGTGTAGGTGCACGTGTCGCAAATCCAACAAAGAGTATTGCGCGCATGAAAGGTATTTTAAAGGTGAAAAAGCCGCTACCCTTATTGATTACGGTGCCAACGACGGCAGGTACAGGGAGTGAAGTGACGCTTGCGGCTGTGTTATCGAACCGTGAAACGCGCGAAAAATATGCGTTAAAGGACCCCGCGCTCATTCCCCACATTGCTGTGCTTGATCCGTTGTTAACGAAAAACTTACCACCACATTTGACGGCGACAACAGGAATGGACGCACTCACACATGCGATTGAAAGTTACATCGGCTATAGCAATACAGCTGAGACGAAGCGCTGTGCTGAAGAGGCAGTGAAATTAGTGTTCACGTATTTACCACGTGCGTATAAAAATGGGCATGATCTAGAGGCACGCAGCTATATGCAGTATGCGTCTTATTTAGCAGGTGTGGCGTTTACGCGTGCTTATGTCGGCAATGTACACGCTATTTCGCATGCACTAAGCGCGCTTTATAACACACCCCACGGTTTAGCAAATGCAGTGTTACTGCCGCATGTGTTAACGCATTACGGCGAGCATGTACAAAAACGATTGGCGCAGCTTGCGACACTTGTGCATATTGATGGCCACACAGCAGCGCAAAAAGCGGCGAATTTGATTGAGGCGATTATTGAAATGAACGAGGCAATGAATATTCCGCGTCAGCTGCCAAACATTCAACAGCAGGATATTCCGCAAATGATCAAGCGTGCACAGCGCGAAGCGAACCCACTTTACCCCGTGCCTAAAATTTTTACGCATCACGACTTTGATGCGATTTATAAGGCGATTCAGCTAAACTGATGCGCAGCACTTTTTAATAAAAAATAATGCGAAGCGCGTTGTTGCAGTGTTACACATTGATGTTGTGATGCTTCCACTGTAAATGATAGCGTTTTCAATGTTAGCAATGAACGCTTTTTTGCAATCGCATCAACCGTATAAAGCATCGTGAAAAAATAGATCGGGTCCGGCGCAGCCGCGACCCGATATTTATGTATTACTTGATGCGTCAGCGGTGCATACAGCGGGATGTTTTTGCCAAAATTATAAAGTTTTCGCGCACTCGTTCTACTGCCGTGAATGGATGTTCCTTGTAAATGGAGAAAATGCTCTAAAAATGATGTCGTTTGCAAATATGAAGGATGTCCGACAATTTCACCATCTTGCTGTTCGATGTAGACGATGCTATGTGAGGTGTCTGTGTAATTCGGGGCAATCACAACGATCTTGTCATATAAGTTTGGTTGATAACTTTCGACATGTTCACATTTATGCACAATTTATCCCTCCTAAATTGAAAATAGCGATTCGTTGAAAAAGACATCCCAATATAAGAGTTTACAATGCTGAAAAATGAACAATCCATCGCTGGCACTTTTATTATATAAATAGATGTAATTTTCAGACAACTGTTATTCGCATGTCGTAAAAAAATAACGGTAAATAATTGTTAGTAATATGTAACTTTTTTTGACAAATGACTAACGTGCATATAGTGTGCGCTATTTTTAAAATGCAACATGCTATAAAACGAATAGGACATATGACTGGGAAGGCCCTTCAAGCTATCGTTAAAGCTACCTAGGAATACACGCGTTACATGTAGCGTAAAAGGAAGCTTATACATGGAGGCAACCATCATTCGTTATTTTCAGCAAAAGGATGCCCGAACAGATTGGGATGATCGCTATTATTACAAGGAAGCGCTGCGACAATTTCGGCCGCTTTTAACGAAGCTTGTGTATCGTTACGTGGCGAAAAATCGCCGCGATGAATTTATGCTGTATGCCGAACTTGCCGTTTTCCGTGCATTAGAAGCGTATGACGCATCAAAAGGCACGCTCGTTACGTGCATTTACACATATGTGAAGCGAGCGTTATTAAATGAAATGAATGCGGACAACCGCTTTTCAAAGCATCACATTGCCGTAGATGACGTATCGCTGCATGTGCTGTATGAAAAGAAAGGCGCCGAGTTTGTCGATGTGAGCGATTATTTTGAGGAATATATTGTGCAAAAAGTGAGTGAGGAGGAGCTTGCTTTTTTAGTCGCGCTTTATGTAGAAGGCTACTCCTATGAAGACATTAGCGCCCAAACAGGTGTGGCAGTCGAGACGCTTAAGAAGAGACGGCAACGCTTAGTTGCAAGACTTAAAGCGGCACGGCGTGTATAATGAGCAAATACAGAAGAAATGAGGAACGGTATGAAACAGTTTGAACTAAGTGCACCGATCATGCGTGCATTAAACGATTTACAATATACAACCCCAACGCCTGTACAGCAGGAAGTCATTCCACATGTGTTGGACGGTCGTGACGTGCGTGCGCGTGCACAAACAGGTAGCGGGAAAACAGCGGCATATGTCATTCCATTATGTGAGCGCATTATTTGGGAAGAAAATAAACCGCAAGCGCTCGTCTTAACACCGACGCGCGAATTAACGGTGCAGGTGCAAGAAGACTTTACCGCAATCGGTCGCTTCAAGCGCATTAAAGCGGCTGCTGTTTACGGCAAGCAACCGATTCGCTACCAAATTGGCGAGCTTCGTCAAAAAACACATGTCGTTGTTGGGACACCAGGACGCGTGCAAGATCACATCGACCGCGGTACGTTAAAGCTGGATGAAATTCGTTACGTCGTGTTAGATGAAGCCGATGAAATGTTAAACATGGGCTTCATTGACCAAGTGCAAGGCATTTTAGCACATTTACCACAAGAGCGTATTACGTTATTATTTTCTGCGACATTCCCAGACGAAGTGACACGTTTAGCGAATAAATTTTTAAACAGCCCTGTGCAAGTGGAAATCGAATCGCAAGGCTTTACAGCACAAAACATCGAGCATGCGTGGATGAACGTGCCAGAAGATGATAAAAATGCGACGTTAAACCGCGTCTTAACGATTGAAAATCCAGATAGCTGTATTTTATTTTGTCGTACAAAAGATCGCGTCGATGCGCTATATGACTATTTAGATGAATACGGCTACAGCTGTGATCTGCTGCACGGTGGTATGAACCAGCAAGACCGCTTAGATGTTATTCACGACTTTAAACGTGGCGATTTCCGTTACTTAGTCGCAACAGACGTCGCCGCACGTGGGTTAGATATTGAGCAAGTATCACTTGTCGTAAACTACGATGTGCCGCTTGAATTAGAGGCGTATGTGCACCGTACAGGTCGTACAGGACGTGCTGGAAACCGCGGGAAGGCGTTAACGTTTGTGACGCCGTTTGAAGATCGTTTCTTAGCACAAATTCAAGAGTTTATTGGCTTTGATATCCCACAAGCAGATGTGCCACAGCACGTGACACGTGAGCAAGAGGATGCGTTTGAAGAAAAGAAGCGCACATTGCCACCGCGCCGTAAGCTGAAAACAGAAGCGGTGAATGAAGGGATTTTAAAGCTGTATTTTAACGGCGGGAAAAAGAAAAAGCTGCGCGCCGTGGATTTTGTTGGCACACTATGTCGCATTGACGGCATCGATGCAAATGATATCGGCATCATTTCGATTCAAGAAACGTGCACGTATATCGATATTTTAAACGGTAAAGGCGACCGCGTATTAAAAGCGATGAAAAATACAACGGTTAAAGGCAAAACATTAAAAGTGCATAAAGCGAAAAAATAAGGGTTCGCGGAGGATTTCGTAACAATTGTTACATGAAAATCCTCCGCGTTTTTATTAACTTTCTTTTGTTTTGATCGAAAAGCGTGCGCAAAAACATAAAAAAGAAATAAATCGGGTAATGGCTAAGGAGGAGGAGGAGACGCGCATCGCGTTATTCGTTACGTATTTGTTATGAAAATGAAACTCCTAAGTAATGTTTTCGGCATCTTTTTCTGTATAATGGAACACGTTGTGTAAAAACGCGAGTATGTTCGCGAATTAAACAAAAAGGAATGATGCGACATGAAGAAAATCGTAGCCGCAATAACAGCACTTGCACTTGCCGTAACGGTAGCACTTCCAGCAAATGCTGCGAAGTTTACAGATGTATCAGATGGTTATTCATTAGGAATTGAAATTGAATATTTAGCAGATAAAGGGATCATTAAAGGATATGATGACGGTACATTCCGTCCGAGCAACCCAATTGCGAAAAAACATATCGCGTCGATGCTTGTAAAGGCGCTTAATTTACCAAAGGACAATTTAAAAAATCCAAACTATGCGGACGTTCCAACGACGCATTTATATTATGAGGACATTGCGGCCGCGTATACAGCTGGACTGTTTGGCGACGCGACAAACTTCAAGCCAGACTCAAGCATTTCACGCGCGTTTATGGCGAAAATTTTAGCAACCGCGTTTAACTTAAAATCAATTGCTGATAATGCGGTCACATATAAAGATGTACCAACATCATCAGAGTTTTATACGCCTATTCAACTTGTGACGATGAATAACGTCGCAAAAGGGTATACAGCAGACGGTACATTCCGTCCGAACCAACTTATTACGCGCGCGCACTTCTCGGCATTTTTAGCGCGAGCGATGTCCCTAATTGGTGGCGACTTCACACCGGAAGTTGGCTATAAATATTTTTATGAAGATGCAGGGAAATATCGTTACCGCATGGAGCTTGATGGACAAGATACATCGGGTATGACGACGTATAAATATTGGGATTTATATGACGATGCGACAAATGAAAAAATGGACTACTTAATGTACGCAACGAGCCCGAGCCGTTATTATGAAGGCGTTCCACAATCGGAAGTCGGAACGAACATCGAGTTTCCATTCACGATCGGCCGTAAAGGTGAAGCACCAGGCTATTTATCTCGTAACGTTTTAAATACGAAGGTGACGATGGAGCTTGCAGGTAAAACGTACACAGATGTTGTCATTGTTGAAGAAACATTGCCAAGTGGCGGTGGTGGCATCGAAAAAATTACGACATATTATGCAAAAGGGCACGGTATTGTTGCCTATAAAAACACAGATGGATATTTCGCATACTGGTTAACAGACCGCATACCTGTACAGCAATAACAAAGTATGATAAAGCGTTAACTAAAACAAATGTCAGAGGGAATGGAAGAATTCTCCTCTGGCATTTTTCTGTTTTCACGTACATAACGGTGTTTGAACAAGCGATGAAAAGTTCATATGTTTGTTATCATTAATCTGAATATTTTGTTATTATTATAGTGAAAGGACAAAAGGAGGTCAGATAAGCATGTTAAAAGCATATAAATATCGAATGTATCCAAACAATGAACAGAAAGTATTTTTTGCGAAAACATTTGGCTGTGTGCGCTTTATCTATAACAGAATGTTAGCTGACCGCATTCAAAACTACAAAGAGCATCAA
>JAHAYH010000131.1 GCA_018384745.1 Caryophanon sp. | reverse complement strand
TCTATTTTTATTCTTATCTTTGTCATGAAGCGGACTAATTGCAATCGGTACGCCGATTTTTTCTAACCGTTCTTCCCAATCGCTTGGAAACCCATCCCCATCAGGATAGAGCAAAAATGTAAAATTTCTCGATTTTTCTTTTGCCATATGCTATAATTAACCTAACTCAAAAATACCGCTGTGTCCTCAACACAGCTTTTTTTATACCTTTCTGTCTTGATTCTTGTTTTCTTTAACAATCAAAGTCGTTATTAAAGCAGATTTATTCAAACCGGCTTCTTTCGCTTGTTTTTCAAGCATTTCCGCTACTTCTTCAGAAAGCGAAATCCCCATTCGTTTTTTTGCCATAATTACACCTTTTTCTTTTTTTGACATTGTAACACGTTTTACAAATTTTTGCAACATTTTTTGTTTTTTTTATCATGGATTTGCTCTCTAAACCCTATTTTTTGCTCTCTAAATACGAATTTCCGAATTTAGAGAGCAACCTCTAAAGCCTTGAGGCTCTAAGCCTGAACCCTAATTTTACCCCGTTTTGGCACTCGGCACCTAAGGGGGGTCGTAGTAGCCCCCCCAGATTTTAGATTTTTCTGGCGAAAAATCACCCCAAATTTTCTCTTCCTAGCACCAACTTTTTGACACGTGCTTCTCCCACGTGATATAATCCAATTAACGCTAAAGTTTGAAGATACTTTTAGCACAACGCAAAAAAAAGACAGTAGTTGCAGCTACTGTCTTTTTTTGTTTTCAAAGAAAACTCAGGTTAATGTTTGTCGCGTTTGTTTTGAATGTACTGAATTAACCAATCAGCAACTACTTCTGTAGCAACGCTAACTACAAAAGGTATCAAAACAAGTTTGAAGATACTTTCCACAACGCTCACCTCCAATCTAAGTTCGCATTACTTAGCGGAAGAACTAGCGACTTTGCTATTATATCATGACTTTATAACCTTTCAAAATTCTATCTATGCTGGTCGCTTACTTTATTCCAATTTCCTCTTGTCAGCAAGTAACCTAGACTGCTTTTTTCCTAATTTGTCGGTCGTCAGCTTTCCAGCCTGACAACTCGTCAAATTTAGTCTAAATTCGTCTAGCTTACTGACAAGAGTTTTCTCGGCATAAATCGCTCAATCTCTAAACAATGATTTTACCGTTCTTACCACTTTCACTATTGGCTTAATCATTTGCAGTTCTTCTAGCAAACTTTGAAACAGTTTTTGCGGCATATATTGTTTTGCTGCTTCAAGCAATTTTTTATTTTTTTGCTCTAAGACAGATATCGTTTTATCTTTGTCTTTCAAGGCATTTTCTAAGTTTTTAATTTGGCTATCTTTGACTTCGTTTTTCGCTTTATTCAAACCATTTTGAAATCCATTTCCGTTTGTTAGTAATTGAATTTTTTGAGCATATAATTTAGCAAGCTGTTTCATCTCTCTAGTTTCATTCCTAGCTTTATAATAGCTCCCCTTGAAGTCATTCCACTGTTCAGGAGATAACTCTACCTTACTTCCCAAAATTCCCTTTTTAGGACGAATAGAATCTAATTCACTATCAGAAATACTCCCTAATTGCTCTATTTCGTTACGTAACCCCTCTATTTTCGCCTCTAAGCTATTTTTTTGTGGTTCTAATATATTTACGTGTTCTTCTAACTCAGATAGTTCTGAGAGTCTCTGAGAAGCCTCTAAATCGATTTTAGACAATTCCTTAGTCTTTTCCTCAATTTTCTGGTCCAAATTGCTTATACGGGCTTCTGAGAGCTTCTGAGACGATTCTAGTTTATTTAAAGCTTGCTGATAATGTTGTTTAACCCAATCCATTTTCTCTTGAACAGTAACTTTCCTCAAAGGAATGTCATCAGAATCCAAAAAATCTTTGAAATCATCTTCTGTCACATTGTATTCCCCAAAAGTCTCTTTGAAGTCCTTATAATTCTCTTGATACTCTCCCTCAGTCACAAACTCACCAGTTGTCTCGTTGATATATACTGGAGCACCATATTCAGAAACTAATTTCTCGTCCAATTCTTTAACAGCCATATCTTGCTTGAATTCGGCAACTGTTTTGTGTTTTTTCTCGCTATTAAGCTCACCACGTTCAACCTCGAAACCATGCTCATTCATGTATTTCGGTAATTTATCTTGAATAGATTTCAACTCTTCACGGTCAAACATTGCCTTAGACGACAGTTTTCCGTCCTTCATCGGAACCACTCCCATATGCATATGCGGAGTACTTTCATCAAGATGCACACTAGCATAAGCAATATTTTGCTTACCATACTGTTCTTCAAAATACTTTTTAGCCGTCTCAAAGAATTCTTGTACTTGCTCTTGATTCAAATCTTCAAAAAACTTCTTGTCAGACGTAATAACCCACTCATCACACAAAACTGCATCTTTTCGAATAGCACGCTTTGATATTTTGGTTTCATTCACATAGTTTTTAATTTGCTTTTCATACGACACCGAACGGTCACGATCCGTCAACTCATAGTTGAGATGTGACCTATTCGGGTCTATATCTTTGTTAGAGTGATTCTTGAAAATACGTTCATTATGTCGATAGGCTCCACCAAGATTACCGACTTTCATTTTTTCCATCCTCGCCACTATGTAGCTCATTCTTCAATCCTCCTTATCAGCGTCAGTCGGATAACGACTGACAGACGAGCCGACAAGTCTATTGCTCGTCTAAATACGCAACACCTTATCTAGTAGTCTAGCACAATTTCGGAGCAACTTCCATGTAAAGTATAACGCACTATACTTTACTTCGTAAATGTGCGTTCTCCGAAGGGTCTTGCAGACAGCCTGCTCGCCACAAAGGAAAGGTGGCGAGATAACAAAAAAGCCCTCGAACCGCAAGGACATTTTTGTCATGTTGGCCGACTTCCCCAAGTCGTCCAAAGTCATTTTTTCAAAATGACTAGTCGGACCGCTCCGCTATTGTCCGACAAAAAAGCTGACCCCGAAAGGTCAGCTTGCTCATACTCAAAAGCTACCTCACAAAATAATTCTTTCTATCCCAATTCCAAAAAGCAACAATCTCACGTCCTGTACTTTCAGAATTTTCTTCTGAACCTGTTTGAACCAAGTCCCCTTCTTCAACATCATCAAGAGCTAACTCAGCCTTGATTTCCTTGAACAACTTACCAAAACCAATCTGCCTTTTTCGATGCAAGCCATTCGTCAAATCTTCTGTTATCCGTTCTTTGACCATTTCAGAAAATAATGTCACATCTTCTGTATCGACATCAAAAGGCTTAACAGGATATTTAGCCGTTTCAATAATGGCTGATTTTAGGTTTTTCCGCTTATGTGCTTTAACTGTCCGAATATCTACGACAGGCGTATAATCCAATTTCATCGCCTTAGCCCATAGTTTTGTCCATTCTTCTTGACTAATATAATTTGTATTATTCCCAGTAAAATAGCTAGATTTCACAAATAACAATACATGCAAATGAGGGTGATAATTCTCATGTTCCGTTGAATAAGTCACCTCTGTAGCTCGCAGATAACCAAGTATATTTTTATCGACTTTTTTATACATCATCAGCCGACGAAAGCCTTCAGTCATCTTACTTAAGGTCTTATTTAGTTCTTTTCCGCTGACGTTTTTGATTGTCAACGTCAAGAATAAAAATCGACCTTTTGGATAACGCTTCATGGCCTCATTAACCACCAGCTCCGCCTGATAAGCATATTTCATTGACCGTCTCCAGTTACATATTGGACAAAGTTTATTTTTACAAAAATAAGATTGATAGAGCTTTTTCGTGCCATCTTGTTGCTCAATAAACTTCAAAACCTCTGCGCATTGATAGACCCTCTCGAAAGAGCGATACCCTAATCTTTCTAAACGACCCGCAAGCTCTATATTTTTCAGTTTGCGTTCTCGCCATTTTCTATCCTTACCTTGTTTTGAATAGTCCTTAAAGACTTGCTTTTCATTACCTGTCATGTTATAATTTTCTTGCAAAAAATTTTTTTGAATATATAAAAAAGTCCCTGCAATTCTCCTAAGTTTATTATTTTGATTGAACACCTAAATTATAAACTTTATTTTATTAAATTGCAAGGGCTTTTTTGTACCCTAAAAACCGCATTATATCAAGGGTTTGAGTACCCTCCGAAACCCCAAAATAAAAATGACGTTATTGCTATATGTATCAAGATAAGAAAAAACCCTTGTTTCACAAGGGTTTTTAAGGGCTTTTCAGCCCTCTTTTTCGCTCCGCTCAAAATTCACCTACGAAGACACAAAAAAGACCCTAACGGGTCAATCTCATTCAAAATTTATTTGGGGTCTTTACAGCCCGAAGCTGAAGGCAGTCCCGCACCCGACACATAAACGTGCCCTTTGAGCTATCCGTTTCCAGTCGCCCTACGATAAATGAGATTCACACCACCGACCGTATCGCTGAGGTGCCTCAATGAGATTATAGCACTTTTGACACAGTTTCCCAACTCATGTTATAATGAGCTTACGAAAATGTAGTGCACAAGCACACCGAAGCCCCTAAGGAATGCCAGTTCCCTAGGGGCTTTTTGTCGGTGTTGGGCTAGCTTCAGCGTTTGTCCTTGCTATCTAGCCACTTGCAAATGTAATGTGCCGTTACTTCTGCCACAATAGCAAGTAAGACGTCGAAAATGTAATGCACTCGCTCCACCCCCTTTCGCATAGACTTGCGGAAGGTTTTGCTTCAGCCTTTAAATTATATCATGACTGTTCTGACTCGCCAACTTCTTCAAGAGCTTCTTGCCCGCTTACTTTATTCCATGGTCTATTTGACAACAAGTAACCTAGGTCGCCATTTCCCTACGGTGCTGTCCCGCTAGGTCTTCGCCCTGACGAGCCACCCCCTCCAGTCTATTCTGACCTAGCTTATTGTCAAATAGCTTTCACGGCATAAATCGCTTAGAGCCCCCCAGAAGCTCATAGAAGGACGCACTGGCGTGTTCTGATGAATTTCGATGATTTCCCTTAGATTTTCTTTATCGAGCTAAAAAAGGGCTTAAAATCGTTTCTGTGACGTTTTAGGCAGGGCTATGCCCTCTTATCCCTCAAAAGGGATAATTTACCCGCTAATGAGCTCTTACGAGCTCCAGGGGTCTCTGAGAGCTTTTAAGACCTGGTCAAGTTTTTTGTCGATACTGTCTATTTTTTTAGCTAAATCTTCCAACTTCCATTCGTGATGCCATTGATTAGAGTTCAGCTTGTCTATTTGACTGATTAGTTTGCTCTCAAATGTGACAGAGTAAAACTCTTTATCTTTTCGCAAACCATTTTTGATTTTTTCCTCTCCTGCAGGTGTGATATATATTTTTCCACCTGCTTTGAAAGTTTCGTTAGAATTCATTTTTCGTTGGTGGTATTTTACCACATCTTTAGATACACCTAACTCTTTAGAAACCTCCAACATTGTTTTTCCGATACCTGCTGCTTCATACATCTTCTTTACCCCCTTGTTTTCTTCCGGCAAGATTAGCACGTGTGGGACAACTTACCAGTAAGTTTCCCACCTGTGCTTTTTTTATATTTTATCACAATCTTTCACTCCGGCAAGATTAGCAAGTGGATAGCCACTTACTAGGAAGTTTACCACTTCCTGATAAAATATATTCTTGGGGAAATCCCCAAACCCCTAATAAAAAAACAGACTTTACGTCTGCTTTTTTAGTTATCTCACAAAATAATTTTTTCTACCCCAATTCCAAAATGCAATAATTTCTCGACCAGTACTTTCAGAATTTTCTTCTACTCCAGTCTGAACAAGGTTACCCTCTTCAACATCATCTAGTTTTAACTCTGCCTTGATTTCCTTGAACAACTTTCCAAA
>JAHAYH010000108.1 GCA_018384745.1 Caryophanon sp. | reverse complement strand
CTGCGCCTGCACAATCGGCATTTTCTGAGCTGCCTATTCGGCAGTGAACATTGAGCCATCAGGCAAATCTTGCCATTTTTTTTCTGAGCTGCCTATTCGGCAGTGAACAAGGCAGCGTGGCAGCCCTCGATGCCTGGGCGTTTCTGAGCTGCCTATTCGGCAGTGAACCTTGAATCTCGTCGTAGAAGTCGGACGGCGGATTTCTGAGCTGCCTATTCGGCAGTGAACGATGTACCGGCACTTGCTGGCCGAGGCCGCAGTTTCTGAGCTGCCTATTCGGCAGTGAACAGCGGATTTAATGGCTTCGGCCGTCTCGGGGTTTTCTGAGCTGCCTATTCGGCAGTGAACGACGAAGAGGGCGATGGCGATGATGGCGTGTTTTTCTGAGCTGCCTATTCGGCAGTGAACACCGTAGGCCGATTGGATGCCGACATCGTGTTTTTCTGAGCTGCCTATTCGGCAGTGAACATTTCCATGATGGCCCTCCAAAACGCCCTGGATTTCTGAGCTGCCTATTCGGCAGTGAACAAGAGATCGCTAACCTGGTAATCAAGCGCCCATTTCTGAGCTGCCTATTCGGCAGTGAACCTATCAGTGCTTTCATGCCTGCGCCTTTCCTCGTTTCTGAGCTGCCTATTCGGCAGTGAACATGTCTTGCGCCCGCACAAAGCTGACATTGACTTTCTGAGCTGCCTATTCGGCAGTGAACGACTTGATCGCCTCGCGCCTGGCGCTTTTTCTTTTCTGAGCTGCCTATTCGGCAGTGAACGAAGGCCAACCGCTGGTGCGCCAGGACGTGCTTTTCTGAGCTGCCTATTCGGCAGTGAACTCATCCGCGCATCGCTGCTGCAGCTGCTGCATTTTCTGAGCTGCCTATTCGGCAGTGAACGTAATACCGCTGTCGTGTCTCAGGGTGGCGCTTTTCTGAGCTGCCTATTCGGCAGTGAACAGTTGGTCAAGGGCAATCAGGACGTTTAGTAGTTTCTGAGCTGCCTATTCGGCAGTGAACCGCTCCCCTTTTTGCAAGATAGCGGGGCGGATTTTCTGAGCTGCCTATTCGGCAGTGAACAAACCACCTTTTGCCAACTGGAGAAAACACTATTTCTGAGCTGCCTATTCGGCAGTGAACAGTTCGTTGAGCAGGGTTATCTGGATGTGGTTTTTCTGAGCTGCCTATTCGGCAGTGAACTACCTGCGCAAAGGCGCACTGGCCTACATCGATTTCTGAGCTGCCTATTCGGCAGTGAACCAGTGGGGCCAGTGGGGCCAGGTGGCCCGGGTTTTCTGAGCTGCCTATTCGGCAGTGAACAGGGCGCTCGGGGATGATCTCGCCGCTCTTGCTTTCTGAGCTGCCTATTCGGCAGTGAACCAATACCTCGGCTTCATACGAAAACTGCGGCATTTCTGAGCTGCCTATTCGGCAGTGAACGATACGTTCGATAGGCCAACGTACAGCGAAATTTTCTGAGCTGCCTATTCGGCAGTGAACGTTTCAATTGAGATCATTTTGAAGTTCCTTATTTTCTGAGCTGCCTATTCGGCAGTGAACACGATCGCGGCCTCTTCAAAAAGCCCCATGTTTTTCTGAGCTGCCTATTCGGCAGTGAACTTTTGCGATGGCTTTTCAGCTTTTGACCTCCTTTTCTGAGCTGCCTATTCGGCAGTGAACTGCAAGTATAGCTTTGCAATCTGTTGATTTTTAAAGAACAAATGCGGCAGAAGATGGTTTGCCCTAATTTTTAGGACAAACCGTAACCTTTTGATTTTTAAAGATTTAATTTTTAACGTAAAAAAAGGGTCAAAACCAGGGGATGCTGGCGTGGGGGCCTAGGCCGTAGGTGTTGAAGTGCCCCACCACGGCGGTGGCCAGCTGGGGGCCGTGGGCGATGAACAGGCAAAACGGTTGGCCGGTGCTGCTACTGCGCAGGTGGGCGTAGGGCAGGTCGGGGCGGCGTTCCACGCTGTCGGGGATGGCTGCCTGGGCCTGCGCAGCGGTTTCGCCCTTGCGCTGCATACGACGGCGGCGCAGGCGTTCGGCATTGGTTTTGAACTGGCGGCGCAGCACCAGGCGGTGCGGCGCGTTGGGCGGTGCGGCGGCCAGCGGCGTGAGCGCCACATGGTCGCGCATGCCGCGCAGCCAGTCTTGTGCCATCAGTGCCTCCAAGGCGTGCTGGGGGCCGTGCAGCCGCAGCACGCTGCCCAAGGTGCGTTTAGACAGGGGCGCATTCACATGCTGTGGAAAGCTGGTGCCAATGTCGCCCGCGCCGTGCTGCACCAGCGCCCGGTGCAGCTTGGCCAGCAGCGCGCCCAGCAGGTGGGCGTGGCTGAACTCGGGGTCGGGCAGCAGGGTGATGTCGATGTAGTGCGTGGTCATGGGGCCTCGCGCGTTAGCTGGCATCGCCAAACACACCGCCACGGATGAGCACGGCCATCACAAAGTGCTGCTGCTCCACGGACGGCACCTGGTCTTTCAGCAGCCAGTGGTCTAGCAGGGTGTAGAAGTCCTGCTTTTGCTTTGGCTGGCGGTAGGCCTTGCCTTGGGTGGTGACGGAGTCGTAGGGCTCCACGGCGATGGGGCCGAGTTCCTCGGCACCTTCGTACCAGGTGTCGAT